>JAZUBI010000001.1:0-1126 GCA_045638385.1 Eubacteriales bacterium
TCTGAGACCTTACGGATCGAGAGTCCTTTTTCGAGTCGCTGCGCTTTTATCATTTCGCCGAAATTATAATCTCCGCAATTCGACAGCTTTTTCATTCGTGTCCCTCTCTCTTTCTGATATTGATCTCCCAATCGAGATATACGGCAGCCTTCTCGAGATCCTCGACACCGTTCTTCTGATCCGCTCTCAGGAGATACTTGAGCACGTTTCCGCGACAGTAGCCTCTGAACAGATCCGGACCGAGAGCGGCGTAAATTATGTCGATAGTCTCGAGCCCTTTGATATATGTCTCGTAGTGCTTCGGATGATGTACGTTGTCCGACTTCGTTCCTGTATCATACGCGCCGCAATGGACCGCTATGTCCTTATAAGCGTCCGGACAAAACTGAGCGTCCTCGCAATTAATGCAGCCTATTCCCGCCATTTTATCGCCTCCTAAATCTGTCCGCCTTCGGACACGTTACAAAATGAGAAACATATCCGAAGCCCAGGAACTCCGTACCGTTAAGATCGCAGCTGAGAACGTCTCCGTCCTCTGTGACAATCTTGTCCTTTGTGCCTTTGTAATACGGAACAGGCTTCTCGTCGACCGGCATACTTTTCCCGCGCTTCGTCTTGATCCAGGTAATATCTGCGCCGCAGCCTTTACATTTTGCCATTATTACGCCTCCTTAATCTCATAGATCTCCGGAGCCGTCAGGACCTTAGTCGCCTTACAATAGTCGCACTTCTCGCAGCGGACCGGTTCAACGTCTCCGCTCTTGATCAGATCGAAACGCTCAATCTTTGCCTCGACCATGTTATAAGCTGCGTCGAGAACGTGCTGCGGGATCTGTATGACCTTTATGTCCGGAACGCGTTCCTTCGTTACGGCTGCTATATAGAACGGCAGCGGCTTCTCCCGGTGCATGACTTTCGCCTCGATTGCCTGGTAGATCGCGCCCTGTATGTCATAACCCCAATACTCGACCCATGAGCGCCAGCCGTAGCCCTTATCGAAAACGTCCTCAAAGTCCCGGACACATTTCAGATCTACGATCTTAGTCTCGTCATAGACGTCGAATTTTGCCTTCCACGGGATCCCGAACAGCTCCGTCGCCATGACGACCTGTTTTTCGCCGGTGAG
>JAZUBI010000002.1:0-15596 GCA_045638385.1 Eubacteriales bacterium
ACGTTCTCGGTGGATATGTTCGTAACTACACACCAGCTTCTGATAGCGGCTATGCCATTGTAGAACTGATAGTGTACAACGGCGCGGAGCTTGCTGTCCTCAAGCGTAAATTCGAGCTTGTTGCCCTTTTCATTCTCATAATACTGATGAGATACGTACTTCAGGGTGAAATCTGCAGAGCAGCCTGTGTGCTTGAAAAAGTGATGATCGTTGGGGTTGTCTCCCGCAACGTGAATGTTGACGATGTTTTGCTTGGGGCTTGTTTTTGCTCTGTCCTCAAAAGCATCCTTTTTACCGAAATGCTTAAGCACGACCGAGCCTGCCTCGGTCACCTCGAATATCATTTTAAATCCTTTTTGTGAATAATCAAGAATCATTGTTTTTTCCTTTCTGCTGTTTTGCGTGTAAGTATTTGGCTTATAAAATGTCAAGGACTCCATATCCTTGTGTATTCAGTGTTGTCATCGGACAAAAGCTCAACCTTGCGTAAGGATATGCCGTTTGATGAGGCATCCGAAAATATCTCGCGACCCGACCTAAAGTGGGTAACGATGGGGCTTTTTTGAGAGGTCTGCTCGATTTGAGGCAGGGGTAGTGTTTCAAATCTGTCGCCTCCGCGACTCTCAAAAAATCCAAAAGTAATGTCCTCGCCCTCGCCAATGATAGACAGCGCAGATTCAAGATCGCTCGCATGTGCAACGTAAGCCAGATCAACGTACTGATCGGGAGAGCGTTTTTTGTAAAACATGTGAAAATGAACGTGTCCGCCGCGGAATTTACCCTCGGAGTCAGGCAAAAAGCTCTTCACGTATTGCCTTGTTCGGGACAAGTCCATGATAACAACGCGCCATTGTTCGTCTGCATTCAGAAGGACCCACGAAAGGTCATCCGATATAGGAAACTGTCTCTGCGTGGATATGAATATCGGCATAAACGGAGGTTTATCCGATCTGTTTGTGCGATATTTGAATATAAGCAGATGTCCGCTCTCCTCGCCGACAGACGGGAATTGCGCTGTGAATGCCGGAGCCTTGATCTTGTCAATAGCCCCCTCTGTTTGCGCGCGCCTGCGATAGCTTGCGGGGGTTATGCCCTCAAGCTCGCGAAAGCGAGCAATGAAGTGGCTCGATGATGAAAATCCGGTCTCGTAGGCAATGTAGGTTATGCTTTTGTCTGTTGTAAGCAAAAGGCTTTTCGCGCGACCGAGCTTGAGCTGCATCAGGTATTCACCGAAGTGTACTCCAACCGTGTTTTTAAAAAGGGTGGAAAAATAAGCAAGGCTTAATCCGCAATGCTCCGCAACACTTCGCTCGGTGGCGGTTGCGCTGTTTTCCGAGATGTATGCAAGGGCGGTGTTTATGGCGTTATTTGAGTACTCGGTTTTCGCGCTGTTGCAATCGGAATCCTTGCAACGGGCAAGAGCAGTAAAGATCTTTAGAATGTTGGCGCGAATCATCAGCTCGTATCCGGGGTCCTTGCTGGACCATTCGCGCATTATATCATCAAACAGGGAAGCGATATTGCAATCATCAAGGTCCTTTTTGCTGTAAAGCCTTCGTTTGCCGTGAAGCGATATGAACTGATTAAAGAACTTGTATTCCGAGAATGTTTGGTCGGAGGAGAAAAGGATGCTTGGCAGGAATTTTACGCTGTAATAAAGCCCTGGGCCCTCGATAGATTGAAAGTGCTTTTCCATGGGACTGATGACGATAAGCTCGCCGTGGGAAAGTGAGAATTTTTCGGTGCTCGTTCGTATATCGACGTTGGCGTCAACGGAATATATAAGCTCAATGTTGTTGTGAACGTGCGCGAACGAGTCGCTTGAGTGCAGTGCGTCCTTGGCGTGTACTTCGGTGCAAAATATACCTCTGTCGTCAAGAGAATTTATGTTTTTTAAAACTTTTGCCGTGGTATTCACTCTCCTTTCTTAAAAAATGTCCCCGAAAACAAAAAAATATGATATTTTTATGTAATTATATTGTATCACCTAAATGTTGTAGATGATATAATCAAAATGTAAACAAACCAAAAATTTTTGAAGGTTTTAAGCAAATAAAGGAGAGACGGTAATGAAAAACAATGTTCTTATTAAGCTGTTTTCGATTTTTGCAACACTGACAATGATCTTGTCGCTTTATTCATGTAACAAAGCGACCGCCCAAAGCGAGCAGACAACTCAAGCGGCAAGCGTTACGACCGAGGCCGAGAGTGAGAGCCTTGGACAAGATGAGATCTATACGGATCCGTATGAGATATACGAGGTTCTGACACAAAACGGATACACCGGCACTTTTGAGGAATGGGTAGAATCCCTTAAGGGTGCGGACGGAGAAACCCCGTACATAAAGAATGGAAATTGGTGGATCGGAGACGTTGACACCGGCGTAAAGGCGATCGGCGTCGACGGAGCCAACGGAGCCAACGGAAAAGACGGTATAACACCTCATATCGGCAAAAACGGCAATTGGTGGATAGGAACGACCGATACCGGCGTTTCAGCATCCGGCGGCTCATCCTCCTCGGTGCTTTCTTCAGATAATATTATTACACTCAATAAGGATATGGAGCCTTACGTTATTCAGGCCGCGTCGGGACGCCCCGAGTCCTTTGGTGATGAGTATAAGGTGCTTCAGTTCGTCCACACGGGAGACATGCACACAAGAGTTGACATGTGGAACAGAATGGTCGAGTGGATCAACTATTACCAAGAATACATATCCTTTGCAGTTCATGCGGGAGATTACGTTGGCGGAACACAGGCGGCTCACACTAATATGTATGCCGAGGGTGACGAGTGCGCGGTTCCGATCCTCAATCTTCCCGGAAATCATGATACCATGCTTCCGGATGTCAGCAAGCAGCAGACAGCAAGCAAGGAAAGCGTGTACGATATAATCTACGGCACTCAGTGCGAGAGTTGGGGAGTAACATTTATGGATTGCGAGTATCCGCTCTCCTACTACAAGGATTTTCCCGAGTCAAACATCAGATTTATCGGAATAGACCTCTATTACGATATAGACGCGCAGAGAGTATGGCTTGCGAGCGTTCTTGAAGATGCAAGAGTAAAGGGAATGCACGTTATTACATCTACCCACGAGGCAACGAATAATATCGAGTATCCTCTTGACACACCCTTCCATTCTTACAACTATGATCTTTACACACCTCTCGGCAAGCAGTTTGTAGAGGACGTCATAGTTGAGTTCAAGAAGAACGGCGGTGTTCATATTGCAAACCTTATGGGACACGAGCATCACGATGTTTGCGGATATACCATCAACGGAGTCCTCAATATAGGCGTGGAATCGGGAACCCCCTGGGAATATTGGTGTGATGGCGTAAGAGTAGAGGGAACAAAGACCTATGACGCATTCAACGTCATCGCCGTTGATACAAACGCAGGAGTTATCAAGGTCATCAGAATCGGCAACAACACAGATCCTTATATGAGAACAAAGGATCCCCTTTGCTACGACTATATAAATAAGAAGATGATCGCCGGCGGAACAGTTGCCGAGGGCGGCGGATCCGCAGGAGCACCCGAGGACGATTACGTTGTCCCCGAGTATGTAAACGCTTACCTTGATCCCGTTTATCTTGCATCGCGTCCCGCAGGCGGAAATTATCAGATCAACCCCGAGGGACTTATCGAAGAAGACGGCGTGTTGTTTACAAGAGTTGCCGGACAGGATAAGGTAGGACAGATATTCTGGACAAGAATAGGATTTGACGGATCGGGCACACCTTGGCCATCCGCGCAGATAAACCCCATTGAGGTTGGCACCGCAAAATATCTTGTTGTCAAGATGAAGGGAAGCATCAACGTATCCTCGCTGAATTTCAAGCTCGGAACTATAACGGGTGAAGCAACCCCCGATAATATCTCGAGCATGAAGCTTGCGGACATAAACCTGCCGCAGGATAAGATCACCGAAAGCGATTGGACATATTTCGTATTTGATCTCGAAAACACATGGAAGGATTATTGGGCAGCAGATGAGAATGGCAACCACACGGTATGCTATCTCCAGTTTACCATGAACGGCAATTTTGCATCCGATATGTACTTGGATCTCGCATCTATGGCGTTCCTTGACGATTGGAGCGAGGTGTCCTTGTTTATAGATGCGGCTGAAGCAGAGCTTGTTTATGCATCAAACGCATCGGTCACGGTAGACGCAATCAGCGGAGCGTGCAAGGGCTCGCATGCGATAGTGGAATCGGTTAGCGGAAGAACATATTCTTATTTGTGTGCCGCTTGCGGAGCTGTCGTGTACCATACAACTGTATCCGAATCGATAAACTGGTATTCGGGACTTGCTTCAATGGGAGTTTACCAAAATAAACTCGAATATAACCTTTACGATGAAGAGAACAACGTTGTATTTAACAGATACTCCGGCGCGGCAAAGCCCGATCATCTTAATATTACGGGCGGCCCGAACTCGGGCTCGGCTACTGCCGCAACCTATGACACGGGTAAATATCTCGTCATTAAATATCGCGCTACCACAGATGGCTCGATCGGACTTTATGCAAGCACTGACAGCTCTAAGACGGGAGCGCTGAGGGGTGAGGACGACAGAGGCTCAAATCAGGTCGGAAGTCAGTCGTCGAGCACTGTTCCGGGCAACACCTGGGTAGTGGCGGTCATAGACCTCTCACACGTTGGGAATTACTCGTGTGACACGACCAATCCGATTTATATCATGCTCAATCCCAATCAATCGAATTACACCTTTGATATCGCGTATGCGGCTGTCGTGGACGACGTTGACGAGGCAAGAAAGCTTATAAGCGACGAAACTTTTGCGCTTTATACAAACGGATGGACAAATTACACGATCGAGAGTGTTGAAAAATAAATAAAATTAAATAAAACAAAACCCGTTCGGGGAGACGTGAACGAAATCAAGTTCAAGCCATAACCCCGAGCGGGTTTTTAATTGTTTATTGCATTATTTGTTCGCAAAAACCTCAATAGCGGACTTAACGTCAGCCTTCATGCCGTTGATAGCGGCAACCTCTATATCGTGATAGAAGGTCTTGTCCTGGAGTGCCGCAACTGCAGCGGCGCCGGCCTTAGCCATGTAGGTGTAGTAGTTGATCTTGCGGATACCGAGGTCGATAACCTTCTTGTAGTCCTCAACGCTTACACCGCTTCCGCCGTGCATAACGAGCGGAACGTCAACGAGGGACTTGATCTTCTCAAGTCTGGGGAAGTCGAGCTTGGGAGCCTTGAGGTAAACGCCGTGAGCAGTACCGAATGCACATGCAAGTGCGTCAACGCCGGTCTCCTCAACAAACTTCTTAGCCTCAAAGGGATCGGTGTAGATGCTCTCGTCGGAGTCACCGGTAGCGGAGCCCTCGCGAGCACCCATAGAGCCTATCTCAGCCTCAAGGGATGCGCCGTATGCAAGAGAAAGCTCGCGCGCGATGCAGGTGTTAGCATAGTTGAGCTCCTCGTCGTATGCGCTTCCGTCGTACATTACGGAGGTGAAACCGAGGTCAAGACCTCTCTTTACGTAGTCGAGGTCAGTACCGTGGTCGAGGTGAACGCAGACCGGAACCTTTGCCTTGTCTGCAAACATGAGCATCATGGGAGCAACCTCATCCATCTTGCAAAGGCCCATTTCCTCGTGAACCTGAGCGTGCATGATGATAACGGGCTCATTAAGCTCCTCAGCTGCCGCGATAATAGCGCGCGCGCTGGTCATGTTAGGTGTATTGAATGATCCGATAGCGCACTTGCGCGCCTCTGCGATCTTGAGTATTTCTTTAAGAGATACGAGCATTTTATTATTCCTCCGTGAATTTGAAAGTTACGCTGTGTGATTTCTTTGCGCCTGCGGCGAGAGTTTCAAGAAGACCCTTTGCTCTCATAACGTCGCGGCCGTCGGGAAGAGTGTTACCGGGCTCGATTCCGAGAACGTAATCGTGAACTCCCATCATCTTCCACTCTGTAAAGTATTTGAGAACGTCTGCGTCATAGCACATAACGAGACCCTTCTTGAGATTGGGGTTGTAAACCTTGACCTCAACGTTGCCGCTCATCTTGTGATAGAAGCAGCACTCCTCGTAGTCCGCCTGGGGCTTTTCCATCTTCATCCAGGTTGCAAGATTCTCGGTTGCGTGATCGTTTCTTCCCGTTACCTCAGTAGAGGGAATGGTGAGAATAGCGTTCTCGTCAAGGAGAGGATAGCCCACGTTGAAGTGGTAGAGCATCTGGAGCGGAACCTCGGATGCGCCGATATTTGTTACGGTATCGGTGATGGTGAGCTCATTTTTATCAAGCGGAATATAGAATTCGCGGTCAAGAATGAGCTGACGTCCAAAGATCTGCGCATCGCGGATGCGAGCTATGATGTGAATAGCTTTATCGTCTGTCCAATAGTTTACAAGCTCTGCGGGGGTGTTGCCGATAGTGCCGTGAAGAGGAGTGTCCTCGCCTGCATCATTGCAGGGAGAGCCGACTGCGGTAAGACCGCACGTTGTCAGGAATCCTGCCGTAAAGGATTTCAAAAATCCTGCTCCAACCGCATCATAGTATGCGGGGGCAACGTATCCGCAGGGAGAGAAGTAGCCAAAGTTTACGCCCTTGAAGGAGAGGCGAGAGATGTCTGCGCAACGGTCTGCGGAAACGGTGAATTCGAGTCCTCTGCCGTTCTTTACGTTGAGAAGGCGCATTCCGTCGCCCTTTCCGCCAACGAGGCGGACCTCTTCAACGCCGTAAAGCTGGCTTTCATGTCCGATATATTCGTTCATCACTTTACCTCCTCAATAATAGGTCTTACAGCGGAGTAAATGTTGCGGTAAGCCTTGAAATATTTAGCGTAGGTCTCAGCGTTTTCGCTGTTAGGCGTGCAGGTCTGCTTTTCTTTTACGAATACAGCCTTTGCCTCGTCAAGATCCTTGTAAAGACCGATTCCGACACCAACAAGCATGCAAGTGCCGCACGCGCCGACTTCCTTTGCACAAAGCGAGGAAACGGGACGGTTGAGGATATCAGCCTTGATCTGCATCCATACCGTGCTGGTAGCGCCGCCGCCGGTAGCGTAAAGCTTTTCGGGGTGGATTCCAAAGGATTCAAGATGCTCAAGATTTGTCTTTATCTCGTATGTAACGCCCTCCATAAGAGCCTTGTACATATCGGATGCGGTGTGCTCAAGAGTGAGACCAAGGAACGCCGCGCGAGAGCCGTTGTCCATATAGGGATTAGCCGCGCCCGCAAAGTGGGGAAGCACAAGAATGCCCGTGGGCTTCTCGGAAACGCTTGCATCAAGCTCTGCGTAAATGTTGCCCTTGCCCTCAAAGTTGCCTGCAAAATTATCTCTGAACCACTTGAGAACTGCGCCGCCGGTGAAGGAAAGCGCGTAACAAACATAAGTGCCCTCGTGAATAAAGGGAACTACGGAATAGCCCTCATCAAAGAGAGTCTCGTTTTCGGGGATGGAATCAAACACGGGAACGATGCACTCAACCGTGCCTGTGCCGTCCATCGCCTCGCCGGGCTTAAATATACCGCAGCCAACTGTTGCGGCAACCTGGTCGTGCGAGCCGTTTACTATCTTCATTGAGTAATTGATTCCAAGCTCGTCCTTAAGCTCGTCCTTAAGCTCTCCTGCAACGTTACCCGCCGAAACGGGGGTGGAGAATATCGATGAATCAATGTCTGCGGCATCAAATATCTCTTTGCTCCATGTGCGGGTGCGAATGTCAAGAGCCATGGTGCGCGCCGCCAAGGAGTAGTCGATAGCCGCAACGCCCGAAAGCTTGTAAACGATGTAGTCCTCCATAAGAAGAACGCGCTTTACCTTTGCGTACTTTTCGGGATAATTTGCCTTCAGGTACATAAGCTTAGGCAAGCTGTACATCTGGTTGGGCTTAACGCCCGATATATCGATGAGCTTTTTCTCACCGAGAGCCGTCGTAAGAGCGGCACATTCGACCTCACCGCGAGGGTCGGTATAGAGCATAGACGGGAAGAGAGCGCGGTCGCACTCATCAAGTGCGACGAAGCTCTCTCCAAAGGAGGTTACGCCAATGGCGCTTATCTCGCACTGCTTTGATGCCTCGCCGATGACCTCAAGAACTGCGTCATAGATCATCTCCGCATCAAACTCGTGCTCTCCGTCCTTGCGGCTTACCTTGTATTCGCGATAGGAATTGCAAACAAAATTGCCCTTATCATCGTAGACCGAGACCTTACAGCCGGTCGTACCGATATCAAGTCCGCCAATATACATTTTGTGACCTCTTATCAGTTGTCGATGTCGATGAGCTCGTATCCGAGGTATGTTGTGAATGCCTCGTCAAGAATAGCCTTCATATGACCCATACCAACGGTGGTGTGGTGCTTGAAGCCGCCCTTTGCAAGTCTTACGAGCTTGTTCTGGAGATCCGGGATCTCAGCAACGCCGCCGCATCCGAAGAATTCCTTTTCGATAGGATCAGCGGTGAACTTAGCCTCGGAGGTGTAAACCTTAAGCTTGCCGTCCTCGGTAAAGCCGTTGGAAATTGTCATATCGAATGCCGCAATGCGACCCTCGTTTGTACCCCAGCCGCTTCCGGGGTCACCCTTAGCGAACATCTTGTGCTCGGTAACAGTGCCTGTACCTGCCATAAGAGTCTGAGCAACAGGACCGCAGTGGAAGAGAATAACCTTGTTCTCGTCGTCGCCGTAGTTGTTGTTCCAGTCAAGGCAAGCGGTAGGCTTCTGGGAGGCGAGAGCCATAGCGCGCATAGTGATAGCACTTGTAAGGTCGATCTCGCAGGAGCAAACGATGCCCTTGTCGTTGAGGTAAGAGATAAGAACGCAGGGGCAAACGCGGAGGATGGTCTCCATCTCGTTCCAGCAACGGAGGGTCACTGCATCGAGATGATATTCCTCTATGTACTCGTCGATAACGACGGAGATCTTAGCGAGAGTGAGCATGTTCTTTGCGGGAACAAGTGTGAAATCGGTGTAAGCCTTGAGATCCTCGATTCTTGCAAGAACCTTAGCATCGTCATCAGCCTTCTGGCCAACCTTGAAGATGAGCTCGGAGAGGTCGAAGGACTCAACGTTGATACCGTATCTCTGGAGAGTAACCTCGTCAAAGCGAACGGTCTTGAACGCGGTTGTTCTCGCACCGATGCAGCCGAGGTTAAATCTCTTCATACCCTTAACAACGCGGCAGATAGCAGCGAAGTCGTCGAGGTTCTCGCGGAATTTGGGAGTAAGAGGATCAACAACGTGGGGCTTCATAACGGTGAAGGGGATCTGGTACTGATAGAAAACGTCGGTAACAGAGAACTTACCGCAGTAAGCATCACGGCGATGCTTGAAGTCCATCTTACCGATGGTGTCGGGATAAGCCTGCATAAGGATCGGAACACCCGCATCCTGAAGAGCGGCAACTGCGCCGTTCTCGTCGATGAATATAGGCATGCAGAGGATAACTCCGTCATACTCGCCCTCGTGGGACTTGAGCCAATCGTGGTAGAGTCTACCCTCGTCGCGAGTCTCAACTGCGCCGTAACGGGTAGCATCCTTGTCCATAATAAGATAGTCGTAGCCTGCGTCGGTAACAGCCTTTACCATGTCCTCGCGTGCGCCCTCAATGAGCTCTGCGGGCATAAAGCCGCGGTTTCCGAAATACAGTGCGAATGTCTGCTTTTTCATAACAAAATCTCCTTTGTATTATAAAATTTTATTTTACTCTTGTATTATATCACGTTATATGTTATAATTATAGTCAATAATGTACGAAAAACTGTAAATTTGTACGGAATGGTGGATTTTTATGTTATTATTGCATCAGGATGCAGAGCTTATGAAGCTTATGCAGGACTTTTATGTCCTGAGCGGAATACGCATCGCGCTTTTTGACGCAAACGGAGCAGAGCTGATCTCTTATCCTAAGGGAGAGGATACCTTTTGCCACTGTATGCGCAAAAACCCCGATTTTCGCGCAAGATGCCGCGAGAGTGACGAGAATGCATTTGAAAAATGCCGTCAAACACAGCAGCTTTATCTCTTTAAGTGCCACGCGGGACTTATCGAGGCGAGCGTGCCTATGATAGAGGCAGGGAAAATAATAGGATATATGATGCTTGGGCGCATCACCGATAAGAAAAACAAGGTCGAGCTTGTTGGTGCGGTGCTGTCGAGATGCCGCGGATATGCTCACGGAGCGGATATCGAAGAGAAGATAAAGAAAATAAAGTACAGAAACGAAAAGCAGATACAGGCGGCGGCAAAGATACTTGACGCATGCTGTGAATATGTAAAGCTGCGCCGAATGGTACAGCCGTCGGGCAAGCAGCTCATAGATGCGCTTGACGGCTATATTGACGAGCACATTGGAGAGGAAATAACGGTAGACGAGATATGCAGAGAGCTTGACATCAGCCGAACTAAGCTGTACGAAGCGACAAGACCCCACATCCAAGGGGGAATCGCGGCTTTCATTAAGCACAAAAAGCTGGAATATGCCAAGAGCTTGATCATAAGCACCGATATGACGATCCCCGAGATAGCGTGCGCGTCGGGATTTTCAGATTATAACTACTTTTTGCGAGTTTTCAAGCACGAATACGGCGTTTCCACAAAGCATATGAGAAAAGAAGGACAAATATAGAAACATATAAGGAGAACAAAAATGAGAATAGCACTTATTGCACATGACAAAAAGAAGAATGAAATAATAGAGCTTGCCAAAAAGTATAAGGACGTACTTGCAGGACACGAGCTTTACGCAACCGGAACGACCGGAACACTTATTATGGGAGAGACACAGCTTCCGATACACAGAATGAAGAGCGGACCTCTTGGAGGAGACCAGCAGATAGGCGCAATGCTTGCGGAGGGAAAGCTTGACCTTATCATATTCTTGCGCGACCCCTTGACCGCACAGCCCCACGAGCCTGACGTTTCCGCGCTCCTCCGTCTTTGCGACGTGCAGAGATTGCCGCTTGCAACCAATGCAAGCAGTGCCACGGTAATGCTCGAGAGCATGAAAAACGGCATATATTTTGCAAAATAATAAATCGAGGCATAAAGCCTCGATTTTATCTTTTGTACCCGTGCTTTAAAAGCAGCTTGAAGCCCGAAACGGTGTAAAGCGCAGATGAAAGAGCCATCATTGCGGTGGCGGTGAGGATCGAGATGTCCGAGATCTCGCGTGGAATATTTATCCACAGTATGTGTAATAGGATCACCGCATAGAGAATTACCGTGTTTAATTTTCCGTGCCATCGCGCGCTTTCAACTATTTCTGTCCGCGTAAAGACTAAAAGCCTTAAAACGAAAGCAAACAGCTCCTTTGCCGACATGACTGCCAAGGGCAGAATAATAAGCGGAAAGCGAGTTAAAAGACAGAAAAGCACGGCTATTTGTGTGAGCTTGTCTGCAAGAGGATCAAGTGCCTTGCCGAAATCGCTTACCATGCCGAATTTTCTCGCAATAAATCCGTCAAGAATGTCTGTTAATCCCGAAAGAATGATCACCGCGGCGGTCAATTCGAGGGCCCCGTGGTAAACGTATAGTCTGATTATAACGGGAATCAAGAGTATTCTGAAAAAAGAGAGAAGATTTGGAATAGTAAATATTTGATCGCGCGTAAGCTTGTTGCGCACCTTGTATTTGTTTTTGCCCGTCATGATTTCACTCCGTAAACGAAATTTTGTCGGCATGTGCCACACGGTATATTCTTGACAGAGCAAAGCAATTTTATATACAAAAAACAAAATGTCCCGCTACCGTTTCGTAGCGGGACTTATGTTTTAAAATTATATTACGCGAACTCTGAGAACGGCATCGAGAGCCTTGAGAGCGTCGATGGACGACTCTGCGGGCATTCCGTTTACATCAAGGAGAGTGAATGCAACGTCTCCGCGGGATTTGCTCGTCATGTTCTCGATGTTGATGCCCTGCTCGGAGCAGAGAGTTGTGAACTTGGAGAGCATAGAGGGAACGTTTCTGTGGAGTATGCACAAGCGGCAATCCGTGCTTCTGGGCATGGAGACGGCGGGGAAGTTTACACTGTTTGCGATGTTTCCGTTTGCCATGTAATCAGCAAGCTCCATAGCAGCCATAACCGCGCAGTTGTCCTCGCTCTCCTCGGTGGATGCGCCGAGGTGAGGAATAGCAACAACGCCCTTGACGTTCAAAATGTCCTCGGTGGGGAAGTCGGTAACGTATGCGGCAACCTTTCCGCTCTCAAGCGCTTCCTTAAGGTCGTCTGCGTTAACGAGATCTGCTCTTGCAAAGTTGAGGATGCGAACGCCGTCCTTCATCTTTGCAATGGTTTCCTTGTTGATCATTCCCTTTGTGGTGGGAGTGGAGGGAACGTGAAGAGTGATATAGTCAGCGGTTGCGTAAATGTCGTCATAGGTAGCCGCCTTGTTTACGTGATGGTTGAGATTCCAAGCGGCCTCAACAGAGAGGTAGGGGTCGCATCCTACAACGTTCATGCGAAGATGAACAGCGGTGTTTGCTACCATGCCGCCGATAGCGCCGAGACCGATAACGCCGAGAGTCTTTCCTGCAACCTCAACTCCTGCAAACTGTCCCTTGCCCTTTTCAACTGCCTTAGCAACGTTTTCGGTGAGCTCTCCTGCCCACTTGATTCCGCCGACAACGTCACGGGACGCGAGCATAAGTCCGCAAATTACAAGCTCCTTTACGGCGTTTGCGTTTGCGCCGGGGGTGTTGAATACAACGATGCCCGCTTCTGTACAGCGGTCGATCGGGATGTTGTTGACACCGGCGCCCGCTCTTGCGATAGCGCGGAGCTCGGGGTTGAATTCCATATCGAGCATGTTCGCAGAACGAACCATAATACCGTAGGGAGCCTCAACGTCCTCGCCTACGTTGAAAAGATTGGGATCAAGCTTATCTGTTCCAACCTTTGCGATCTTGTTTAAAAGCTTTATATTCTTAATCATTTTTTGGGATTCTCCTCTGCAAATTTCTTCATGAATGCGACGAGCGCTTCAACACCCTCGTAGGGCATAGCGTTGTAGATGGATGCTCTCATACCGCCAACGCTTCTGTGACCCTTAAGGTTCTTAAGACCTGCTTTGCCTGCCTCGGATGCGAACTTCTTGTCAAGATCAGCATCACCGGTTACGAATGTAACGTTCATCATGGAACGGGAATCCTTCTTAACGGGTGCGATGTAGTAATCCTGAGAATCAAGGTAATCGTAAAGAAGAGCAGCCTTCTTTTCGTTCATTTCCTTCATTACATCAAGACCGCCGAGCTGCTCGATCCATTCGTAAACAAGACCTGCCATGTATATAGCGTAGCAGGGAGGCGTGTTGTACATTGAGTCGTTGTCAGCCATTGTCTTCCAGTCGAGCATTGTGGGAATGGTCTCGTCTGCAAGTCCGAGAAGGTCCTCGCGAACGATAACGAGAGTGAGTCCTGCGGGAGCCATGTTCTTCTGCGCACCTGCGTAAATAACGCCGAACTTCGTTACGTCAATAGGCTCGGAAATGATGCAGGAGGAGAGGTCAGCAACAAGCGGAACGTCGCCGCAATCCGGAATGTATCCGTACTTTGTGCCGTAAATAGTGTTATTGAAGCAAATGTGGAGGAAGGATGCGTCCTGATCGACCATATCCTTTGTGATGGTGGGAACGTGGTCAAAGTTGTCGTCCTTGGTGGTAGCAATGCACTTAGCGTTGAGTCCCATCTTTACGGCTTCCTTGTATGCCTTTCCGGAGAACTGACCGGAAACTGCGTAAAGAGCCTTTTTGGAGGGCGCGCGGTTGATAAGGTTGAGCGCAACAGAAGCAAACTGTGTGGATGCGCCGCCCTGGAGGAAGAGCACCTTGTAGTTGTCGGGAATGTTCATTATCTTGCGGAGGTCAGCCTCTGCCTTTTGAATAATTGCCTCGTAATCGGGAGATCGATGGCTCATCTCCATTACTGACATTCCTGAGGTACCGTAGCAAACAAGCTCGCTCGCTGCTTTTTCAAGTACCGGTACGGGAAGCATGGAGGGGCCTGCTGAAAAGTTGAAAACTCTGTTCATAATCGTTCTCCGTTCTCTATCTTTGATAGTGTAATTTTGTATTCTCATGTGGAAAATACTTATGACTATTATAAGCCAAAAAGTTTTTTCCGTCAAGAGATTTTAGCAAATTAAAGCGCCGCGCCTTAAATTTTGTCATTTGTTACACATTCTTTCTTCGGGTGATAGATATTTTGTCAAATTTACAAATAAAAAGTGATTATGGCACTGCGTTGCGCCTGCTTGTCAAATCATAACGAACGAGCATAAAATGTTATTGGGAGGTAAGATAACAAAAAATATGCTTTTTTCCTCTCGATGTGTTTAAAACTGCGGGCGCGGTGGCAAGAATTGTTTTTGAGATGACCGATGTCGGCAGAGGAAAGGAAAGTACAATGTTACCGATCATAAAACGAGGAGATATATTTTACGCAGATTTAAGTCCCGTGGTGGGAAGCGAGCAGGGCGGATTGCGTCCGGTACTTATTATTCAAAATGACGTTGGAAATAAATACAGTCCAACCGTAATAGCCGCCGCGATTACGTCCCGCATGGGAAAGGCGAGGCTTCCCACACATATAGACATCCACGCCGATAAGGTGGGGCTTTCAAAGGATTCTGTTGTTCTGTTAGAGCAGATCAGAACGCTCGACAAGCGAAGGCTAAAGGAAAAGATGGGGCATCTTGACGGAGCGGTCATGGCAAGAGTAAACAATGCCATAGCGGTGAGCTTCGGTCTTGGCGCAAGCTCTGAGGAATACGACGGAGCGGTGGCCGCATCGCACGAGTCGAGCGCGATCGCATCCACGGCGCAGGATAGCGCGGACGGAGCGGATAAAGGGCTTCTTGGCTGATTTTCAGGGTTATTCGGTAAGTTTTTGCCGAATAACCCGATTTTTCTGGTTCAAACAGAGAAAATCGACAAAAAAAATAACAAAATATTCCTGTCGGCTATTGATTTTAGGAGAAGATTGTGGTACAATATCTCTGTAATAAAATTGAGCGGTGAAAATATCGCCGCATAACGTAAAAACGAAAGGGAAAAGAACAATGGCTTTAGTTACAACAAAGGAAATGTTTAAGAAGGCATATGCGGGCGGTTACGCTATCGGTGCCTTCAACATCAACAATATGGAGATCATTCAGGCGATCACCGAGGCGGCAGAGGAGGTTAAATCTCCCGTAATTCTTCAGGTATCCGCAGGTGCCCGTAAATACGCAAAGCACGAGTATCTTCTCGCGCTCGCTAAGGCGGCTGTAAAGGATAGCGGAATAGACCTCGCGCTTCACCTTGACCACGGCGCAGATTTCGAGATCTGTAAGGCTTGTATCGACGGTGGATTCACCCCCGTTATGATCGACGGCTCTCATCACGCATACGAGGACAATATAGCACTTACAAAGAAGGTAGTTGAGTACGCACACGCTCACGGCGTAGTTGTTGAGGGTGAGCTCGGAGTACTTGCAGGCGTTGAGGATGACGTTGTTGCAGAGCATTCCTCCTACACCCGTCCCGAAGAGGTTGAGGACTTTGTAAACAGAACAGGCGTTGACTCTCTCGCTATTTCTATCGGTACCTCCCACGGTGCA
>JAZUBI010000003.1:0-19208 GCA_045638385.1 Eubacteriales bacterium
AGAGAGGATCGCAAGGAACTCGGCATAAACATTGAATTTAAATTATCAAGATCGGTTGCCGAGTTTTGCCGCGCCTCTTTCCCTTAAGCGGCGATCCTTTGGTTACTTTCCTTCGCTGTTGAAGGAAAGTAACGTAAGAAAGGAAAAAATGTTGATCTTCCTCGGTGAGGGCTCGTGCGGTGGCTCTCGCACTTAATTCACCGCAAAGGCCTTATGTTGGGAAAAATATAGAGGTAATTTGAAACTTTCAAAACTCATCAAAGAATGCTATACAACGCAAAACAATATACAACAACACATAAAGTGCTTTATTTAGGAAGATAAATGAGTGATTCAGAGCGAAGCCTGTTAGTCAAAAGAAGTATGCGGCGACATTACAAAAGAGACATGGGGGCGCTAAAAACATGGAGACATAAAGACATAAAATCGTTGACAAGTTTTTCGTAGTGTGGTATAATGAGGGTACGACACAATTTAATAATTGACCTGTAGGTAGGGAGGAAAGGAAAATGAAAAAAACATTATTGGCTCTTTTGCTGGTTTTGACATTGTGCTTGTCTTGTTTTGTCGCTTGCAGTGAAAAAGGTGATAGAGACAGAAAACGTGACAGGGATGATAAGACGGAATCGGAAACGGAGGAGCTGAAAGACAGCGAGGGACTTGAGTTTACATCCAACAGTGACGGTACATGCTATGTTAGCGGAATCGGATCTTGCACCGATGTTGATGTGGTGATCCCCGAAAAATCTCCTGAGGGCGATATAGTGACGAGCATAGGTGATTATGTGTTCTATGGTTGCTCCAGCCTCACGAGCGTGGTGATACCCGACAGAGTGACGTGCATAGGTGAGCGGGCGTTCTACAATAGCGACAGCCTCACGAGCGTGGTTATACCCGACAGTGTGACGAGCATAGACTCTGGGGCGTTCTACTGTTGCACCAACCTCACAAGCATGGTGATAGGAGACAGCGTGACGAGTATAGGTGAAAAAGCGTTCTATGGTTGCACCAGCCTCACGAGCGTGGTGATAGGAGACAGTGTGATGAGAATAGGTGATTATGCGTTCAGATATTGCTCCAGCATTACGAGCGTGGTGATCTCCGACAGTGTGACGAGCATTGGTAAGTCGGCGTTCTCCAGTTGCTCCAGCCTTACGAGCGTGTATTATACCGGAAGTGAAGAGCAATGGGCGAAGATAACAATCGGCTCAAATAATTCATGTCTTGAAGAAGCAACAATAATTTACAATTACGTTCCGGATGGGGAATAACAAGAGTAGAGGGAAACCGCTTGCGCGGTTGCCCTCTTGCTGTGGCTGTGTTTTAGTTTGCGTGAGCGGGGAGATTAGTGCAGATCTCTGCGCCTACACAATTTTAAACGCAGAAAAAAGCGTTGTGCCAAAAGCACAACGCTATATAAAGTGAAGATAATTTGGGTGGATTGTGATGCTTTTTTTGCCGTCGCTTGATATATGCGTCAGGCCGACGGGGATATTTGCATCTGTGAAAATGATTTCGGTGTTAGTGTCATTTTCGAGAAGTGGGGCTTCAAGCGAGGTCATTCCGTGCGGCAGGTAATCAAGTCCTGCGTCAAGCATTGCGAATTTATAAAGGCAATCTATCTCGTGTCGCCACTCGATGCCGGCAGGCTTAAATACCAAGCCTTTTGCAGGCTTATAGTACTCGCGGCAGAACTCCCCGAAGCTTTCGGGGCTGTCTCCGAGCGGACAATAGAGCGGTCCGCAGGTGGCATTCTTTAACGCAGGGCGAAAGCCATACGGTGCATAGAGCCTTGCGAGCCCTTCCTCGCCCGCTGTGCAAAAGAGTGCTTTTGGCAGGTTTTCTCTTGTTTGGAGGTCATCTTGCCACATGTCAAGCATTTTTCGCCCTATCCCCTGCCCTCTATGCTCCGGAAAGGTGAAGAAATTGCCCCAATTTCCGACCGAATTTTGGTGCTTGCCCCAGCCCATCCAAAGGCGAGATACAAGATTATTGTTTTCATCGGTACAGAGATAATAGACGTCATTGCACTCGTCTGCCGCCATGCCCGATGCGCGCAGGCGCATCATTTTTGAATATGACATATCCGGGTCGAGGCTTTTGATCGCGCTCTCAAGCGCCGAGGCTGAGCGCGGAGTGTTTTCTCCCGGTATATAGATTTCAAAGCACAGTTTCATCATACTACCTTTTCCGAAAGCTCTTTTTCCTTTTTCCTGATCTCTTTATACACTACGGAGAGCATAACTATTCCGACCGCCGCGGTCAGCATATTCACTCCCACGAAATTGAACCATATGCCGTCAAGTCCGAAGCTCCAGGCTCCGCCGAGTATTATTACCGGGAAAACAAATGCTGTTCCGACAGACATTACCGTTGCCAGAGCGGGCTTTTCTATTGCGCTCAAAAATCCCTGCACCGTTACGCCAAACCATCTGAACAGATACGCTCCGCAGAAGAGGCGTATTGCGCGTGCTGATTCGCGGAGCAGCATTGCATCCTCTGCCTTTACGAAAAGCGATGCTATCGTTTGCGGCAGGAAGAAAAGGATCGAGGTGGACACAAGTCCGACGACCGCCGTTCCGACAAATGCGCATTTTACTATTTTCTTTACTCTTGAATAGTTCTGCGCGCCCCAGTTATAGCCTATTGCGGGGGAGAGTGAGTCGCTTATTCCGTAAAGAAGAGGCCAGCAGAGGTCGCTTGAGTACATGAGAACCGCGTACACCGCGACGGCTGTTGTTCCGCCGCCGACTCCCCATGCCTTGACTCCGAGGGTCATAAGCGAGATATTCATCAATATTGATGTGATTCGGCCCGACACGTTATTTAAGAACACGGGAGAGCCGCAGGCGGCAATTTCCCTGAGCATTCCTTCGCTAAAGTGGGGATTTGCGAATTTTAAGAGCGTTTTCTGTCTCAAAAACGGTATCATTGCCACGAGTGAGCATGCGCACATCGATATTGATACGGCAAGCGCGGATCCGACAACGTCCATATTGAGTCCTATGAGGAAAAATGTCAAGAGCCCGAGCGTTGATAGGTTACAGCCTATATTTATTGCCATGCTCGTTTTGACGTATCCGCTTATCTTCAGATAGTTGTCCATTGCGAAAAAGATGGCGGCGAGAGGTCCGCAAAGCGCACACGTGCGCAGATAACGAACCGACGTATCAAGTAAAGCGTCGCTCGCTCCCATCATTCGGCACAGGGGCTCTGCGGCAAAGAACATTACTGCGCCCATAAACGCGGAGGTCAAAAATATCATGATCACCGAGCAGGTGAACACGTTATTTGCCGTTTTGTAGTCCTTTCTGCCAAGCGCTATCGATATTGGCACCGATGCGCCTACTCCGACAAGGTCGGCAAGAGAAAAGTTGATCATAACAAGCGGCATTGCGATATTTATCGCGGCAAATGCGCTCTCGCCGAGTCTTTGTCCTATAAATATACCCTCGATGATGCTGTATATCGACATGGCGAGCATGCTGATCATTCCGGGCAATGCAACGATGAAGAAGAGCCGAGACGGCTTCATCGAGGCATACATTTCTTCTGTATTGCGTTTCATTACGAGTCTTTCTTAAAGGTTCTTATTTTTTTTGCTGTTTGCACCAGATCTTCATTACGAGCTTATGAGGCAACAGCTTTGTCAAGAGCACCTGAGCACGGATCGATGCGCCGCAGACAGATACGTCCTTGCCTCTGTACATATCGTATATCGCGCGGGTTACGACCTGCTCGGATGTGAAGAATTTGTTGTAGTATTTGATCGTGTCGTCGGTAACGGCTCTGTCGAAGAATTCGGTCTTGACCCAGCCGGGGCAAACGGCGATCATCTTGATTCCTCTCTTTTCAAGCTCCTTATTGAGCGCGCGAGAGAAGGATAGCACGAAGGATTTGGTTGCGCCGTACGTTGACAGATAGGGTACCGGCTGGAATGCGGAGAGCGAGCCCACTTGGTACACGCGGCTTCCCTTGGGCATATAAGGCAGGGTGATGTGCGTTATAGCCATGAGCGCCTTGCAGTTTAGGTCGATCATATTCATCTGCTCTGCGAGCGGTATATCCTCGAATTTGCCGAACTTTCCAAAGCCTGCGGCGTTTACAAGCGCGCAGATCTCGGGCTGCTTTTCCTCTAACATCTTTTTGTACAATTCATAGCTTACCTCCTTTGAGAGGTCGAGCTCGATGGGGAGTATTGTCTTTCCGGTTTCGCTCTCTATCTCGGAAAGCTTATTTAATCTGCGGGCGATTACCCATATCTGATCGCAATCCTCGATCTTGTCTATCATTCTTACAAATTCTCTTCCCATTCCGGAGGAAGCGCCGGTGATGACTGCTATTTTCATTTCTTTTTCCTTTCTTGAGTTTATTATTTTTTCACCGCGACAAGCACTGTATCCCATGCAGGGATATACTGTCTGCGGCGGATGTAAAGCTTATAATCGGGATATTTTTCGTGTATCATAAGTGGAAGCTCATATATATCCTCGCTTCTGTGATAGAGCGAGATGAGCAATGTGGGACGGTAGGTCTCTATCGTTCTTTGCGAGCCTGCGAGCGCTTCTCTTTCCGCGCCCTCTACGTCATATTTTATATAGTCTACGCGATTGCCGCAAAGAATATTATCAAGTGAATCTGCCTCTGCTTCTACCGTTTTAGCCGCCTTGGAGGTCGGCAGAGAGTCGCCGGTCATGAGCGTTGAATTTCGGTTTCCGCTACCGTCGAATACAAGGATCTCATTTTTATCCCACGCGGCGAGCTTGTACGGCTTTACCTCAAAATCCTTTTCGCTTTCGGCGTATTCGGAAAGCTTTTTATTATTCCGTCTGTCGGGCTCAAATGCGTATACTGTCTTGAGATTTTTTGCAAACGGCTTTATCTCTCGCACGGTGTCGCCGTTATACGCGCCGAGATCCGCGATGTATTCAAAATTTTCTGCTTTAAGGAGGCTTTGATAGACCTCATCAAAGTCGGAATGTGTGTTTTTGATGTATGACACGTCGCCCGAAAGCTTATAATTTATAACGCTTTGATATACTGCTCTTGATTCCTCGTCTGCAAGGATGCTTGACACCGATTCGATTTTCTCACGGTTTTCCTCGTACAGATTTTTATCAAAGAGCGTTGTGCCGCACACGGGAACGTCCGGGGCGTAAAGCTCGCACTCTGTGGCGATCCTATACACGTTATCAAGGACGTCCGGCAACGAGGATGCGAAGGAGAGCAGGACGATGATGTTCTCTGCGCCGTACTTTGCTTTTACCTCTGAATAGCTCAACACGGTTTTTCCGTGGAATGAGTGTCCTCTGACAAATCCGTCCGATGCGAAGAAGTCCGAGATCTCTATTCCGTATCTCTCACATATTGAGATGATCTTGTCGGCTCCGTTTCCCATGCCGTACATTACTATTTTTTTGTGCGATGAGGACAGATAAGTCCAAAGATCTGTTGTTTTTGGCATGGTTATTCCCTTTTTTCTTATTGACACTTGACACTTTTGGTGTTAAAATATAACTATACAGAACTATTATAACAGATAAAAGCAGTTTTGTAAAGAAATTTTTGCAAGGAGAGAAAAATGTCCTGTATTTTTTGTAAAATTATCGGAGGGGAGATCCCTTCGTCAAAGGTTTATGAGGATGAGAAGGTTTTTGCGTTCCGCGATATAAATCCGCAGGCGCCGATCCATGTTCTTGTTGTTCCTAAGGCTCACATTGAATCCGCCGATGCCATCGATGCGGCAAATTCATGCGAGGTTGCCGCCGTTTTTGAGGCGATCCCAAAGGTTGCGGCGGCGTGCGGCTTGTGTAACGGTTACCGCGTTATCACAAACGTGGGCGAGGACGGATGCCAATCTGTCAAGCATATCCATTTCCACATTCTCGGAGGAGAAAAATTGCCCGAAAATATGGGAAATTGATGATAATTTGATGCTTTTGTATTGACTTGAAGGGTTTAAAGTGGTATAATCCTCTTGTTGAAAAAATTGCCTTTTAGAAAGGAAGCTTGTGTTATGGAAACTACTCTTATTATTATGGCCGCCGGTATCGGTTCGAGATTCGGCGGAGGTATAAAGCAGCTCGCTCCCGTTGGCCCTTCCGGCGAGATCATTATGGATTACTCTATCCACGATGCTCTGGAGGCGGGATTTAACAAGGTTTGCTTCATTATCCGCAAGGACCTTGAGGCTGACTTCCGCGAGATCATCGGCAACCGAATTGAAAAGATCTGCCCATGCTCTTACGCATTCCAGGAGGTTGAAAATCTCCCCGGCGGATTCAAGAATCCCGAGGGCAGAACCAAGCCTTGGGGTACCGGTCACGCTGTTCTTGCGTGCAAGGGCATAGTTGACACCCCTGCTCTCGTTATCAATGCTGACGACTACTACGGCAAGGATGCTTACGTTAAGATGCACGACTACCTTGTAAACTCTATGGATGTGAACAACAAGGACGTTCTTGATATCGCGATGCCCGGATTTATTCTCGGCAATACCCTCTCTGACAACGGAAGCGTTACCCGCGGTGTTTGCACAGTTGACGCAAACGGCGATCTTGCAACTATTGTTGAGACCTCCAACATCTACAAGGACGGCAACGGCGGTGCTTACGTTGAGGAGAAGGACGGCACAAAGCGTCCTATCGACGTTGATTCTCTTGTTTCGATGAACATGTGGGCATTTACCCCTGAGTTCATCAATCGTCTTGAGACCGGATTTATCGAGTTCCTTGCTGCGGGCAACGCAAAGGAGATGAAGGCTGAGTACCTCCTCCCCACCGTTATAGGTGATATGCTCAAGGCAGGAAGCGCTACTGTTAAGGTTCTTAAGACCACCGACAAGTGGTTTGGCGTTACCTACAAGGAGGACAAGGATTACGTTATCGAGTCCTTCAAGAAGCTCATTGCTGACGGAGTGTACAGCGAGAAGCTGTTTGGATAATAATCAAATTGGGGGGAGAGCTTGTCTGTCCCCCTGTTTTTCAAGGAGTAAAAAATGAAAGCAAGCGAGATAAGGATAAGAGATCCTTTTATTTTACTTGAGGGCGGAAAATATTACATGTATGCGCGATACATGGACGTTGGAGGCTTTTCTGTCAGAACAAGTGACGATCTTATTGAATGGAGCGACGAGAAGCCCATTTTCTTAAATTCAGACAGCTTTTGGGCAACCCGGGATTTTTGGGCGCC
Source organism: Eubacteriales bacterium (assembly GCA_045638385.1). Lineage (GTDB taxonomy): Bacteria > Bacillota > Clostridia > Oscillospirales > CAG-272 > SVTX01. Next base: position 7,192 of record JAZUBI010000003.1, read on the forward strand.
CGAGGTACATAGCTACAACGGAAAATATTATCTTTTTGCGACGATGAAGAGCGAGGATCACCACAGAGGTACTCAAATATTTGTTTGCGATACGCCTGACGGAATGTTCGAGCCTTTGAGCGAGCATCCGCAGACGCCCATGGATTGGGAGTGTCTTGACGGAACTCTTTACGTTGAGGACGGTGTCCCATATATGGTTTTCTGCCATGAGTGGACTCAGTGCGGATACGGAGAAATGTGCTACGTGCAGATGAGCGAGGATCTCTCGCATGCGGTAAGCGAGCCGCATCTTATGTTCCGTGCAAATGAGCCCGAATGGGCGGTAAGCTGTGTGTCCGACAGACCCGGATTTGTAACTGACGGACCCTTTATGCACCGCGTAAGCGACGGTCGTCTTATGATGATCTGGTCGAGCTTCAGAAAAGAGGGAGACGGCAACGCTTACGTTGAGGCTATGGCGTATTCCGATAACGGCAGGATAGACGGAAAATGGATACACGCGCAGAGGCTTTTGATGAGAAATGACGGCGGTCACGGAATGCTCTTTTGCGACAAGAGCGGAGAGATGAAATTGATCCTCCATGCTCCCAACAGCTATCCGCTTGAGAGAGCGCACATACTGTCTGTCAGAGAGTCGAGCGATGACGGGTTGCTTGAGATCTGTGATTGATCGTAACAAAAATGATTAACTGAGGAATTTTATTATGGCGAGAATATTTGATGAGCACAGGGTGAGGCGGGTACAGTCCTTGGACGGTGCGTGGAAATTTTTGACCGATCCCGATTGCATTGGGGATCAAAACCGATACGCGTCTGCTCTCCCGAAAGGCGAGACGGTGATGATCCCTTCCGTTTGGAACACCGAGAGCGGTCTTTTGAAATACGAGGGTGTTGCCTGGTATGAAAAGCAATTCTTTAGCGAGGGCGGTACGCTTCTGTTCAGATTCGGCGCGGTGATGACCGAATGCGAGGTCTTTCTTGACGGAGAGAAGCTTGGATATCATTACGGCGGATTTTGCGAGTTTGAGTTTATAGCGCGAAACGTAAGCTGTGGAGTTCACACTCTGACGGTCAAGGCTGACAACCGCTTTGACGAGCATTCTATTCCCCAGAAGGTGGTTGACTGGTATCATTACGGAGGAATTACCAGATCTGTAGCTGTTGAAACGCTTGACGGTATTTCTATACTCGGACACAGATTTGAATATGAGCTTTCGGATGATCTTAAAACCGCTATCTGTACACCCAAGGTGACTCTTTACAACGCAAAAAAGCGCCGCGCGGAGACTGTGGTAAAGCTTTTCCTTGACGGAGAGACGGTCAGCTGCTTAAATGCAAGCGTGTCTGCGGGAAAGACTGTTGAGATCTCCCTGCCTGAATTTACGGTTGAAAATATACGTCTTTGGGATGTTGGCAAGCCCGAGCTTTACTCGCTTGAGCTTAGCACCGACACGGACGACCTTTTCGACAGAGTAGGCTTCAGAAGAGTTGAGGTGAAGGACGAAAAGCTTTTGCTCAACGGACGTGAGATAGAGGTGCGCGGAGTTAACCGCCATCACGATCACCCTGATTTCGGTATGGCGTTTCCTCCTGCGCGAATGAAGCACGACATTGATCTTATTGAGGAGCTTGGATGCAACTCGATACGCGGATCACACTACCCAAATTCTCGCGATTTCGTTGACATGCTTGATGAGCGCGGAATACTTTTCTGGAGCGAGATACCGATATGGGGAGGCGGGTTTTCGGACGAGACACTCGGCGACAAGACAGTTGTTGAGCGCGGACTTCAGATGCACCGCGAGATGGTAAAATACTACTACAATCACCCCTCGATAATTATTTGGGGACTTCACAACGAGATACACGTTGAATCAAAGCAAGCCTACGAGATGACAAGAAAATTCTACTCTTTGGTAAAGGAGATAGGCGGAAATCGCGCGGTGGTTTATGCGACCTGCCGCCCGATGGTTGACATTTGCTTTGAATTTACCGATATCATTTGCCTTAACGTATATTACGGCTGGTATTCGGGTGGACTTGATGCATGGGAGCCTTTTTTAAAGGACTTCTGTGAGAGACGAGACTTCTTGGGACATTCAAAGAAGCCGATAATTATGAGCGAATTCGGAGGCGGCGCGGTGTACGGTGTTCACGATGCCGAGCTTTCTATCTGGAGCGAGGAATATCAGGCAAAGCTGCTTAAATTCTGTATAGAGACATTCCACGCGCATCGATCTGTTGTTGGAACATACGTCTGGCAGTTCTGCGACATGCGCACTGCCGCCGAAATGGGAATGACTCGCGCAAGGGGCTTTAACAACAAGGGTATTATGAACGAATACCGTCGCCCGAAGGCCGGATTCTACGCTGTGAAGGATTGCTACACAAGATTTAAAGCCGAAGAAAACAAATAAAACAAAAACAACCGTCTTATAGAAAAGACGGTTGTTTTTGTCTGTAGTGGCAGAAAATCCATACGCATCTCCGTGCAAATCAGAGGAGATTGATCATTAGGAGCGCGGCGAATGAGAGCACGATGCCGATGATACATCTTGCGTTTATTTTTTCCTTGAAGAGTATTGCGGACATAAGCAAGGACAGGACGACCGCGCTTCCTTGATTCAATGGATAGAGCCTTACGGCGTTCAGATATAGTGCCGCTTGTGTTTTGAAAAACGAATTGGCAAAGAGACATATTGCCATGATCAAGACAAAATACCAGATGGGCTTGACCACCTCGAGCGCTGTGCGAGGGGGATTCCCTGCTTTTTTATCTACTGCGCGGAAGATGACCCAGGCTATTGCGAGGGCGGATGCCGCAAAGGCGTATGTGTACAAATTGAAGGCGGCGACGCTGCCGTTTGGAGCTTCCTTGACAAAAAGCTTTTGTGAAAAATCGGCTATTCCGTTTGAAAGTCCGCACAAAAGTAAAAGACCAATTGCTCCCATATTCAGCTTACCCTTGATCGATGCGTTATAGGTTGTCATTATATAAACCGCGACAAGCAATACCGCAATACCGATTATCTGCCAGAGGCCTATCTCTTCACCGAAAAATATTCTGCAGAGCGCGATCGGAACGGTGACTCCGAGCAACAAAAACACCTCTACCATCATATACGCGCCCGTGCGCACCGATAAAAGCCAGCTTACTACAAAAGCCGCGCTTGCAATTCCCGACAGAGCCGAGATTGCAACGGTTGTACCGCTTGACGTGAGTGATCCCATGTCGTTTTGCACTATAAGCAGAATAAAGCCTATCAGTATGCACACGAGCATACGGAGAAGATTCATTATCATGGAGTCGGAGTTGCTTTTTATTGCGGAGCTTGTTTTCTTTCCGCAATATCCTTTGGTTACACCGGAGGCAAGCGCAAGCGCCAAAAAGAGATAGCCCATTTTTTTACCGCCCTTCTTGTTTTATATAGGGATTATACAGATATATCGCGCCTGTGTCAACAGATAAAACGATCATATTATAGGGTATTTTGATTTTTTTTAAAAATATAGCGGCGAGCCATACAGCTCGCCGCTAAAATTATTATTAAACTATTCCCTGAGCCATCATTGCCTCTGCGACCTTCTTGAAGCCTGCGAGGTTTGCGCCCTTGCAGAGATCGTAGCCAAAGCCATACTCCTCTGCTGCAGCTGCTGCGCTGTCGTGGATGTTTGCCATGATGCCCTTGAGCTTCTCGTCTACTTCCTCCGCAGACCAAGAGAGTCTCATGCTGTTCTGGCTCATCTCAAGTGCGGAAACTGCAACACCGCCGGCATTTACTGCCTTGGAGGGTGCTACGGTGATCTTTGCATCCTGGATGTACTTGAGAGCCTCGTTGCTTGTAGGCATGTTGGAAACCTCTATGTAGTACTTAACGCCGTTAGCGACGATCTTCTCTGCCTCTGCCATTCCAACCTCGTTCTGAGTTGCGCAGGGCATAAGGATGTCTGCCTTGAGTCCCCAAGGCTTTTCCTTTGCGAAGAAGGGTACGCCGAATTTATCTGCGTAATCCTGTACCTTGTTTCTGCCCGATGCTCTCATCTCAAGCATAAAGTTGATCTTTTCATCGGTAGATACGCCGTTTTCGTCATAGATATATCCGTCGGGACCGGAAATTGCAATTACCTTTGCGCCAAGCTCTGTTGCCTTCTTAACTGCGCCCCACGCAACGTTACCGAAGCCGGAAACTACTACGGTCTTGCCCTCGATGGTGTCGCCCTCGTGCTCAAGAACCTTCTTTGCGAAGTAAACTGCGCCGTATCCGGTTGCTTCGGGACGGATGAGAGAACCGCCGTAAGAGAGTCCCTTACCTGTAAGAACGCCATTCTCAAATGCGCCGCGGAGCTTCTTGTACTGACCGAAGAGGTATCCGATCTCTCTTGCACCTACGCCGATGTCTCCTGCGGGAACGTCAACGTTAGGACCGATGTGTCTGTAAAGCTCGCTCATGAAGCTCTGGCAGAATCTCATGATCTCGCCATCGCTCTTTCCGGAAGGATCAAAGTCAGCTCCTCCCTTACCGCCGCCGATAGGAAGGCTTGTCAAGCTGTTCTTAAGGATCTGCTCAAGACCCAAGAATTTCATAACGGAAAGGTTTACTGTGGGATGGAATCTGAATCCGCCCTTGTAAGGACCGATCGCACTGTTGAACTGTACGCGGTAACCCTTGTTTACGTGAACATTTCCGTTATCGTCTACCCACGGAACACGGAAGCTGATCGTTCTCTCGGGCTCTACGAATCTCTCGAGGAGTCCTGCCTTCTCGTACTCGGGGTGCTTGTCGAAAATAGGAGCGAGGGATTCAAGTATCTCGGTTGCTGCCTGATGGAACTCGGGCTCGCCGGGGTTTCTTTTGATAAGATCTGCCAATACATTCTGTACATACTGTGACATGGTTTTGTTTCCTTTCGTGAAAAAAACGATTTTTGAGTGGATTTTGCAATTTTTAAAACAAAAATTTCAGCAAAATTCGCTTTTATGTCGAATATTATATCACACTCGCAAATGTTTTGCAAGTACTTTGATAAAAAATTGCAAAAAAAATAGCGCAATTTTTTTGTTTTTTACAAAATTGCGCGGTTCTGTATTACATCATATGTGTATTTTTGCAGTTGTAATGTATAAATCGGGGATAATTTGCAATTTAGCGGTGGTTTTACGGCTTCAAATTTTTCTTTGATTTCGCTTGGCGTTAGCCTTCCCTTGAGAGGGAAGGTGGCTCGGCGAAGCCGAGACGGATGAGTAGAAGACTAACGATTTTTACCGTCTTTGCTCAGGAAGAAAGTCTTACGGTGTAAGGCATTGCTGCTCGCGCGTGTTTAACGATAGACACAGTAGCGTATTCTACTCATCCACCACTGCGTGTTCCCCCTTTCCACACAAGGGAAGGCTAACGTTTGTCCGTTGCAACCCATCGACAAATCAAAATATGAACCAAAGAACCCCTTGTATGTTGCAAGGGGTTTTCACTGTATTTATTCGTTATATTTATCGAGCAGATTGTGCTGTACCGTCAAGGCGTCCCACGTTTCGCGATCGACACGTCCGGTAGGCTCGATGCCATTTCTCCTCTGAAAATATTTTATCGCTTCGGCGGTGGCGGGATCATATATCCCGCTTCTTTTTATTTCCGGCAGGCTGTAAAGCCTTTCAAGCTCGGAAAGCATATACTGAATCGCTTCAACAAGTATTCCGGTGTCACCCGGGGAGACGGCATACCTTGAGGGCGACCTTGGGAAAAGATCAATCCTTGCAGGAGGTGAATTCATTGCGACAGACCTATCATATTCCGCTTTGAGCTTTTCCCACGTTTCTCTGTCGACCACGCCGCTCGGATCAAGTCCGTTCTTTTTCTGAAATTCAATAAGCGCGTCTCTCGTTGCGCTGTCCCATATGCCGTCAAGCGGAACGTCACCTATATCACCGTCGTGGAACGAAAGGTGTCGCAAATAGGTCTGGACGTTCATTATTGCATCTCCTTCAATGTTTCTTCCGTTCATAATACACCGCCTTTCATCCGCCCACGTTAAATCCGGGGAACTGCCCCTCGTTAAGCCTTGATCCGTTGTAAAGATCGCTGTAAAGATCGGTTATGCCGCCCCACACGACGGGGCCGACAATGCCTGACGGAGTTACTCCGTAATAATTCTGAAAGGCCACCACCGCCTCCTGCGTTCTCGTTCCGAAATATCCCGTCGGATTGACTGACGGAATTTCGGGAATATAGCGCGAAATAAAATTAAGATATTCCTGAAGCAATCTTACCGAGTCGTCCTCGACTCCTATGCGGAGAAAAACGCCGGGAAAGGGAACCGTGTTGCCCTCGGTGTATTGCAACGGTATAGTAGCAACTATGCCTATGTAGGCGTTGTATATCGCTCTCCACGTATCTGCCCCTACAACGCCGTCGCCGGCAAGCCCGAACTCCCTTTGCGCGGCTCTTACGGCATTGGCTGTATCAGCTCCGAATATTCCGTCAACCGCCACGGGCGGTATCGTACTGTAAAATCCCGACAGATATGAAAGGTAATATTGGAGTGCGCTGACACCTATGTTATTGTCTCCCTGCCTTAATACACCGGGGAACTGCTGAGTCACGTCAGATAGTGTAAGTCCCTCTGAATTTAAGTCGTTCAGCCGTTTTACACCATTATATATCTGCTGAATCATATACCATGTCGCCTGACCCACGATCCCATCCGGAGTGAGGGAAAAGGCACGCTGAAATTCCTTTACCGCCTCCTCGGTGTCAAATGAAAACACCCCAAACGGCGGATTTATTTTCGGTATTCCCGAATAATTATCGGATATGCGATTGAGGCGTATCTGAAGCGTTCTTACGTCATCTCCCGTGCTTCCGGTCTGCAGGGGATATTCGGGGAGTGAGGCGGTAATTCCCATGACCTCGGCATCTGTGACAATGTCTATATTGTCTCCGTAGTAATAGGTCAGTATCTCGTACGGAGTGTAGCCTTGCTCGGCAAGCGTTACCGATCCCCACTGAGACAGACCGTTGCACTGTATCTCTACCCCGTCGCAATATTGCGCGTACAACGGCTCCACAAATCCCTGTCTTGAAATATAGCTTGTGAAAAGCTCTCGGGCGATATTCTGCACGTTGTCGAAAATATCGCGCCCGTTGACGAAGGATTGGTCTATCGCGATGGAATTGGTAATGTCGAAATCATAGCCTCTCGTTCGGTAATATTCTGTGTAAATCCTATTGAGCGCAAAGGAAATTTGGGCGTACATATTGGCGCGGATAGCGCTTTCGGGCCAGGTTGGGTATATCTCGCTTGATGCCACGTTTGCGACGTAATCGACAAACGGAACCGTCACGTTCGGCGCGTCGGAATCGGGACGTCCGAGATGGACGGTGATATATTCGGGTATGTATGGGAGTCTTTGAGTATTCATTCCGCGCTCCTCTCTCCGTTGCCCTCAAGGGCTTGATTTTCGGTTTCAAAAAAAATGCCGTCCTCGGTCGTAAAGTTGTCGGTCTGACCGTTATCGGGCAAGGGAATAAGATCGGCGGTCTGGATAGATGTTATGCCCTCAAAGATGGGGGCGTTGATGTATGATTGCTTATAGTAGCCGTCCTTGGAGACACTCACGTTGTAGGTCTGATAGCTTTTTCCGTTGCCCGGCGACATTGAAAGCGCGCGGGGCGGGGCGGGTAATGCAAAGCGCTCGGTTAGACCCGACGCATTAGTTTTGTAGACTGCTATTACGTCTCCTCGCCCCTTTTGAGGCTCGAGGGTGTAATCGCTGACACTTACCAATGCTCCCTCAAGCGGTATCGCGCCGCGCGCGGTAGTTACCCTCACGATCATATATCCGATTTCTGATGAGCGTTCGTTGTTCATGTTTCCTCCTCACTAAATCTCACTTTTGGTTTTCCTGATAGAAGAATATGAAAATGAAGCACTTTTTGTGAATTTTTATTGACAAAGAATGTGTCGGGTGTTATAATGTGCGTAGTTGATTTTTGCATGAGGTATATTATGGAAAATATTAATTTTTATAAGGTTTGGGAAGCGCCCTTTAAGGTTTACGGACTCTACGGTGATATAGAAAAGAACGGCTTTCGCCGTATGCCCGAGGAGGTTGCCAAAAATACAAGCAGTGAGGTACACAGACTTCACACACACACATCGGGCGGAAGAGTGCGCTTCCGCACAGATTCAAGCACAATCGTGATAAAAAAGCAGGGGGGCTATTATCAGTCACCCCACACCACCAATATGATGCGAAGAGGAGCGGATCTTTACATTGACTACCCATACGGCTCCGTTTACAACCATGGAATAATGCCGAATGACGAGGCTGAAAGCAAGGTTGAAATATCTATGCCCGAGGGCGAGCACGACGTAACCGTTTATCTCCCTCTTTACGGTGAGGTAAGTTCCTTTGAGATCGGTCTTGTGGACGGTGCAAGCCTTAAAGAGCATTCAAAGCCCTATCAGAATGAGCTGCCCGTAGTATTTTACGGCTCGTCTATCACACAGGGAGCCTGCGCGTCAAGACCCGGACTTTCCTATGAGGGAATAATATCGCGCAAGTACAACATTGACTATACCTGTCTCGGCTTTTCGGGTGCGTGCAAGGCAGAGGACGCAATAGTTGAGTATATGTCAAATCTCCCTATGCTGGCATTCGTCTCCGACTATGACCACAATGCTTCAAATCCCGAATATCTAAAGGCGACACATCACAAGCTCTATCAGAAGATAAGAGAGAAGAACCCCGATATTCCGTATTTTATGCTGACCCGTCCCAACTTTTATTTCATTGAGGACCATATTCAGCGCAGAGATATAGTTATGCAAAGCTATCTCGACGCGAGAAACGCCGGCGACAAAAACGTCTATTTCATCGATGGCTCTGCCTTCTTCAACGGTGAAAGTGTTGGGGATCTTACCCTTGACCTCACTCACCCCAACGACGAAGGCTTTAAAAGAATGGCTAATTACATAGGAGACGTTATTTCAAAGGTTATGAAGCTTTAAAGCGAGGATTTTATGGATACACAAACAGCATTTTGGATAGCGCAATCAATAAGCGTTATCACTGCACTGATAGCTATACTGTCATTGCAGTTTAAAAGCATGAGGCTGATCCTGATCAGCCAGATATTTGCAAACCTTCTGGCAGGATCAACGTACATTTTGCTTGGCGGATTGTCGGGCGCGGGAGTAAGTATAATCGCGGTAATTCAGGCGATAGTAATGTATGTGCTCAAGCAGAAAAACATAAAGCCGCATTTTCTTGTGACGCTTGCGTTCATCGCGGCGTTTGTGGCATATTCGGTCTGGTCTTACAAATCACCTCTCGATCTTTTACCAATGTGCGCGGCAATATTTTACTCCCTGAGCATAGCGCAGAAGAAACCGCGCCTTTTCAGACTGTTCGGAACAATAAATCCGACATTTTGGATGGCATACGACGCATACACGCTTGCTTGGGTCAACCTATTGATGCACCTCGGAATCTTCCTTTCCGGATTGGTTGGAATAATCCGACTCGACGTTATGGGCACAAAAGGCCGCTCGGATGCCGATAATACGGCGCAAGAGCAGTAAAAGCAGCGAAAATAAAAGATTATTTTTCTAAAATCTATTGACAACCGCACAAAAAAGTGATATAATAACTCTACTTGTGAAATCACTGCCAAATAACAGTGAAATAATTTTGTGAGGTAAATTGAAATGAAAGAAGCTATCCAGCCCAAGTACGAAGAGTGCGTGATCAAGTGCGCATGCGGCGAGACCGTTGTTACTAAGTCCACAAAGGGAAGCGAGATCAGAGTTGAAGTTTGCTCTAAGTGCCACCCCTTCTTCACCGGCAAGCAGAAGTTTGTTGATGCAGGCGGACGTGTTGATAAGTTCAAGAAGAGACTCGAAGGACTCAACAAGTAATTCTGATTGCGTACGTAACGTAGGGCGTGTTGCCCACATAAAAACCGCGCTTTGTACTTAGATGTACAGCGCGGTTTTTGTCTAATCAAAGCATTTTGGAGGTTAAAATGAAAAAGATATTTTCTATATTGCTCATAGTGTCAATGTGCACTCTCTTTGCCGTTGGGTGCAACTCGTCTAAGGGCGAAGAACAAACAGCACAAACGGCACCCGAAACCGTAAAGGAAACCGAGATCGCCGTAGAGGAAACAGACTTCGACGCGACCTGTGTCAAGAAGAAGGCCAACCGATACGTCATAGTTTTGCCGGTCTCAAAACACATCATACCCGTGGCTAATTCTTACTCAAAATATCTGCCGCAGGTCAGTGATGAGCTTGTATTGGCCGCAGAGGAGAAAATCATAGAGCAGATCAAGGCGCTCGAAGAGGATCCTTATTGGACTATTGAGATCAATGACGAGGGTAAAATGTGCCTTAAGGTAGAGATAATAAAGTACATAGACAACGAAAATCCCGATGAGGCAGGATGCGGCATAGATCACGAGCATCTGATTTTTTCGGAGCCTATAACTGCTGAATAAAAAACAGGTGTAATTATGGATTTTAATAAGGAACAGATAAGATCAAAGGCTATACTTGTCGGAATAGTCACGGACGGCGACAGCGAAGCCGTGGAAATTTCGATAAAGGAGCTTGAAAGGCTCCTTGATACCGCCGGCGGAGAGGTGTTCGCCACGGTAATACAAAACAAGAGCACGCCCGATCCGAGAACTCTTATAGGAAAGGGAAAGGTTCAGGAAATCGCGGAGCTTTGCGAAAATAACGGCGTAAAGCTTGTTATATTCGATGAGGAGCTCTCTCCCGCGCAGATAAGAAACCTTGAGGACGACATAGGAAACGATGTCAACGTCATCGACCGTTCAATGCTGATACTTGATATTTTTGCGCTCCACGCCACAAGCGGAGAGGGAAAATTGCAGGTTGAATTGGCTCAGCTTAAATACACCGCGCCGAGACTTATAGGTAAGGGGGCGGAGCTTTCGCGTTTGGGCGGTGGAATCGGCACGAGAGGCCCCGGTGAATCAAAGCTTGAAAGCGACCGCAGACATATAAAAAGACGCATTATGGCGCTTGAGGAGGAGCTTGACAAGCTTGCAAGCACAAGGCGTACCATGAGAGCCGCAAGAGACAGAAGCGGTCTTAAAAAGATCGCCATAGTCGGATATACCAACGCGGGAAAATCCACGCTTTTGAACAGACTTACCGATGCGGGAATACTCGCAGAGGACAAGCTCTTTGCAACACTTGACCCCACCACGAGAAAATACGAGCTTCCGAGCGGCGAAACGGTACTGCTTACCGACACCGTCGGATTTATCCGCAAGCTTCCTCACCATCTTGTAAATGCTTTCCGCTCTACGCTTGACGAGGCTGTCTGCGCGGATATTATCATGATATTGGCAGATGCATCAGACCCCGAATATCTCTCACAGCTTGAATGTACCGAGCAGACGCTTGAGGAGCTCGGCGCAGGAGACAAGCCCACACTTTATGTTTTCAACAAGTGCGACAGAGGTGTGTTTGATGACCCGATCATCGACAGAACACACGATAGAAGCAAGGTCGTTCAGGTATCTGCGCTCACCGGAGACGGATGCGACCGCCTCGCAGAAATGCTTGTTGAAATGGTCAACGGCGGAAAAAGCCGAGTTGTGTTCAAAATACCGAACAGCGAGGCTGGCGCTCTTAACAAGCTCTATAAGGATGCGGTTATTGAGGACGTCGATTACGGCGCGGAATTTATCACCGTAACCGCAACAGTAGATGCGAAGATCCGCGGAATGATGAGAAAATACGACACAGATCCGCCGAAAAACGAAGAATATTAATTTATTCAAATTTTGATTTACCGAGGCGTTCGCCACGGTAAGAGCGAAGCAGTTTAAAAGTTTTTCCGTCGCTTTTTTCAAAAAGCGCCCCCACATCCAACGCGCGTAGCGTTGGTCGCCGTCCGCAGACGGCGAAATTCCTTATCGTTAGAAAGCGCCACGAAAGGGTGAATTTCGGCGTAGCCGAAAGAGGGAAAACACACAAGTGGG
>JAZUBI010000004.1:0-2870 GCA_045638385.1 Eubacteriales bacterium
CGGTGGCGATCTGAAAATGATCGACAGTGAGACCTACAAATGTGAATATTGCGGCAAGGTATTTATCAAACGCGAGGCGGAGGATAAGACTAAAGAGTTCAGAGACATGTTCGATGAAATGAAGCGCGAGCACGTCAACAACCTGCGCAGAAATCTTTACGATGCTGTTAATGCTGAGTATATCAGCAGCTTTGACGTTAAGATGCGCTGTGAGGAGCTAAAAAAGTATCTTCCCGACGATTTTGCGGCGTGCTTTTATGAGGTTGCGGTCGGTAACAACACGAAACAGCTTACTAAATACATAAGAAAGATTGACGTTGAGAAGAATTACGGCGAGATCGAGTGTATTGTAAAATTCCTGATCAAATCCTTGCAGACAGCTTATCAGCTTGAGTTGAACAACCTTATTGCGCGCGCATATGAGCGACGTGATCCCGAAAGGTTTGAAAAATACTGCACGATGCTCTCCGACGAGGCAATCAAGGTTGATAGCGGTGTTTATGAAACAAAGCTTCCGCGCGAGGTGTTCATTGCATATTCAAGCAAGGATATGGATGCTGTAAGTGAGCTTTGCGAATTTCTTGAATCGCAGGGACTTAAGTGCTTTGTTGCGGCACGAAATCTCCGACACGGAAAGGGCGCTGTTGAGAATTACAACAATGCGCTTGAGGAAGCGATGGATCATTGCCGTTCTGTCGTATTCGTGTCGAGCATGAACTCGCGCTCCTTTAATTGCGATGCCTTGACGATAGAGCTCCCATATATGCAGAAGCAGGACGTTGATGCTGCCCCTGCAGAATATCGAAACAATTACAAGGGCATGCCCCAGGAATACAAGAAGCCGCGAGTAGAGTACAGAATTGGGGAGAGTATTACAAGCAACGTTGCAGATGCGATCTCCGACGAGATATTTGACGGCTACGAGAGAGCCTATTCAGTTGACGAGGTTGCAAGGCGCGTTATGAAGCAGCTTGTGGCGGTTACTGAGAGAAAGGTTAAGAAAACAGAAGAGCCCGCACCCAAGGTCGTTTACACAGAGTCTTACGGTGATGAAAAGCAGAGAATAGAGCAGATATTGAATCGAGCCCAGCATGCTATTAATGAGGATGAATGGGACGTTGCAGAGAATGCGTGTGAGAGAGCCCTTGATATTGATCCAAAATGCGCCCAGGTTTACATCATAAAGCTGATGATAGACTATAACGTTAAAACCGAAAGCGAGCTTGCCAATTTAAAGGAATCATTTACCGAGAACGTAAACTATAAAAAAGTAATGCGCTTTGGAGATGATGAAACTGCAAGCAGGATTAAGGGATATAATGATGCGATAATTGAGCGCAACAAGAATACGATCTACAATAGAGCGCTTGAGCTTATGGATCATGATTCTATTGATGATTATAGAGTTGCAATATCCGAGCTGAGTCAAATCGTTAATTATAAGGATTCCAAAGACAAGCTTTCAGAATGCAAGGCGAGACTTGAGGAATTATTGAGAGAGGCTGAAGAAAAGGCGAAGCGTGATAAAATTGAGAGGAAAAAGAAGAAACATAAAAGGGTAAAAATAATGGTGTTTTTATCTTTGGGTATTGTATTGCTAACATTGCTATGTGTTTTTCTCCTATCTCCTTTGATAAACTATTCCGCGGGTAACTATTCAGTTTATATCAACACGTACGGTATCAAGAATTTTGAGGTGCCGGACGGCGTGACGAGCATTCGGGACTCTGCGTTTGAAGGATGTAAAAATCTTGAAAGTATCACTATTCCAGATAGCGTGACGAGTATAGGTGATGGTGCGTTTCAGGGTTGCAGAAGCCTTACGAGTGCCACAATCCCCGCCTTTGCCATATCATATATTCCTAAATCCAATTTGCAAACCGTAGTTATAACAAGCGGAGATAGTATAGGTGATGGTGCGTTCGCTGGATGCAGTAGCCTTACGAGTATAGAGATACCCGATAGCGTGACGAGTATAGGTGATTATGCGTTTAGTGGTTGCAGTAGCCTTACGAGTGCCACAATCCCCGCCTTTGCTATTTCGCACATTCCAACTGCCAATTTAAAAACCGTGGTTATAACAAGCGGAGATAGTATAGGTAATTCTGCGTTCAGTGGTTGCAGTAGCCTTACAAGTATAGAGATACCCGATAGCGTGACGAGTATAGGTGGTCATGCGTTCGATGGTTGCGGTAGCCTTACGAGCATAGAGATACCCGATAGCGTGACGAGTATAGGTGATTATGCGTTCGATGGTTGCAGTAGCCTTACGAGCATAGAGATACCCGATAGCGTGACAAGTATAGGTGATTATGCGTTCTATGGTTGCAGTAGCCTTACGAGTGTAGAAATAGTCGACAGCGTGACGAGTATAGGTAATTCTGCGTTCTATGGATGCAGTAGCCTTACGAGTATAGAGATACCCGACAGCGTGACGAGAATAGGTTGGGGGGCGTTCAAGGGATGCAGTAGCCTTACGAGTGTGACAATACCTGATAGCGTGACGCGTATAGGTTCTTCTGCGTTCAGTGGTTGCAGTAGCCTTACGAGTGTGACGTTTAAAAATCCTAAGGGATGGTGGTATTCATCATTATCGTCAGCCACGAGTGGAACGAGTATTTCGAGTTCTGAACTATCAAATGCTTCGACGGCGGCTACATATTTGAAATCAACGTATTGTATCGACTTCTGGTTCCGCGACTGATGTGGGATCGATAATGAAGAAAAAAGGGGCAACCGCCACGGCGGTTGCCCTGTTGTAAATTGGTGGTGCAATGGCGTCTTCCCGCTACTCCCGTTCACTCACCCGACGCTCCGCGTCTCCCCCTCGCCGTCCCCAGAGGGGGGATAAATTGGGGTTTATAGGGGGG
>JAZUBI010000005.1:0-1670 GCA_045638385.1 Eubacteriales bacterium
TGTTTGAAGAAAAACAACGCCTTGGAGATTGTATTGTAAACGAGAGGTTTGCAAATACATCTCGCAATCCTCTCGTACTTTGAGCGTCAACGAATTATGAAAGGATTTAAAAATGGAAAATTTGACGATACGTTTAGAGACCGAAAAGGACTACAGAGCCGTAGAAGAACTGACCCGCGAGGCGTTTTGGAACGTATACAAGCCCGGTGCGGACGAGCACTACTTCATACACATGATGCGAAATCACCCCGATTTCATACCAGAGCTTGCCTTTGTGCTTGAAAAGGACGGCGAGATCGTGGGCAACATCATGTACACAAAGGCTTGGCTTGAGGACGAGGAAGGAAACCGCAAGGAGATCCTTTCCTTCGGTCCACTTTGCGTTGCACCCAAATTCCAAAGGCAGAAGCTCGGAAAGCTGCTCATCGAGCATTCCTTTGAGGCGGCTCGCAAGATGGGCTACGACGTGAACATCAACTTCGGCAATCCGGGCAACTACGTAAGCCGTGGGTTTGTGAGCTGCAAAAAGAAGAACGTGAGTTTTGTGGTGGATGGAAACTATCCGACCGCACTTCTCGTTTGCGAGCTCGTTCCGAACGCGCTTGACGGCAAGAAGTGGATGTATATCCCCTCTACTGCCGCCGATTGCTGTGAGGACGTTGCCGCAGTCGAAGCATTTGATGCGACTTTTCCGCCCAAGGAAAAGAAGTGGATGCCCAGCCAAGAGGAGTTCTACATCTATAGTCATTCATCTGTGGTAAGATAAACGTAAAAGCCGCTGAGGTGGAGTGATCCATCTCAGCGGCAATTTTTATCTTTTCTTATAAATGACAAGCTCGGGATTTTCGCCGTTTTCCTCATAGGTGCAAATGAGAATAAAATCCATATTGGCGACTACGCCGAAGCAACGGTCTGTTCCGAATTCGCATTCAAGCTGATTTCCCAGATAGGTGGCGTTATCATCAAGGAATTTGACGGTCTTGCCGTTTGGGAGGCGGTATTCCAAATTCACGTAACCGCCCACGAGCGCGTTGAGCTTTTCGACCTTCGGCATTCCTTCCACACCAAGGGCGTTAATCTCGTCAATCAGCTTACGCTTGAATTCCTCAAACTTTCCGCCGTCGTCAAGGTTTTTATATTTCTTCCAATAGTCGAGCTTGGGAAGCATTTCTTTCAGATAGGCGCGAGCCTGCTCCGAGGGGAAGGCCTCGTTTGCCATATTCGCTACACAGACCTCGATCAGATCGTCCATATCGTGATACATATACTCGCCGTCGGCATAGCACCACTTGCAATAGTCTTCGTTGAAGATCCCGTCCTTTTCTTTGCTGATGCTGCTATCTTCAAGCGGCATACCACAGCATTGACAGATAAGTTCTCTGGGTGAGCCGAGAAGAGTATTAATCGAGACATCGAAGAGCTTAGAAAGAAGCTTTAACGTTTCGGTGTTGGGTACCGTTTCGCCATTCTCCCAACGGCTGACCGCCTGACGGGTGACAAATACCTTTTCGGCAAGCTCCTCCTGGGAGAGTCCATGTTTCGTTCTGAGTTCCAGTATAATATCTTTCGTTTCCATATTCTTTACCACCTTTGTTACTGTGATTATATTATAACAGATTGCGGTGTGAATCACAAGCAACGCGCTGTTGCTCTCGCACCTTTTTCTTTGT
>JAZUBI010000006.1:0-7310 GCA_045638385.1 Eubacteriales bacterium
CTGTAACCCACCGACAAATCAAAATTTGAGCACGGCTCACACCCATCGGTGTGAGCCGTGCTTTTGTTATTCGTTATCATCAGTAAGAAATATACCGTTTTTGCTTATGTCAGATCAGAGCCGAATATGTTTTTATATTTCTCTGCGCGGAGCATTTCATTGGGAGTTGTTTTGTCATTTGAATACTTATTTCCCGATATTTCGACGTTCATTGCGCCCTCGATGTAAATATCCTTTTGATATTCTGTGCCGAGTCCGTTATCACTTCCGAGGTCGTTTCCGATGATTTCGATGCCCTTTGCGGAGTTGACATAAACCGCGTAATCTGTCGTTCTGTTCTTTATCACGTTGCCCTCGATACGGATATTCTTATAGAGCAGATAGTCCTCGTCTACACTTGAGCCGAGTCCGCGGATGGATATGGGAGCATAGAATTTTTCGTTTTCGAAGAAGCCTGTGTGATCGAACAAATTATTCTTTATCAAGGTGTTTTCGGTTACTCCCGATTCGCCCCAGAAGATCTCATAGAGAATGGCGATGCAGGACATTCCGATGTTTTCAAGAGTGCAGTTTTCTATTCTTGCTTCGCTTGCCTTGACCAAAAGTCCGCGAGAGCGGATGTTGCGGACTACCGTGTTATCAAATACGAAGCCGTTTGATGCGCGGGACATGTTGTCGACCATTACCTTCTCGCCGGGGCCGTCCTCGGGGGTGTTTTTTGAAAGATCGTAGCCCTCGAGAGCCTTGAAGTTGACTGCATTTACATCGACTTTGACAGAATAGAGCTTATATTCTGTTCCGTATTCCTGCGCTATGCGCACTCCCTCGTCCTTGGTATCGGTAAGGGCGGCGGTGTCACAGACGAGCTGCCCGCTTGAGGTATAGACGTAAACGCGCTGTCCCTTTGTAAAGGGGTAGCAATAACCGTCGCAGATATGCTCCTTGCATTTTTCGCGTCCGCGGCAGTTATAGAAGAACATAGGCTGCATGCCCTTATAAGCGATCGTTGCGGTTCCGTCACCGTTGTCGGTGATAGAGGCGAGGCGCGCGTGGGTGTGGTTCTGATTAGTTCCGTCGTCGCACATGTTTTCAAAGAGCGAGGAGATCGCGACAGAGCCTTGACCGCATCTCATAGTGTGCGTTGCATCAATTGAGCCTATATGGCAGGGAGAGCCGCGGAAGCGTCCCTCGGAGTCGATGCTAAGCTCGAAATCGATGCCGTATTTTTCCTCGTAGCCCTTATATCTGTCGTAGGTTTCCTTATCGATTATCTCGCCGTTTCTTGTCGTGTTCGCTACGCGATAATAGGTGGTGGCAGTTGTGTTATTGCTTTCTGTCCAAGCAAATGCCGCGGCATTGCCGTACATTGTAAAGTCGTAGAAGGTGATGTTTGCCGAGCTCCAGATCTGGACCGTTCCGTGTCCGTTTGAGGCGCGGCAGGTGAGCACGTCACCGATCTTGAGTCTGTTGTATTTTCCTGCTGACATACGGATCTTTCTTGTGCCGTCTGCCTCTGCGGGGGTAATAGCGCCAAAGTCGCAGTCCATATATGCGTAGAAATCGCGGTGCGCACCGCCCCAGCCGATATCTCTGAAGTAGTGATCGTCACTGCGCGCAAATTCGTTCATAAGGCCGGCACCTGTCATAACGCGCACCCAGCCTGCGCCGCCGTCCTCCTCAAGCCCTTCAAGTCCGACTACGTAGACCTGACCGCAGGATTGTTGCTTGAATGCGACGGTCATACCCTTGACTGTGATGTCCGATACCTCACCGAATCCGAAGTGACGGCAGAGATCAACCTGTCTTTCGGCATAGACTCCGTATGCGTATATCGTGGCGTTTGAGCTCTCCTTGCGGAACTCCATAGAGGTCTCGGAAATATACGCGCCGGGGGCTATAAATATTACTTCATCGCTCTTTGAGCATTCCACGATATATATGGGGAGAGGCTTTTCCTCCTCTGCCTCGGGGTCGCGCACGGTGCTCTTTCTCGGCTTGGCTACAAAGAGCTCCTTATCAAGGTGGGGGAGAAGGCTCTTGTCCGCGCCTACGGGGAGACGTGCGTTTACGTCTGTTATGCTGTCTCCGTTGGTGTTTTCGTTGCCCTCTGCGATTATGTCGGTGGCAGAGTTGAGGTCTGCTATGATATAGTTATTATCGGTGAGCGAAAGCGCGCCGGAAATTGTGTTTTCGATGATATAGACCGCGTGGTTTCCGTCTGCCAGGATAGAATCTGCCTCGTTTTTGACTATTGAGGAGTTTCTTGCGCAGGAAATGCTGATAGAGGAGCATTTTGTTGCCGCTACCATTGCGTTTTCACATTCTCCTATGACTATATCGCCATCTACGGTGGAATAGGTGATCTCGGCGTTATCAGCGCGAGACGAGATAGCTATTCCGTTGCCCAAAAAGCTACAGTCACGCACGAAAAGGCAATTATTTGAGAGGTCTACAAGACCTTCTGCGTTGTATTTTACGGTAGAACGGAGAAGCGATACGGAATCGGCGCGGTTAATGATGCTACCCTCGATATAGCATTCCGATATTACCGTGTTGGCGGCTGACGATTCGATCACAACGTCACCCCTGATATAAAGTCCCGATAGCCTTTCGGGAGCGCGTACTGTCAGTTTTCCGTCCGCGGGAGCGGTGAGCTTAAGGTCTTTTGGGGAAATGGGGGAGATCCTTGCTCCACAGGTAAGCTTTGTCTTCATTATTTTTGTTCCTCCGTGTCTTTGCTTGGCATCTTTATAAAAAAAGCCTTACGGTAATTAAATTTTACCATAGCAGGGGCATCTCTTTCAATATCCTTTTTGGCTAAATAAAAAAAACTTTTTTTATGCAATTTAGACAAAGAGCAAGCTTGCTTAAATTTTTGGGATATTGCATACGGTTGCTTCGAGTTCAGTTTTTGCAATGATACAATGTAGAAATTGTTATTTACACGGCACTTAATTATATATATAATTAAAATAGAGTATAAGTCCTCTCGGATGGAATATATAAAGGAGTTTTGTTATGAGATCATCGATTAAAAAGCAAATCATCATAATTATTGCTATGGCTGTGCTTGTTGTTGCGGCGTTTGCAATAGCTCTGCCCGCGGCCGCCGCGGAGGAAGAGAGCTATATCGGCGCTATGGTCAGCGAGGACGGATCTGTAAGCTTGAGCTTTTTATACGCTTCTCTCGGTCAGGCTGATTCGGTTGCTGTAATACGCACGTCTCCCGATGGCGAGGTGATAAGCCGAAGCGTAATTAAAAAGGAGAATATTCCTACCGATGCGGAGGGTCGCTTTGTTATCAAGGTTGAGCTTGCCGCCGCGCAAATGAGCGACAGTATTACCGTTTACACGCAGAAAAACGGCGCCAAGATAGGAGAAGAGCACACGTATTCGGTCAAGAGCTATGCTGAAAGGGTCTTGGCTGACAGATCGCTCTCCGAGCATCACAAGGCTCTTAAATCGCTTCTCAATTACGGCGCGATGGCGCAGAGCTATTTTGGTGTCAACACATCTGCTCTTGCGAATGCCGATCTTTATGAGAGCGGAACCAATCCGATAGGCGCGGTCAGTGATATAAGCTGTGCGGCTCCGGTATGGACAGAGGGAGACAACATTATATTTACGGGCTACGAGGCTATACTTGACAGCGCGACCGCGTTCAGAATCTATTTCTCGTATCAGGGCGATGAAAATCTGCTTGTTGCTACCGTTGAGCGCGAGGGAATCGATCCTCAGGCGAGCCGGGTGTATTTTGACAGCGAGAGCGGATATTATTACGTTAAGATAAGCAATATCGCTCCTACGCTTTACGGTGAAAGATATACCGTTAAGGTTACGGACGGAGCGGAAGAGCTTTGTGTGAGCGCAAGCATTCTTAACTATTTGGATAACGTTATTGCATCGGGCAATACGACCGACGCGCAGAAGAATACCGCTCGCGCAATGTATCAGCATTATATGTGGCTTGCGGGAGAGAACCCTGCCGCAGATGAGTGCGAGCACGCTATCATTCATCAGGAGTCGACTAACGGCGCTACCGCTACGGCTTATGTTTGCTCCTCCTGCGGCGCTCTTACAAAAAAGGTGGGAGACAGCGTTGAGATAAACGGAAGCGCGGAGTTTATCGTTTCCGAATACATAGCAAGTGATAAAAATCAGATAGCAGAGATAATTACCGATCCCGACGGAACGGTTTTTGCCAGACTGCACGGAGGCAGACCTAACGCTACGTTCAACTCGCTTTATTTCCACGCGAGCACAACAAAGGAGTGCGGTCAGTACGTTGTTATGAAGCTGAGGATCCCAAAGAATAATCCGACTCCTCATAACGGAAAAATGCACATGCACGTTATGTCAACCGGGGCGGGCTCTACCTGGTCAAGAGTTGAATTTACCGCTCCTGCAGATGGCGAGTGGCACATCGTTGTGCTTGATCTTACGGAGTTCGCAAGCAGCTCTACGGGATATATCCCCGCAGATGACGGAAAATATTACACGCAAATGCTCTGGCTCCGTCCCCTGACCGTTGGAAATACCGTTGGCACTGTTGATGACGTTATGGATATAGCTTATCTTGCTATGTGCAACAATATTGAAGACGTTTCGAGCATAATAGATGAGGAGAGCTACGAGAGACATCTCTCCTCCACATCCTTTATTCCGATCGATACAGCGACCGGTGTGTGCGTTGGCAAGTGCCTGCTTGAGTACAGTGCAAGCGGCAATACTCATTCTTACAAATGCGCGGTCTGCGGCTCTGTGGATACAGAGATAACAGTCGATTCGAGCTTGAACTATTATTCCGCTCCCGGTACGATCAAGGCCGAGAAGGGTGACGTTTACGGCTCATCGACCGACAAAAACGTATATTACGAGGACGGCGAGATATATCAGAGAATTGACGTTTTGAACGGCGGAGGCACGATACCGCTGACCGCAGGCGGAGGCGCTGATGAAAAGCACATCGTTACCGCTAACGGAAGCTCCGGAAAATACATCGTTCTCAGAATGAGGACTCATAACATTGAGAAGGTCGTTGGACTTTCTTGGAGAATCGCGGCTGTTGCCGAGGGTGAGACCTTTACAAAGCCCGGATCCTACATCTGCGAAAGAAGAGCTTTTGAGGATGACGTTTGGACGACCTACGTTATTGACATTTCAACTCTCGGAATCTCGGGATACAGTGTAAACGATACTAACAAGACGAAAATCGTTGCTTCTCTTATGGTCAGAGCCGATGCGGCAAGTTCCGGAGCATCCTTGACAGATACATATATCGACGTTGCATATTTTGCGATCTGTGACAACTGGGATGAGATAGACATTGCTACGGGCGATGAAAAGAGCGTTTTCGTTACGACGTGGCAGGGGGATGCGCCTCTTATCGAGACCGGACCTCGCGGCTCATGCCCTGAGGGTGAGTGCGAGTATGAGCTTGACGAAACCGAGGGTATCAAATACGTTTGCTCGATATGCAAGAGCGTTGTAAGAGTTGAGGTCGACGCGAGCGTGAACTTCTATTCCGCTCCCGGTCAGGTTCTCAATAATTTCAGCGCGGGCTATGCCGACAACAAGGAAGCTACTTGGGATCACGATCTGAGATATGAGGATGGCAAGATCTACGAGCATATCGCGCTTGGCGGTAACGCATCCTTCAAGTTTGACAACGGAACAAGCGAGGAGATCAGAAGATTTGCCGCTACCTCGACTATTTCGGGCGGATCGGGAAGATATCTGGTCATTAAAATGAGAGCAAACAATATTCCCGTGAACGTGGCTATTATGTTGAATACCGACACGTCAAGTCAGGGAAGCAATACAAATCTTAACGCAACTGCCGCGAATACTATTTCGAGACAGTCGGCGTTCATAAACGGCGAGTGGCAGGTCTACGTTATAGACCTTTTGGAGCTTGGACATCAGTATTACAATGCTGAGGATGAGAACGTTTCGAAGATCACGTTCGGCTTCTACATCCCCGCGTTGCTCGCGGCGCATAACGCATCGATCGATTTTGAGTATGCGGCGATTTGCGACGATTGGAGCGAGATAGATAAAATTGTGGAGGAGAAGATGGTTAAGTTATCGTCATGGGCAAATAACGATCCCTGGAAGACTGTTGCCGCAGCCGACGGCGGCCCCGGAGTTGACACTAAGGGCGACGATGCCGAAAAGCTCATATATGAGAAGAAGGGTAACGATTTTTACGTTTATATCCGTTCTCCTTATGCCGAGAGCTATACCAGGTACAAGTTCAGCTACAACAAGAATGATGCTATAAACTATGAGGGATGGCAGATATTCAGCGTTGCGATCTGTAATTCCGATCTTGAGGTTCTTTATTATGCCACAAGAGAAAAGTCTACCGACATGGAGGGCGCGATCCTGACATATATGAGTGACGGTACAGCCGCAAAGGACTTTGTCGGAGGATTCCACGGTGATGAGAAGTACAGAAGCGCGAAGATAATCGTTGACGGTGTTGAGCTTGATCTGAGCCTCGATTATCCCGTTACCGCTTGCACAAGCGTTATTGCAGAGGTGAAATCCGACGTCTTCAGATGCGAGACCACAGAGAAGATCTTTGACAGAACAAAGACGATAACGTGGACTGAGGCAGGCATGGAGATTACCAATAATTACAAGGTGTTGGTTGACATCAAGGTTGAGCGTCCCGCGGTCGGCATGCTTGTTGTTTACAGAGATGACAATGGATATGAAGACGTAGTCACAAAGCACTGGGATCACATTTCAAACCGTTGGATAGACGTTGTATGGCCGAGTCAGCCCTCTGCAAATTATGCTCAGAGCGGTATGACATATGCCGAGCTTGACGGTAATCACATCAAGGCTTCGCTTGAGATCAAGAATTTCGGAGTCAACGGAGTCCAGACCACCAGCCGCGGTTGGTTCAATTACGATAGCTGGTACGTTGGCAACCAAAGAGTAAAGATCTACCTTGATATTTTCTTGAGAAAGGATCTCAAGGCAGGTGATAATATGCACTGTACTGCGGTTCATACCATCTTTGCTAAAGAATGATATGTAAATGATCAAATATAAAAAGATCCTCCCACACGGGAGGATCTTTTGTGTTTTAAATTTTGATTTGTCGAACTGTTTAATTTGTATTTCATGGCTATAAATTTCCCTCACGTCACGCTTTCCGTTAGCCTTCCCTTGTGAGGGAAGGTGGCTCGGCGAAGCCGAGACGGATGAGTAGAACACTAACGATTTCAACCGTCTTTGCTCAGAAAGAAAGTCTTACGGTGTAAGGCATTGCTGCTCGCGCGTGTTTAACGATAGAC
>JAZUBI010000007.1:0-4642 GCA_045638385.1 Eubacteriales bacterium
CGTTGTAGGGCGGGGGCTTGCTCCCGCCGTTTAACCCATTTAAAATCGACGATGCGGCGGGAGTAAACCCCCGCCCTACGAAGTGCCAAATTCGTAGCCGTGAATGAATTTTAAATCGTTTGAATAAATTCAAACTCCCCCGACAAACCGCAATTTATCAAAAAATGCTTCGGAAAGATCCGAAGCATTTTTTTGTTATCAGACACAGATAATAAACAGCCAAGCCAAGATCGCGCTGACAATCGAGCTCCAGTTGAGCACGGGAAGCGCGGTAACGACACCGACAGCCGCAATAATGAATATTACAACTCCGAATATCTTGCACTTAAGTCTCTTAAGTCCTATAAGACCGAAGATACCCGCAAGGAGCATCATCAATCCAACGCCCGCCGAGATCAAAGCGCCTATGTCAAACGCCAATACTGCCTCGAATGCCTGAATGGGTGCGTAGATTCCCCAAAGTATGTAAAGCAGGCTGATAATGATCTTAAAAATGTTTCTTGTTGATCTTTTCATTGTTTTTTCTCCTTTATTTATCAATTTCCGAGCCATTCGCTCAAAATTTTGTTGCTTGTCATATTCGCCTTGCCGCCGGAAAGCTTGAAGATAGTTACCGTGGGCTCTCGGTCGGTTCCCGCCAGATAGGTGATGAGTCCGTTTTCGTTTACCACCTTATTAAATCCGTCGTAGCCGTAGAGCGTACCGCTTCTACTCGCCTCGAACTCGTTGAAATACGCCTGTGTTATATTGCCGAGTCCGTGATCGTCATTTTCATTCATAACGTATGAGATCTGACATCCCGCATCGCACCACTGTATCATTACGGTAAATCTGCCGTTTCTCGAGTCTCCCGTGCCGTATCTCGTTCCCATCGGCAAAAATGCGTATTTCGCGCCGGTGGCATCGTATATTTTCTTAAGATTCGTCCAGACGTGGTATTCTCCGCCGCCTGTATAAAGACCGTGGTGAGTTATCTGGAGAATATCGCTCTTGAACGCTTGTGTCTCGTAGGAGCTTACAGTTGCCGTTGCCGCCGCCTCGCTGGCGTCACCCGTAAAGAGCGCACTTGTGCTTCCTCCGCTCACCTTAAATATAAGGCTTGTTGTGTTATAATAATCCACCGTTCCCGTCATGCCGTAGAGCATTTCGGGAGTGTAGAGCATCTCAATTGCCGCGTTTCCGAAATAGTATTTTAATCCGTAATGCGAATTTATGACGGTAGCGGACGGGAATTTGCTCTTGAACTTGGCTATGAGCGCTGCCTCGTCGCAATCATTGCCCGATACAACCGACTCACTGCCGAAGCTGTGCATTATATACTCTACGCTCAACGCGTTCGGGTATTTTGATGTAAAGCTTGTAAATATTCCAACGTGGTCATGGTGTCCGTGTGTGAATATCCACGCGGCTATCCTGTATTTTCCGCTTGAATCCTTTGAAATTCCAAGCTTGCCGAGCGAATTGTAGAGATTATCCGCGCACTTGTCATTGGGG
This sequence comes from Eubacteriales bacterium, assembly GCA_045638385.1. Taxonomy (GTDB): domain Bacteria; phylum Bacillota; class Clostridia; order Oscillospirales; family CAG-272; genus SVTX01. The sequence goes on from JAZUBI010000007.1 coordinate 1,495, forward strand.
AATCCGCCGTCTACGATTATCGCGCGTCCGTCCGACAGCTTTATGATGTAAAGGAGTCCGACCAGGGGGTTATCTGTCTCGTTTACTCTTTCTATGCCTATTTGCGCGATCTCGATCTCGCCCGTGCCAAAGTCCGCGCTCTGAGTAAAGAGGCTTATCGCGCTGTCGCTCGCCGACTCATATATTGCTCTGAGCTCAAAATTGCTCTGATTCCAATACACGGTCACGGTCTCGTTTCCTCGGCGCATCACAGTGACTCTAAACATTGCGCCGTCGATAACATCCGCCTCAACTCTTGCGTAGCCCTTAGCGGCGAGATATTCGATAAGGGGAGTATCATTCCACGTTCTTACAATATACTCGCGGCAATCGGGTCCGCTTTGGATAGATTCAGAGCCCTTAAGCGCGGTATATACTGTCTCCGGATCGGCCATGGGAACAGACGGATCGTAATAATCTACGTTTTCCCATCCCACGTTCGAGAAGCTCTCGCCGTGATAGAAAAAGCTCTCGTTTGCCGTTAGCATGTCCGTGATCTCGGATATTGAATCAAGCACCGCAACGTAGGCTATATCTATGGTATAGCTTGTATTATCGGTTGTGATCTGGAAAAATATCTCCTTATTTGCGTTCTGCGTATAATTTTTACCCGACGGTATCTTGACTATGGCAACGCGCCATTCTCCCATGGTTTGGCTTCCCTTGAAGCTGCCTATGGGTTGATAGAGCGGTCTGCCCGGCTGTGACGCGTCCTCGCCGTTGTCCTTTGTGCTTACGTTGAAGGTAAAGGTGCCGCCCTCGGCTCTGTATTTTATCGCAACGTACTCTCCCGTCGGATGCTTTTCATTCGTCCAAGTGCCTGCTCCGTCTCCACCCGTGAGGTTAAGATGCGCCGCGCCGTTGCCCGAAAATCGATTGTATGGCAAAAGGCCATTCTCGTCTATCTGATTTTGAGCAAGGACTGCCTGATAGGCGGTCATATTTTCAAGGCTCGACACCCAATTTACGCCTTCGGGATAGCTGAACTGCTTTGCTGTCTCTCCGCACGCGGTACATTTGACGGTATATCCGCGCGAGCTCTCAATCACGCCGAGGCTATGAGACGTGTGATAGGTATGATCGGATAGGTTTTTGAGCTTGCTCTCGGTTGCGCTCTCCGACCATTCGTAGACTCCACCCTCTACAAACTCCTTTATATCGTCAAGCGCGTCAAAAAACGCGATGAACTCGATGTCCATATAGTCCTCGGAGTCTGTCGTTGATCTCCACGAGTCCTCTTCTCCGTCTCCGTCGCTATCATAGCGCGAACCCTGAACCGCGACAAGCGGGCGAAGCTGGAAGAGCTTTAGTGTGTAGCTTCCGTCCGAGTTCTGCACAAAATATCTCTCGCTGTCATTTATACGCGCCGCCATATCGATGATGACTGTGTGCCAACAGCCGTCCTCGCTTACCTTAAACGAGATATTCTGTCCCTCGTCCGAAAGCTCGGCGGTTGTGCCGAGATATACCTTTAAGTATTCGTTTTTCGTGCCGTTCTCTCCCATACGGAGCTTTATGGCCATATATCTTCCGCTATTGACAGATCCTTTGGAAATAAAGTTGATTCCCATCCAGCCGTGGTCGCCTACCTGCATATTGTCCATGCAGATAAAGCTTGAGCTGCCCTCTCTCATAAGGACGGTGTCAATAGACGCGCTATCGTTCACCTTGCCGTTTTGAAGCTCCTCCGCGGGGATGTATCCTTCTATATTAGAGGACACGTTATATCTCTTTTCAACGTAGTCGCATCCCTCGCAGGCATAAGCGTACTTGTTTCCGACAACCTTGACCGAAAGGCTGTGCGTATGCTCGGTTTCGGTTCCGGTTTCGGTCTCGGTCTCTGTCTTCGGCTCTGTTATAGATTCCGTTTTGGATTCTGTTTTGGATTCCGTTTTGGATTCCGTTTTGGATTCCGTTTTGGATTCCGTTTTGGTCTCCGTTTTGGATTCCGTTTTGGATTCCGTTTTGGATTCCTTTTCGGTTTTAGTCTCGGACTGAGGCTCGGTTTTGGACTCGGATGCAATATCGCCCTCGGTAGTTATCTCCTCGCCGCCCTCTGATTCGGTGACAGTCTCGCCCTCTGTCTTGGTTTCGGTCTCGGTTTTGCTCTCGCCCCTGCTTTTTTCTTCTTTTGCGTCAAATTTATCTCTGCAAGCGACAAGAGACAAAAGCATAGAGATGGCTATTATCAATGTTATCAATTTTAAAATTGCGTTTTTTCTCATTTTTTTCCTCCCAAAAAGAAATTAGGGCAAAAGCTCTTGAAAACAACGCAAAAATTGCGCTATTTTTCTGACTTCCACCCTAATTATACAATTATTTTGAAAAATTGTCAACTATCTCACTTAAACCACGAGCCGATAACCTCAAGAATTTTAAAACGGACACGGTATTTCGGAGTCTTTGTGTCGGTAATTATCTTGTACTGGTCGCTTGTGAGTCCTACGGATATAAATGCCTCCTCGTTGCTCTCGCCGTCGTCGGTCGCGCTCGAGAGGCAGAGAGGCGGAAAGAGACAGCACCACCAGTTCTCTCCCTCTCCCTCGCCTATCAGGACGCGCAGAGAGACGTACTCGCCTGCGGGAAATGCGCAGGTCTCGTATGTTTTGGTGGGATAATATTCCTCGCCGAGCTTTACGGTCACGTCATATTCGTATCCGTTTTCTCTGACTACCTCCTCTGCCGCTTCTTCTATCTCCGGAATTATCGCGTTTATCCTCTCTATCGCCTCGGCTTGCGTTTTGCAGTCATTCACCGCCGGATTGACAATTTCTATTATCTCGTCGCGCACCTTTAGCTTCAGCTCCTGATCGACCTCGCTGTCCGAGTTTGCAAGAACGTGGAGCCTGACGACCGTGTTGTAAATCTCGCTCTCCCCGTGGACGGGTAAAAGCCCGACTATCAGCGCCACCGCCAGTATTACAAACGTAAAAATAAGTAGCTTTTTTGTTGTTGCCATTTTATGAATCCCTTTCTTTTCTCGGCTTTTTGCCTTCAATAAAAGGATTATCTGCCATAATCAATGCTTTTATTAAGTCGGATCGTAGCCATGTCGTTCTGTGAGCCAAGGAGTTGCAATAGTTGCTTGTCTTCCTAAGACCGCTTGGCC
>JAZUBI010000008.1:0-2353 GCA_045638385.1 Eubacteriales bacterium
GACGATAGTGGGCAAAATCATAATTGCGAGCGTAAGACCGCCGGCAAGCATTGAATATCCCCAACCAAAGGCAACTACGAAGATCAGATAACCGAAAAGTCCGTATACGATACTTGGAATACCTGCGAGTGTTTCGGTTGCCACTCCTACGATCTTAACAAACTTTCCTTTGTTATTCGTATATTCAACAAGAAAGATGGCACTCGCGATTCCGATAGGAACTGCGATGATAATGGCGATTCCCACAAGCTCAAGCGTTCCGATCAATGCAGGAAGAAGAGTCGGAGCATCGGGACTGTATTCTCCGAAGACGAGATTAAAGGATAGCTTATCTATTCCGTTTACAAGCACGTATGCTACGACTGCCACAAGAGCTACCAAAGAAATTGCGAGAGCGGCAATGCAAACGTATTTCAGTGCAGAATACATTTTTCTCATTTTTTAGCCCTCCTCTTTTCCTTTTTGTCGCTTCCCTTTTCGTTTTTATCCTTTTTGAGCAGTGAGAAGCTGACGTTGAGTATCAGCGTAAATACGAACAGTACAACACCCGTAGCAATGAGCGCCGAGAGTGCATCGTCTTGAAGCTCAAGCGCACCCATAGCGATGTTTGCGGTCAGTGTTCTGACACTCTGGAACAAGCTTTCGGGCATTTCTGGACTTCCGCCGATGACCATGATCACCGCCATAGTTTCACCGATTGCACGACCTATCGCAAGAACGACACCTGCAAGAATACCGCTCTTTGCTGCTGGAAGCATGATCTTGAAGGTTGCCTGTTCCTTTGTGGCGCCGAGTGCAAGTGCGCCCTCGTAGTAGGTATTAGGAACACTGTTAAGAGAATCCAAGCTCACGCTGACAATGGTGGGCAGGATCATAATACCAAGGACAATGGATGAGGAGAAAATACCGTATCCGACGCCGCTTGGTGATATATAGTCACGCACGAATGGAACGATAACCGTCATACCGAACAGACCGTAGATGACCGAAGGAATGCCTGCAAGCAGGTTGATCATCTGTCTGATGGGAGCAACGAGCTTCCTCGGACAGAACTTATAAAGCGCGATTGCTGTAAGCAGTCCTATTCCTATGCCGATGATAACCGATAGTGCGGTCACGTAAAGTGAGGCGATAATCATCGGGAAGATTCCGTAGCTCGGAGTGTCAGCAAGGGGTGACCAGTTACTACCGAGAATAAACTTGGCAAAGCCGGTCTTCGCGATAAAAGGAACTCCGCTGACGAAGAGAAATACGGTTATGGTTGCAAGTGCGAGAATTGAAAAGATTGCGGAGAAAAGGAACACTCCTCGCATTACCTTTTCTCTCGCATTGATAAATCCGTACAGATTTTTCATATTACTTTGTTACGTCTGCCCAAACCTTGATTGCAGCGTCTCCTGCCTCTACGTTGTAGATATTCTTGAGGTCCTCAAGAGAGATGTTTTCGAGGGGGTTAGCCTTGTTAACGATGACTGCGATACCGTCCTTAGCAACCTCATAGTAGGTGCAGTTCTCAGCCTTTTCGGACTTGAAGTTCTCGGAAATCATACCGAAGTCAGACACGCCGTTCTTTGCATCGTTGTATCCGGTGCCGCTTCCGCCGCCGCCGACAGTGACCTTAACACCGCTCTGGATTGTTTCAAACTTTGCTGCAAGCTTTTCCATAAGGGGCTTAAGAGAGGTGGAACCGGAAATGTTGATCTCACCGGTGAGTCCGGGAACAACTGTGTACGCTACTGCTCCGTCCTTGGTCGAAACGTATCCATTATCCGAGATAATGGTCTGAGCATCGGAGCTCTGGAGGAAGGTGAGGAATGCGGTATTTAACTGGCTTGCAACCTTGCTTTCCTGATATACGACGTTGAGAGGACGGGAAATCTTGTAGGAACCGTTCTTGATGTTCTCTACCGTTGCTTCTACGCCTTCAACCTTGAGCATCTTGACGTCCTCGGTGATGTAGCCAAGGCTGTCGTAAGCGATTGCGAGGGGGTTGCCCTTAACTTCCTGAAGGACCGCTGCGGTTCCGCTTGCTATGATAACGCCGGAAACGTCCTTCTTGCCCTTGAGACCGATGATCTCCATGAATGCGGATTTCGTTCCGCTGCCGTCTTCGCGGGCAACTACGCTGATGTTCTTGTTTTCATCAAACTTTGCTCCGCCGCAGGATGTAAGCGCACCAAGGGTGCAGATGGTGAGTGCGAATGTGAGTACGAGTGCAAAAATTCTTTTCATTTTTCAAAATCTCCTTTTCTTTGTTTTGCACCATCATTATACCCCTATTTGGTTTTCCCTACCACCAAGATTAGGTACGAAGTTTGTAATGTTTATGTAAATTGAGAAAATTATCAACAAA
>JAZUBI010000009.1:0-2664 GCA_045638385.1 Eubacteriales bacterium
AGCAAAGACGGTAAAAATCGTTAGTCTTCTACTCATCCGTCTCGGCTTCGCCGAGCCACCTTCCCTCACAAGGGAAGGCTAACGCAAAGCGAAATCAAACAAAAATTTAAAGCCGTGAACTCCCCGATAAACCCCAATTTATCTCACTGCTCCTCAGCCTTTGCCTTTTTCTTCTCAGCGGAGTATTCCGCCGCGGTGGTTGCGATAATATTCACAACTCCGGCTCTTTCGCATTCGATCGCCTGTCTTATTGCGTTCTTAAACGCCTTTGCGTTAGACGATCCGTGAGCCTTGATAACGGTCTTGGAAAGTCCGAGGATAGGTGCGCCGCCGTGCTCGGTGGAATCGAATTTCTTTTTAAAATTCGCCATCTTCTTTTTCAAAAGCATGTATGCGATAATTCCGCCAAGTCCGCTCTTGAACATTGCCTTAAGCTCTGCGGAAAGAAGCTTTCCCATTCCCTCGATCGATTTTAAAACTATGTTTCCGACAAATCCGTCGCAAACAGCTACGTCACAGTAACCGTTAGGCAACTGATTTCCCTCGACGTTGCCAACGAAATTGATAAATCCGCTTGCCTTGAGCTTGGGATAAGCAGAAACCTGCAGATCTGTTCCCTTATGCTCCTCCGCGCCGTTATTTACCATAGCGACTCTCGGATTTTCAACCGAATAGATCGCCTTCATATATGCGCTTCCCATAATAGCAAACAAATGGAGATATTCCTCGTTTACCTGCACGCTCGCGCCCGAATCCATAAGCATTACGGGAGTCTTAAGGGGCAGGATCGCGCCGATAGCCGCCCTGTGTATTCCGCTGACTCTCTTAACGATAAGCGACGAGCCGCAGAACAGCGCTCCGGTATTTCCCGCGCTGACAAAGGCATCTCCCTCGCCTGCCGCAAGCATTCTGAGTCCCACAGCCATAGAGGAATCCTTTTTCTCCTTCATTACCGCCATAGGGTCATCCTCCATGGTAAGGCAGGAGTCGGCATGTCTTATCTCAAAGCCCGAAATATCCAATTTATGCTCGTCAGAAAGTGTTTTTATAACGTTTTCATCACCGACAAGTGTAAAATCAACGTCCTTTGCATAGTCCTGAGCCTTTGCGTCAACCGCTCCCTTCAGCATCTCAAGCGGAGCCTTGTCGCCGCTCATTATATCAAGAATTATTCTCATTTACGGATACCTCCGTTTTTCTTTTTTCGTTGTTTTTTGCGCCAAGTCGCTCGGCGTAGTCATCAAGCGCGTCAAGAGCACGCGCCGCGATCACCTCGTACTTTGCGACCTTGCCGCCCTTTACCTTGTATCCAAGCGGCTCTACGATTCCGAAGTTTGCGTTCATGGGAACAAAGCTTCCGCTCATGTTTCCCGTGCTGATATATTCCGCCATCGCGCCTATCATGGTCGTTTTGGGGAATTTCACGCCATCCTCGCCTAAAAATCTGAGCGCGGCGTTGACGCCTGCCACAAATCCCGATCCGGTAGATTCGATGTAACCCTCAACACCGGTCATCTGTCCTGCGAAAAATATGTTTCGATTATTTCTCATAGAATAGTCCGAATCAAGGAACTTTGGTGAATCGAGATATGTGTTTCTGTGCATAATGCCGTATCTCAAAAACTCCGCGTTCTCAAGTCCCGGTATCATTGAAAATACCCTTTTCTGCTCCGGGAAAGCAAGATGCGTCTGGAATCCGACGAGATTGTACATCGTTCCCTCCGCGTTCTCGCGGCGCAGCTGAATTACCGCATAGGCCTCCTCGCCCGTGCGCTTGTCCACAAGTCCGACCGGCTTTAGGGGCCCGTAGCGGAGAGTGTCATATCCGCGCTTCGCCATTATCTCAACCGGCATGCAGCCCTCGAACACCTTAAGCTCCTTTTGCATATCGCGATCAAAATCGTGAAGCTCCGCCTCACGCGCGGTTATAAGCTCGGTGTAAAAGGCATCGTACTGCTCGCGCGTCATGGGGCAGTTGAGATAGTCCGCATCTCCCTTGTCATATCTCGATGCGGCATATACAATGTCCATATTAAGGCTGTCCGCGCTGACTATCGGCGCGGCGGCGTCAAAGAAATGAAGGCCCTCGCATCCAAGCGTTTCCTCTATGTATTTCGCCATAGGCTCGCTTGTAAGCGGTCCGGTCGCAATAACGGTTATAACTCCGTCCTCAACTCCCGCGACCTCCTCCTCAACCACCTCAATATTCGGGTGGTTTTTTATCTTTTCGGTAACGTAGGCCGAAAAATCGTCTCTGTTTACGGCAAGAGCAGAGCCCGCAGGAACTCTCGTTGCGTACGCCGCCTCCATGATAAGCGAATCGAGCCTCATAAGCTCCTCCTTGAGAAGTCCGACGGCGTTCGTCAGCCTGTCCGATCTCAATGAGTTCGAGCATACAAGCTCCGCATATCCGTTTGCGTGATGCGCAGGAGTGAATTTTTTTGGCTTCATCTCGTAAAGCCTTACCTTTATTCCGCGAGACGCTATCTGCCAAGCCGCCTCGCATCCCGCAAGCCCGGCTCCGTATACGTTTATATATTCTTTGTTAAACATTGCTTTTCCTTGAAAAATTCTTTTTCGAATTTTGATTTGTCGGGGAGGCGGGGATGCGCGTGGGGGGATTTTCCAGGGAAAAAATCCCCCCACACCCCCAAAACCCCAACC
>JAZUBI010000010.1:0-6585 GCA_045638385.1 Eubacteriales bacterium
GCGCAAAGAAAAAAGCTTTGCAAAAAAGAAGACGCCACAGGAGAGATTTCGCCGTCTGCGGACGGCGACCAACGCTCCGCGCGTTGGATCGGCGCAAGCCTTTGAAAAGGCTTGACCGAAACTTGCACTCGCTTCGCGCTGAAGCCGTGAAGCCACCGCTAAACCCCAATTTATCACCTTTAAAAGCCAAGTCATTGACAACCGTCGGCATATGCGATATAATATACCCAAATACCACGAATAATAGGAGCCTCATATGTCAAATTACGATGTTTCCGCAGTCCCCTGCCATACATATAATAAAAATGAAGTAAAAATCGCGCTCGCTTCTCTTCTTGACCCCATCGGCGGACTTGATTTTGTAACCGAGGGAATGTGCATAGCCATAAAGGCAAACCTCGTCACGTTTGCAAAGCCCGAGGAGGCAGTAACTACCCATCCGGCGCTCATCTGCGCACTCATAGAGCTTTTAAAGGAGAGAGGAGCTGGCAAGATCATCGTTGGAGACTCTCCCGGAGGGCTTTACAACTCTGTTTTTCTCAATAAAGTATACTCGGTCTGCGGTCTGAAATCGGCAGAAGAAGCCGGCGGCGAGTTAAATCACAATTTCGAGCAGGTTGAGACACGTTTTCCCAACGCCAAGGTCGCGCACAGCTTCACCTACACCGCATATCTCGACGAGGCGGACGCGATAATCGACTTCTGCAAGCTGAAAACGCACGGAATGATGGGCATGAGCGCGGCGGCAAAAAACATGTTCGGCGTTATCCCGGGCACGATGAAGCCTGAATATCACTTCCGCTACCCCAATCCCGCAGATTTCGCGCGAATGATAGTTGATATAGATGAGTATTTCTCCGAAAAAATCAAATTATGCATCGCAGACGCAATTATCGGTATGGAGGGCAACGGCCCCACCGCAGGTAAGCCGCGCGAGATTGGCGCGATACTCGCCTCAAAATGTCCCCACAAGCTCGATATGGTGTGTGCAAAGATCATCGGGCTTGACCCCGATACCATTCCTACTCTCGGCGCAGCGCGCGAGCGCGGACTCATCCCCGACTCGATAGATTCGCTCTCCGTGTACGGTGATATTGACTCAATGGTAATTCCCGACTACGAAAACGTGGCAGTAAGGCGCAGTCTTCTCTTTGATAACCGCTCAAAGCTCTTCGGCAAGATCGCAAGAAGCGTTCTTGAAGCAAAGCCCACCGTAAAAAAAGCAGAATGCAAGGGCTGTGAAAAGTGCAAGCAGATCTGCCCTGCGCAGGCGATCGTCATGAAGAACGGCAAGCCTGTAATTGACCGCTCAAAGTGCATAAAATGCTTCTGCTGTCAGGAGTTCTGCCCCTTTGGAGCCATGAAGGTGCACCGTTCACTCCTCGCCAAGCTCCTCACTTAATTACATATAAAAACGGTATATCGCACGATAGCGTGCAATATACCGTTTTTTTGTTATTTATATCTGTTTTTTACACCGTTTTTTAGTTAAATTCAACACCAAAGGGCAATCTTCCCTTAGCCTCGCATTTTCCCGCTATAACGTCTATCGCATATTCCTGCGATTCGGGGATCATATATCCGAATATCTTTCTCGGTATATGCTCAAGGGTCTTGAGCGCATAAGGATTTCCGAAATGAACCACCGTATCAAGCTTTTTCGAATGCGCAAGCGCATTTATAACAGACTCAATGCGCCTTGTCAATCCGTCCGTGCCGAGATACGCGCCCGTATTACAGAATGTAACAAATACCACCTTCTTGTAATTTCTTGCGCCGAAAAGTATCCTCTCGTTTTGCCCCGCATCCGGAAACTCGGGAATAAGCTCAACGCAGGCGTTGGGGAAATTCTCTTTTATTCTATTGACGATTTTCTGAGGGTAATACCACTTTTCCGTAACAGTTTCAGCATCGTTTTCGTTTATTTTATAACCGTTTTCGGTCACCACCGCGAACATAACGTCCTCGTCGGAGCAGTCAATGCTCGCCTCCAAGCCATCATCGGTCAGCGCGGTAATAGAATCCCTCGCGATATCGTATATAAGCTCCTTATCCTTTTCGGTAAAGAGCTCCTTTCCGTCAGGCTCTTGTGCAACGAAGTCCATAGCAGAAAGCACTCTTCTTACCGCCTCGTCAAGACGCGCCTCGCTGATCATACCGTCACGGTAATTTTTGAGGAGCATATTGTAGGATTCGCGAGTAGGTGTACGGTAATTGGGAAGGATAATGTCGTTTCCGGCCTCAACTGCCATTCCGTATACGTTTTCCTCACCAAAACGCTGTAAAATGCCCATCATTGCAAGCGAATCGGTAAAGCAAATGCCGTCAAAGCCCTTATTTCTGAGTATGCTTATAACCTTCTTGGAAAGTGACGCGGGATATTCGGGATCTATCTTCGGATATACCGCATGTCTTGTCATGATGCAAGGTAAAAGTCCCTTGTCCATAAGACCGAGATAGGGCTTGAGATCAAAATTCAAAAGATCATCCTCATCAAGGTCAGCAAAGTTCTCGGTCATATGGGAATCATAGGGCGTATCGTCAGAGCCGGGATAGTGCTTTCCTGTTGAGAGATAGCGATTGCTCTTGTAAACACCGGCAATTATCGCCGCCGCATCCTTGACTACCTCGGGATCATCGGAAAAATGTCTGTAAACACGGAAAGGACCGTCACCCTTCAAAACGTCGAGCACAGGACCCCAGGTTCCGTTATATCCCGCTGCCTTAGCCTGACTTGCGATCGCGCGCGCAAATGCGCGGTAATACTCCTCTTTTCCGCACGCCGCAAGCGACATAAGCGGAATAGGGGGCAATGACGAGGTGGGAAATCCCTGCTCGGTATCATTAAATACCAAAATGGGATAATCTGCCGCCGCAACAACGCGCTCAACAACATCCTTTTTGTGCGCAGGCAACTGAACACAGCCAAGCGAATGATTTTTAATAAGCTCGATCGTGAAATTTATATCTTCGTCGTCAACCTTATCAAATTTTCTTGCGCAGAATACCATTCCGAGCTTCTGCTCAGGCGTCATATTTTCTATTGAAAGCCTTTGTTTCATAACGCTCAGAGCTCCTTAGCCTCGAATTTGATATATGTCTTGAACTCCTCAAAGGGCTTCAGATTATAATATTTACCCTGCTCTTCAATATCCTTGCCGCCAAGAGCCGTTGTTCTCGGCTCAAGACCGATAACGTAATCGCTCTCGCCAAGCATTCTCCAGATAAGGAAATCGGGGGTCTTTTCTCTCTTATAGGTCATATAAACGCCCATTTTGCCGTTTTCTATTCCCGCAAAGCCGTATTCGCCCTCGTGGTTTGCCGTGATGCAAGCCTCTTCAAGAGTGTGCTCGGGTCCCCATATTTTCGAGTGCTCCTCGGGAACTCCAACTATCTTGGAGCCTTCATTTACAAGGGGATAGCCGAAGTTACAATGATAAGCCAGAGTGAGATCTATATCGTAATATCCCTCGTTTATAATGGTATCCTCTACCTCAATTTCATCAGAGAAAAGCTTTGCGGTTATGGTGCGCTTAAGCACGAGATTCTCTTCAAGCGCGCTGCTTTCGCGCATTTCTCCGCTCACTCTCATTATGTATTCGTCACCGACCCAATCGGCAAAAACGCTGACCTTTGCGGCAGGAATATACGCGATTCTGCCGTGCTGACCCTGTCCTCTGTGGGGGCTTCCGATATTGCGGAGTCCGCAGGTTGTAAGCAGACCGCCGTAAAATCCGCGAACCCAATTATCTCCGTCCTTTTCGTAATATTGCGGTGCAACTATTCCCGCCTTTGAGATCCAAGCGAACGCATCGCCCTTAAAGGTGGCGTTTGCAATGTCCATGCAACGGTCGGGGAGCACGGTGAAGCAGAGATTTCCGGTGTTGATCTCGATGGCGCGAACGCCCTTTGCCTTGCCGTCGTTAAAGGTGTAGTCGCGGATACCGCCAACCTGCTCAACACTGCCTATTCTTTTTAGCAATTCTCTTTTTGTCATATAGCTTTTCCTCTTGTTTCTTCAGATTTTGAATAAAATTTCTAAAAAATGAATGTATATTCATTTCATGGAAATATTCCCTTTTATTATATAGGATTATAACATGTATAAGGTTAAAAATCAATATGTTTTTCACCAATTTTAGAAAATAACGCATTATAAAGAGCCTTAAAGCATTCATTCGCCGTTTTTCAAAACAACGGCAAGCTCGCATGCGGGAATCTGAACCCATCATGTGCGCCGAGGTGTATTTTAAGTCGCAGCTCTCCATGCGCACATTAATCCCAACCGCTATGCGGTTGGGAGTGGGTTCGATTCGGGAAGGGTTAGCAAAAACAAAAGAGAGCAGTTCTACTGCTCTCTTTTTATTTTGTGAAAGGGCTACGAAAAGGATACAAAATCCTAATGGGTGCATTTTGACCTCTATGGGTGCAAAATGAAGTCAATGGGTGCATTTTGTAAAAAATGGGGTCAATTTTAACAAATGGGTGCTTTTTACATCACTATCTCTATATCAAAGAACTTTTCTTGAAAAGCAACCGAATTTGCGATTTCTTCCTTTGTGAAAAACCTATCTTCAGGAACTACAACCCATTTATCTTCAATATCATTAAGTCGATGGATAATAGCAATAACCTTTCCGAGATATTCTGTAACAGGTTCATTTACACCTAAAATATAGGCATCTTGCTCTTCGCCATCAGGAGCAAAAATTTCGGGAACATAACCATAGTTAACACTATATATCAAATTCTTGTGATTTGGATGGTGAGTACCAATCGGTCTATCAACAATAACTTTTACAACTTTACCAATCATAAATTCTTTCATAAGTCATCTTTGCTCTTTTAATGTTTTGCAACTCGAAATCAACATTCGTCTGATTCTTCCGCAAAGGTTACGATGCTTCTTGTATGTATCTTCATCAATGCCATTTGTATTAAACAATAGCTGTAACCAACCTTCTGTTTCACTACATTCTTTAAGCGCAATTTCAAATTTGGAAAGCATGTCTGCTTTACTTTGACCGTAATTTGCCTCACGGATATTGGCATAAACGCTACTTGAACTTTTTCGAATTTGAAAATGTGTGTTTGACGGCGCTTTAATTCTTTGACACATCAATTCAATATCGGTCGCAAGCTGTTCGGAATATATCAATAAATAGTTCTTTGACATAATATCACCTCTTTAAGTGTATTATACTACATTCTAATATTAAAATCAAGGCGTGAGCCTTGTATATCATCAATTTCGCAGAAATTGCATATCATCAAAACGAAGTTTTGTATATCATCAAGTCGCAGAAAGATACACGCTGATGCGTGATGATATACAGCCCAAGGGGCTGATGATATACACCACGCTTCGCGCGGCGATGATATACCAAGTCTGCGACTTGGATAAAAAAATACTGCAGAAAATGTATCATTTTCTGCAGTGTTTTTTGGTGACCCGTACGGGAATCGAACCCATGTTACAGCCGTGAAAGGGCCGTGTCTTAACCGCTTGACCAACGGGCCTTATTCACAAAATGCGGATTTACATCCGCATTCTGTGTTTGGTAGCGGGAATTGGACTTGAACCCATGACCTACCGGGTATGAACCGGTTGCTCTAGCCAACTGAGCTATCCCGCCATATGCGTCGAAAATAAGGCTTTTTGCCGAACGCTTAGATATTATATCACACAATCTTGTTTTTGTCAACAGTAAAATTAAAAATTTATAAAAATTTTTTTGGATAAACAATTTATTGCAAAAAACGTGTGGGACTCCCCCAAAAAAGAGTCCCACCTTTAGGGGCGTACCCTAAAGGACAGTTTTCAGGAATACGGTATATCTCGAAAGAGGTATGCCGTATTTTGCGTTTGTGGATACAAATGCAGTGCTTGTCAGGAAAATTGACAATTCATAGGTGAACATAAAAAAGCTCCCGGAAGGTAAGTTTATAATTTTCACCAAATATGTTTACAAATCGCAAAAATTGTGATATAATAATCTTGCTACACAAAATTTAATTAACAAGCTATGCGAGGGGACTCTCTATTTTTATAGAGGGTTTTATCCCTATGCTTATATGCTAATAATGAATTTGGCAAAAACGCAAATTCCACTTAGCGTATAAGCGAGAGTTATCTCCCAGCTTGTTAAGTTTTGTGTAGCAGCAATCGGGGTTTGCGTTTTTCGGTGCGTGGCTTCGGTTACGCACCTTTTTTGCGTTGATAGGGGGATTTATGAGTAAGGATTATCAAAATAACGTAATAGATATCACAGATGTAGAGCTTTCACCAAGGGAGCCTTCAGTTTGTCTTGGAAACGGAGAACAGGGCTTTGAGTGTTCGTGTGACGAATGTGATTACTTTTTGCTTTGCTTTCCCGAATTTGCTTCAAATGATGAAGAAGATTAGTTGACGGCATCTCTACTGTATCACTACCTATTTTATATACTTATATAAGTATACATCTAATTATGGGAATTGTCAAGAAGATATATCTCTATTAAAATATATATCGAAAGGGTGTGATATTATGGTTACCTTAAGGTTGAAGGATTTTATTGACAGTATGGGAATAACAAGGTATGAAT
>JAZUBI010000011.1:0-1543 GCA_045638385.1 Eubacteriales bacterium
GACGAGTACGAGATGGCGATTGAGAAGAAATGTATGCGTATTCTACTCAAGCAACAGCCTGTAGCAAAGGATTTCCGCGAGGTATCCACCGCGCTCAAGATGATTACCGACATTGAACGCTTCGGCGACCAAGCTGCTGATATCGGCGACCTTGTTTACACAATGCCGGGCGACGCATATATCAAGAAGCTCACGCACATTACCGCTATGGGCAATCTTGCTGTAAAAATGGTCAGAGAAAGCGTAAATTCCTTTATCAATAACGATGAAGCTCTTGCAGATGAGGTAATCGCTCTTGACGATCAGATGGACGATATGTTTCTTGCGGTAAAGAGCGATCTTATTGAGCTGATCAAAAAGGACGGCAGAAACGGTGACCAAGCTATTGAGCTTATGATGGTTGCAAAGTATCTTGAAAGAATCGGCGACCACGCTGTGAATGTTGCCGAGTGGACGAAATATAACGAAACGGGGGTACATCAAAAGTTTTAATGGATGAGATAATTTATATTGTTGAAGACGATGAAGGCATAAGAGAATTATACGAAGGAGCTTTTGAAGGAGTATTCCTTACCAAAATGTTTGAGAACGGTAAGGACTTTTTTGCGTGCTTTGAGAATGCTCGACCAAGCCTTATAATTCTTGACATTATGCTTCCCGATATGGACGGCTATACGATTCTAACAAAGATCCGAGAGATTGACGAAAAAATCCCTGTTATCATCGTAAGTGCAAAGTCCGATGAGATAAGCGCTGTAAAAGGATTAAATAAGGGCGCTGACGATTATATGACCAAGCCCTTCTCGGTGCTTGAGCTTATCGCACGTGTCAAAACAAACATTCGTCGTGCGAACCTTTACGTTACCAATCAGAAGGGGTTTGTAATTGACAACAACGTTTACAAGGTCTTTTATGAAGGTCAGGATTTGGGACTCACCTTGAAGGAGTATAAGCTTCTCAAAATGCTGATTGCACGTGCAGGTGTTACCATTGAGCGTGAAGAGCTGTTCCGTGAGGTTTGGGGAGAAAGCTATATGGGCGAAACAAGAACGCTCGATATACATATTTCTCAGCTCCGCGACAAAATAACGGAATGTGGAGGCGGCGATGTGATCGTTACCGTGCGCGGTATCGGTTATCGCTTTGAGGCAAAATGAAAAAGAAAATATTTTATAAGGTGTTTGCCGCAACTCTTGTCTGCGTTCTCCTGATGTTCGTATTCGGTATTATTGCCGTTAATATGAACACGAACAATATCGTAAATGAACGGTTGAAGGATGAAACAGAGCTTGCTGCCACTTTAATGAACGAACAAAGTGATTTCACTTGCTTTGACAAATATGAGGATAATCCTGAGCTTCGTATTACGATTTTCGATATGAACGGTAACGTTCTTTACGAGAGTGACACGAAAGCTCCCCTTGAAAATCACGCAGACCGTGAGGAAATAAAAAACGCGCTTGAAGGTAAGCCCGATACCGTGGAAAGATATTCGGAAACCTTCAAGTGCGATATGACCTATTATGCAACCAAGACCGCCCTT
>JAZUBI010000012.1:0-8832 GCA_045638385.1 Eubacteriales bacterium
GTGAAGAATAATAAAACCCTTTTATTATAACGGTTTAGAAGAACTCGCAACACGATAGCAGTGGGACGATGCAGGTGCGACACGGTGTAGTTTTATAAACTGTCTTACCCTGCATAAAATATTTATTGGGGTTTTGAGGGGTGTGGGGGGATTTTTTCCCTGGAAAAGTTCCCCACGCGCATCCCCTCGCATCCCGACAAATCAAAATTTGAAAATAAAACGCAAAAGCCCACTACGACACGATAGATTATAGCAAAATACACAAAAAATACTACGACAAATCGTTGAAAATTTTTCGTCATATACTTTTTGCCAAAAAATACGACAAAAAATCGTACAAAATGGATATTTACAAACCGCTCCAAAAGGTGTATAATGATAGTCCCGAGTAAAGCGAGGATCCGCGTCCGAGCTTTATTATAATTCCTGCACAACTTTAGATCGTTTTCTGCGAAATATCAATCTAATGATATCAAATGCGCAATGAAAACTCAAGGTTGTGCTTTCTTTTTGCCTTTTTTTCGTTAAGAGATATATAATAAATTGTACAAATTGTAAAAATTCAAAAAAAGTATGGAAATTCGGGCAATAATATGTTATAATGTTATATTAGATAAATATGTGCTTATGTTTAGTAAAAATATAAATACGCAAATACCAGAACAAAACGGAGAAAAACATGTCAGAATACATAACCAAGGCTGAAAAGCTTTCCCTCCCACTTATCGCTCTTGAAGGCACGGTTGCCTTCCCCGGCGAAATAGTCAACCTCGAAATAACCGATGCGAGGTTTGGCTCCTGCGAAGCAGCAAAGGAAGCGTTCGAGGGCTCAAAGTACGCCATTGCAGTTCCATATAAATATGAAGACGACGAAAATTCCGAGCTCTTTGAGATCGGAACGGTAATAAAGGTCAAGCAGCTTATAAACACGGGCGATAAGGCTGTTCGTTGCATCGCAGAGGGCGTATCCCGAGCAATCGTAGGCGAGTACCGCAGAACGGGCAGATATTTCACCGCAAACGCGATATGCAAAACAGTGACCCTCCCCGACGGACCGAGCGTAAAAAATCAGGCCTACCTCCGCAGACTCAATGAGACCGCGGCAACTATGGCAAAGCTGCTCCCTCCCCCCGCAGAAAATATACTCCCCAACTTCAAGGGCATAAAGAACCCCGCAATGCTTGCAGACGTTATCGCGTCCGGACTCTTTATCAAGCACGAGGATAAGCTTGAGATACTCGCTATCTTCGAGCCCTACAAGCGTGTAGAGACCGTGCTTGCCATCGCAGAGGACGAGATCTCTGTCCTCCGCCTTGAAAACGAGCTCCACAGAAAAACACGCGAGAAGATAAACCGCGGTCAGCGCGAATATTATTTGCGCGAGGAGATGCGCATTATCCAGGACGAGCTTGGCGACAATGCAATATCAGAAATAGACGAATACAGACAGAAAATAGATTCGCTCAACCTCCCCGAGGACGTCAGAAAGAAGCTCCATAAGGAGACAGACAGATTGGCAAAATCCCCCTTCGGCTCTGCCGAGGCAACAGTGCTTGCAAACTATCTCGACGTGTGCCTTGATATACCGTGGACAGAGTCGACAAAGGACAGAGCCGACATAGATGCCGCAAAAAAGATACTCGATGCAGACCACGAGGGACTCGATGACGTAAAGAACAGACTCCTCGAATACCTCGCAGTCAAGCAGCTCAACCCCGAGCTCAAGGGACAGATCATATGCCTCTACGGCCCTCCCGGCGTGGGTAAAACATCTATCGCGGCCTCTCTTGCAAAGGCAATGAAGCGCAAATACGTCCGCGTGTCCTTGGGCGGTGTCCGTGACGAGGCAGATATCCGCGGTCACAGAAAGACATACGTCGGCGCAATGCCCGGACGTATCGTAAACGCACTCACTCAGGCAGGCGTGAAGAATCCTCTCATCCTCCTTGACGAGATAGATAAGATGGCAAGCGACGGGCGCGGAGACCCCGCATCCGCAATGCTTGAGGTGCTCGATCCCGAGCAAAACAAATTCTTCCGCGACCATTTCGTAGAGCTCCCCTTCGACCTCTCCGACTGTATCTTCATTGCAACGGCAAATACTCTTGACAGAGTACCAAGACCGCTCCTTGACAGAATGGAGATCATCGAGCTCTATACCTACACCAAGACCGAAAAGACCGCAATCGCAAAAAATCATCTTATCGGCAAGCAGCTCAAGCGACACGGACTCAATAAGCGCATGCTTAAGATAACAGACGGCGCTCTTTCCGAGATCATAGACGGATATACAAGAGAATCGGGCGTGCGTAACCTTGAGCGCGAGATCGCGGCTCTTTGCAGAAAATGCGCAAAGAAGATGATCGAGGAAAATATAAAGCACATGACCGTCAAGGCAAGCGACCTTTCCTCTCTCCTGGGCCCCCGTAAGATCATACCCGAGCTTATAGGCGAGAGCGACGAGATAGGCGTAGTCAACGGAATGGCATATACACAGTCGGGCGGAGACCTGCTTAAGGTCGAGTGTGCGATCATGGACGGAACAGGCAAGCTTGAGCTCACAGGCTCGCTTGGTGACGTAATGAAGGAGTCGGCTCACGCCGCTATCACATACGCGCGTCAGGTAGCCGAAAAATACGGCATCCCCACCGATTTCTATACCAAAAAAGACATACACATACACTTCCCCGAGGGAGCAGTTCCGAAGGACGGACCCAGCGCGGGAGTCACCACGCTTACAGCGCTCATAAGCGCGCTTTCGGGCATCCCCGTACGTCGCGACATCGCTATGACCGGCGAGATCACGATACGCGGAAACGTGCTCGCGATAGGCGGCCTGCGTGAAAAGACTATGGCGGCATACTCCGCCGGAGTCAGAACAATACTTATCCCCGCGGATAACCTCAAGGACCTTGACAAGGTAGACCCCGTCGTGCGCGAAAACGTTACGTTTATTCCCTGCAAAAAGGCATCCGAGGTGCTTTCAAACGCGCTTGCGGAGAGCAAGACCGGCGTTGAGAGATCCGAGAGATCGGATAACGTGATCATCGCCGATCCCGTCCGCTCATCCGCCGCTCCCAGAGCGGGAAGAAACGCAAAAAAGAAGGACGCATAAAAGCGCCTACCAATTAATATCAAAAGGAGTACCCTTTAACGCTATGGGACTTAATACTCAAAACGTAAACCTTAAAATGACCGCGGGTCTTGCCAGCCAATTCCCAACCGATCCTATCGTTCAGGTCGCGCTTTCGGGTCGCTCTAACGTAGGAAAAAGCTCTCTTATAAACACGTTGCTTGGCAGAAAGAGCTTGGCAAGAGTATCCGCAACCCCCGGAAAGACTATCACCGTAAACTTCTACGAGGTGGATAAAAAGCTCTTCCTCGTCGACCTTCCGGGATACGGCTTTGCCGCAAGGAGCAAGGACAGCCAGGGCGTATGGCAGAGCCTTACCGACGGTTATTTCACAAAAAATAAAAACATCGACCTTGTTCGCGGAGTCGTTCAGCTCATCGACAGCCGAGCAGGCATCACTCGCGACGATGCAATGATGATAGAGTATATGAACAGTGTAAATATGCCCTACATCATCGCCATAACCAAGATCGACAAGCTCAACAAGACAGACCGCGCGGCTATAATCGAAAAAATAACGAACGATGAAACAATAGCAGAGGGAACGCCCATAATCCCCTTCTCCTCACTCAAGGGCGAGGGTAAGCAGGAGCTTTGGCGCGCCATTGCCGAGCTTGCCGATATAAAGCTTTGATCCTTGGAGGAAAATAATGCTCTTTTCAATACTTCAGGGTGGAAACCCCCGTGAGGTGATCATCAACCTTTTGCTCATAATACCGGTAGTCCTTATCTCGCTCTCGGTTCACGAGGCGGCGCACGGATACGTCGCGCATAAGCTCGGAGACCATACCGCGTATTTTCTCGGCAGAGTAACGATAAACCCCGCAAAGCACCTCGATCCGATAGGCTCGCTCTTTATGCTTGTTTTCGGATACGGATGGGCAAAGCCGGTTCCGATCAACTCAAGAAACTTCAAAAACCCCAAAAAGGGTATGGCGTACACCGCGATCGCGGGCCCCGTATCCAACCTCATTCTCGGTGTCATAGGAACAATCCTCTACACCTTGAGCTATGCGTTAGCATTTAAATATCTTCTCACAACGGGAGCCGAGAACGAATTTATATTCAACGTCCTGCAGGTCTTGATGAATTTCTTTTTCTACCTCGGATTTATGAATTTCGTGCTCGCGGTATTCAACCTCATTCCCGTTCCGCCGTTTGACGGATCAAGATTTTTCTCGCTCTTTTTACCCACAAAAACCTATTTTGCCATGATGAAATACGAAAGATATATCATGATCGGCGTTCTGGTCTTCATGATAGGATGCTCGCGAATCTTTGGCTTCTCCCCCTTTTCGTGGGTGGCGCAAAAGATCTTTTACGCGATCGCTGACCCCATGTTCACTCTTTGGGAAATACTTTTGTTCTGATTTTAAGAAAGGAGGTCCTGTATGGACGCTTTAAACTACCGTCTTGAAATATTTGAAGGGCCTCTGGACCTTCTTCTGTCGCTCATCCAGAAAAACAAGATGTCGATAGACGACATAAAAATAAATATCATCTGCGAGCAGTACCTCGAATATATCGAGGAGGCTCAAAGACTCGATATGGATCTCGCAAGCGAATTTATCGTAACGGCGAGTGAGCTTATGCTCATAAAAAGTAAGCTCCTGCTTCCCAAGGCCGAGGAGGAAGAGGAAGACCCGAGAGCCGCGCTTGCCGATGCCCTGCTTAAATATCAGCAGGCGAAGGAGGCGGCAAAAAAGATGGCGCTTCTCTATCCCCGTTTTTCGGGAAGACTCGAAAAGGACACCGACGAGATCAGCATAGACAAAACCTTCGTGCTTGATCATGATATTGAAAAGCTCTGTCTCGCGGTCAGAAGAATAATCACCTACAACGAAAACAGACCTAAGATCGAGCGCGAGGTGTTCACGCCTATGATCAGCTCGCCCATCGTCCCCGTCGAGGTAAAGATCACGGGAATCATCCGCAGGATGCAGAAAAAGAGGGTCACAACTCTGCGTGAGCTTCTCTCGGATTCGGTTTCGCTCCCCGATATGATAGCAATATTCCTCGGAGTTTTGGAGCTTATAAAGATCAGAAAGATCCTTATACACGACTTTGAGGGTACCCTGCTTGACGACGGAGCGCAGTTTGTTATAAACGATGACCCGAACGACGTCATAACCGCAGACAAACAGACAGATAACCAAGAAGAAACAGGTAAAGAAGATCAAGGAGGCGGAGAGGAATGAGCCAGGAAGAAAAGATCGAAATAACGCTTGAAAAGGTCACCGCCGCAATAGAGGCGATACTTTTCGCCGCAGGACACCCCGTGGAATACGAAAAGATCTCCGCAGTGCTCGGTCTTTCCGTAAAGGATGTAAAGAATATGATCGAGGTAATGAGCGAGGAATACAACTCCGAGAGCTCCAAGCGCGGACTTCTTCTTTTGATGTACCCCGACTCATGCCAGCTTGCAACAAAGGAGGAGTTCCTCCCCTACATACGCGAGGCACTTGATATAAAGAGAGGCGGAAACCTCTCGGCTTCAACGCTCGAGGCTCTCGCCGTAGTCGCATATAACCAGCCCGTAACAAGAGCGTTTGTAGACGCCGTGCGCGGAGTCGATTCTTCATACGCAATGACCTCCCTTATAGATAAGGGACTTATAGAATCGCTCTCCCGTCTCGATGCGCCGGGACGTCCTATGCTCTATACGACCACCGAAAAATTTTTGAGAGTGTTCGGACTCTCTTCCCTTGACGAGCTCCCCGAAACCGAGCTCACACCCGCTCCCGCCGAGGAGGCCCTCGCTGTCGAGGAGGTCGGATTCTCCTCCGCGCTCGCCGTAGCCGAAGCAAGCACAAGCTCGGAGGAATAAACGGTTTAAATTAAACCGTATCGGCCGGGGACGATACCTCAGCGATGCAAAATTTAAAATCAACAGAAAGGAGTGATAATTGTGATAGCCTTGTACATTATTCTGGGAATAATTGCCCTGTTCGTGTTCATTTTCACCGTCAGAGTGAGAGTCACAGTCGACATGGGCGACGAGCTTCGCCTTTGGGTGTCGGTTCTCGGCATAAGGATAAACATACTGCCCAAAAAGCCGAAAAAATACAAGCTCAGCAATTACACTCTTAAAAAGATAGCCAAGCGAGACCGCAAAAAGGCAATCAAGGATGCAAAGAAAGCCGAGGCAAAGGCTAAAAAAGCGGCTTTAAAGCAAGAAAAAAAGAGAAAGAAAAAAGAGGAAGAGGCAAAGCTTACAAAGGCCGAAAAGAAGGCAAGAAAAGCGGCGAAAAAGGCATCATCCCCTCGCCTGCCCGATATGATACGCCTCGTCATCTCAATAATAAAATTCTTCTTCCCGTCCCTCTTCTTAAAATTCCATTTCCACGCAGCAAGAATAAAGATCAAGGTCGGTGGCGCGGATGCGGCAAAGACCGCGCTGACCTATTACGCGATAAGCAACGCGCTGGGTCCTGCACTCACCTTTATCGATAAGCACTCGCATCTTCACGGCATGAAGCGCGCGGAGATCGAGATCGCGCCCGATTTTCTCTCCGAGGAAATCAAGGCAGATATAAAGCTCGGTTTTTCAACCAGCATTGGCGGCATTCTCGGAGTGCTGATCAGATCAGGCTTCAAGTTCCTCCTCGGCTATCTTAAGATCAAGCCGTCGGGCGCGCCAAAGTCGGGACACGCATTCCCGAAAACAGAAGCATCCGAGACAGATAACAGCGAAAACAAGCCGCAGATCTCTAAGTCTGAGAGTCAAACGGCATAAAAATAAAAAGAAATATTTTAGATAAAACGAAAGGATTTACATTATGGCATCCGAAAACAAGCTTCAGGAAGTAGTACAGTCAACACTTGCGCAGATCAGAAATATGATCGACGCTAACACGGTCATAGGCACTCCCGTTGAAACAAAGTCGGGAACCACCATCATTCCGATCTCCAAGGTAGCTCTTGGATTTGCAACCGGCGGAATCGACTACAACGACAAGACGGGCGGAGCTCAGGATAAGCCCCAGAACTTCGGTGCAGGCGGCGGAACAGGAATCACAGTTCAGCCTATCGGTATGCTCTGCGTTTCCGCAACAGGCGAGGTAGAGCTTATCAATATCGGCGTAAAGAACCCCACCGATCCTATGGAGCAGCTCTCCGACATCATCGACCGCTCACCCGAGATCATCGCAAAGATCAAGGCTCTCTTCGCAAAGAACAAGAAGAACGACGAGGAAGAGACCGAGGAAGAAGCGGAATAATTCCCAAAAAAGCTATAATCCCATCATAAATTCCCCGCCGGACAAATATAATATCACAGATATTACTTGTCCGGAGGGAATGTTATGCCTAAAAGATCTTCTGAGAAAAGCAAGATAGTAAAAGCCGCCGCTTTATTGGTGGCCTTGTCGTTTTGTCTTGGGGGATTTTTTGTCTTTTCGTCATGCGATAGGCAGGATCAGACTCAAAATCTACCAATAGCAGACATCGAGCCGGAAAAGGAGCTCTTTCTCGGAGAATACGACACGTCAAGCATCCCCGATGTAAGCGCAAAAAGCGCGATACTCATCGAGGTAAGCTCGGGAGAGGTGATCTCCGAAAAGAACGCCGACGAAAGATTGCCTATGGCATCTACAACAAAGATCATGACCGCACTCGTCGCGCTTGAAAATTGCGACGTAAAAAAAGTGATCTCGGTCTCGCCCGATGCAGTCGGAGTCGAGGGCTCGTCGGTCTATCTCTACCCCAATGAAAGACTCACACTTGAGGATCTGCTCTATGCTATGCTGCTCGAATCGGCAAACGATGCCGCGGCAGCCATCGCCATCGAGATAGGCGGCAGCATTGAGGGATTTGCGCAAATGATGAACGCAAAGGCGACCGAGCTTGGGCTTATACATACGCACTTTGAAAATCCGCACGGACTTGACAGCGCAACGCACTATACCACCGCGCGTGAGCTTGCGATTATCGCGCGAGCCGCGTATTCTAACGAAACCTTCAGAGAGATCGTCTCAACCTATAAAAAAACGATCCCCCTGAACGAGACAGAGGGCGTCAGATTGCTCATCAATCACAATAAGCTCCTCAAAAGCTATGAGGGCGCTATGGGCATCAAAACGGGATTTACTAAAAAAAGCGGACGTTGCCTTGTCAGCGCGACAAACAGAGACGGGCTTGAATTTATCGCGGTAACACTCAACGCGCCCGACGATTGGCAGGATCATACAAAATTGCTGAATCACGGATTTTCGATAATAGAGTCACGAACTCTCTGCGAAATAGGCGAGTTTAGCTATATCATACCGGCAGTCGGAGGAGATTGCGACCACATAAAGGTCGAAAACGCGGAAAAGGTAATAGTCACCCTCCCCCGCTCTTCAAGCGAAATAGAATATAAAATCGAATTACCGCGCTTTGTCTATTCACCCGTAAATTCGGGCGAGGTCATAGGCAGAATAGTCTTCTACCTCAACGGCAAGGAGATCGCCCACTCAAAGCTCGTAACCGCCACAAGTGTCTCACTTGTAGATACAAAGTAAAGCTTTTTGGTAGATCAAAGTAATAAATTGCAATTTGTGGGGGACTTCACGGCTTTAAATTTTTGTTTGATTTCGCTTTGCGTTAGCCTTCCCTTGTGAGGGAAGGGGGACCACGCAGTGGTGGATGAGTAGAATACGCCACCGTGTCTACCGTTAATCATGCGTGAGCACCAATGCCTTACTCCGTAAAACTTTTTC
>JAZUBI010000013.1:0-36455 GCA_045638385.1 Eubacteriales bacterium
CCGAAGCAGGGGCCGCAGAAGGAGGGCTTGATAAGAGCTCCATTTGCCAAAAGGTCTGCGGAAACGCCGTGTCTTGTAAGCGCCAATGAAACGGGAATGCTTGTGGGGTATACCGAGAGCGAGAAATAGCTGTTTCCTACGTTGCCGCCCTTGAGTATCTCGTTTGCCTCTACGATGCTGTCAAACATACCGCCTGCGCATCCGGCGATGATTCCCTGATCTGCAAGCACGCTTCCGTCGCTCTGCACCTTAGATACGAGATCAAGCGAGCATTTGGGGAATTTCTTTTTCGCTTCCTCCTCGACTGATGCGAGGATCTCTTTTGCGTTTGCGACAAATTCCTTTATAGCATATACGTTTGAGGGGTGGAAGGGGAGAGCTATCATTGATTCGACCTTGGAGAGATCGATCTCTACCATTGAGTCGTAATATGCGACGCCCTGTGGCTTGAGCTCCTTATATTCCTCGGGTCTGCCGTGTACCTCGTAATGCTTTTTAACGACGTCGTCTGTCTCCCAGATGGAGGAGAGGCAGGTGGTTTCGGTTGTCATTACGTCGATTCCGTTTCTGAAATCGATGGGAAGGCTCTTAACGCCCTCTCCGACAAATTCAAGAACCTTGTTCTTGACGAATCCGTCCTTGAAGGTTGCTCCGACGAGCGCGAGTGCTACGTCGTGAGGTCCGATTCCGCGTCTCGGCTTGCCGATGAGGTGAACGAGCACGACCTCGGGGGCCTTTATATCGTATGTATCCTTTAAAAGCTGCTTTACAAGCTCGGGTCCGCCCTCTCCGACACCCATGGTGCCAAGAGCGCCGTAACGGGTATGTGAGTCTGATCCGAGGATCATCTTGCCGCATCCCGCAAGCTCCTCTCTTGCATAGGAGTGGATGACAGACTGATTGGCGGGAACGTATATTCCACCGTACTTTTTAGCGGCAGAGAGACCGAAAACGTGGTCATCCTCGTTAATTGTACCGCCTACCGCGCAAAGCGAGTTGTGGCAGTTTGTGAGCGCGTAGGGAATGGGGAATTCCTCAAGTCCGCCTACGCGAGCGGTTTGGATAATTCCGACGTAGGTTATATCGTGTGACACCATTGCGTCGAACTTTATTTTCAAAGCGTCATCGCGACCCGACTGATTGTGGGCTGTGAGTATCTGCGCTGCTATTGTGTTTTTTCTTGCGGCTTGTACGTCTATATCGCTTTTTTCGGATATAGTGCCGTTGGAGTAAAATACTCCTTCCTTGTGGAGCTTTATCATGAAAATTGCCTCCTCGTATAAAATGTATCGCTGATCATTAAAGGTTTCCGTGAAAACAAAAAACTTCATTTTATTATATCACTATTATTCTTTTGAGTCAAGGAGTTTTGCGCTACTTTTTTAATTATGAGATGAAAAATTAAGGAAATTTTTTTGTATATCTTATAAAAATATTACAAAAGTCTTGCAAAAATAAAAAAAGTATGATATAATAATACGAAAAGATATTTTAAAGTGCCAAATGCGGCATTTATTGACGATATTTTAAATAATCAGGAGTGTTTGTATGGATAGCTTAAAGAAGTTTGTCAAGCAGAACCTTCAGGTGATCCTGGTAGTTCTGTGTGGGGTGCTCATTCTCGCGGGAATCCTCACGTTTGTTTTTGGAGCGGGAGCAAGTGCGGGGGCGCTCAAGGTGCTCTTCGTGATCTTGGGAATTACGATAATATTGCTTGGAATGTCATTTGCGCTTTTGGCGTTTGTTGTCGGCGGAGGAGAGAAGGCCAACTTCTTCCTTTACGATCAGAAGCAGAGAGCCAATATTCCTGTTGAGAGCCTTGACTTCGAGCTTATAAATAAGAAGATGACCTTCGTAATGTCAAAGCTCACAACGAGCGCATCCAAGGTTTGGACAGAGAATGTTTTTGAAAGTGAGAACGAGGTATTCGCTGACGGCGATGACAGATTCGTTCCGCTGGTTGCTTACAAGATTCTCTTCGACCTCTCTCAGAGAGCTAATGAAGGCGTTTGGAACCTTTATCTTATGGCTGACAAGTCGATCATCGAAGCTATTGCAGCTGCAATAGAGTTCAACGGTGACGAGGAGCTTGCAAACGCATTTAAGTTCCTCCACGCAAATGCTGCAGGAAGCTTTGAGAGAACAGAAAGATTCCTTGCTGACAACAGAAAGTACATTCAGGCCAAGATGGTCAAGTACGTAAAGGCAAACATTGATAGATTTTGATATAAATGATGATCACCCCTCGGATGATTCCGAGGGGTGATTTTTTTGATTTAAACAGGGTATAATAGGCAAAATAATAAACGAATAATTTAGAAAGAAACAAATAGTTTAATAAAATGTATTGTAAGACGGGGGTTGGTATGACGGTGGGGCGCTTGTTGAGTAGTGTTGAGGCGATTTGCAAGAACAAAAGTGACAACTCTTAAAGAGCAGAAGAGCCGCTTTTTGTGAGGATCAAGCCGGGGGGCTTGCAAGAGGCTAAGGGGACTTCAGGAGAACGGTTTGCCGGCTTCGCGGCGGGGTGGGCGTGAATCACGGCGGGGTGATTTACCGTTTATACAGGCGAGTGTGTAGGCAGAGGGGATGATCTTTTTTTTGGGGGGCGATTCGGGGATGGGATATTTTAGTGTGTCAAAGCAAGATCTTTTGGTCAATATGACCGAGCTCTGAAGTCGGATACGGTTAATAAGAGCTGCTTTGTGCGTGCTTGGGGGATGGAAGGAGCAGGGAGGATTTAATTGTTTGGAAAACCGAAATTGGATTGGAAATGAAATGTAATAAATGTAAATAAATGTAAAATATCGGTCGATTTTGATTAAAATGAGCAATTTGCAGGTTAATTTGTGCGATATTATTATATATTGTTAAAAACTTTTTTGGAAAATTAAAAAATTAATATTTCGTTCACGAATAACAAAAATGCATCAAAAAGTGCAAAATTATGTCAAATGACGATGTGCTGTCGGCGGGTTGCGCGTGGATTGAAATGAGTAAATTCTATTTACTGCGCTAAAATTGGTAAATTATCGTTAAAAATGCAAGTGGCAAAATTAACAAAAATGCACAAATTATGCCGATTGTTGCCAATTATGATGTTAAAATGGGTAAATGTGATTTACTTTCGAAATCGAAAATTTTGGGAGATTTGAAAAACGTAGAAAATGCTTCAATCGGACATATCCTTGCAAAGGCTAAATCGATAAAAATCCTTTTGCCAAAAGGCTTTGTGAGTCGAATTAGTTAAGTTTTGTAAACTCTTTTTCTCTTGACATTATTTCGCGATTATGTTATTATATACAAGTAAAAAATAGGGTGAACGCGACTCACTTTTTTATTTTCGACGAACGGCTCGGATTCAGGCGGCTTTGGCAGTCAGATTTCGGCCGTTTGCGACGGTTTACCGACTTATTGATGCGTTTTGCGCGTTTTTGATGAAGAAAGCCGCCGTTTTGTGCGAAATGACAAGATGTGATGATGCTGATGCAGTGTGATGAACGACGTAGAGCTTTGCTCGTTCGGTTCTAAGTCATGCCGCACCGTTGGTAATACCTCCGATGACACCGTCTTCGAGAGGAAGATCAAGGGATGCGGGCGGGCTTTGAGTGGCCGAGGCTTTGGTTCTCTGCCCGCTACGCACGGTGTTATTAACGGTGGTATTTACCCTAAACGGGGCAGGTTTCCTTTGCCTGCCTAAATACAGCAGGAGGTTTTTTTATGAAAAGGACAAATTTTCAAAGGCTTATGGCTCTGATTCTTTGCTTCGCTTTTATTTTTGGCGGATCATCGGTTAAGGCCTCTGCCGCTGAAGACGAAGGAGAAAGCTCGTCGCAAGAGGAAAACTATGACGACATCTACGATGCCGGCGAAGTGCTTGAGCTCCTTAACACAATCTCTTATGCCGACTACATCAAGGACGCTAACGCTGAAAATGCCGATGCATCCATAGTTATTGATGCGGTCAGGGATATTGATTGGGAAAAGTCTGACGCAGACTACAAGATCGGTGAGTACGGCGGTAAGCTTGCCGTGCTGACTCCCAACACAGGTACTGTCACCTGGACTGTTGAGGATGTTCCTGAAAAGGCGCTTTACACCGTAACTCTTGTCTACTATGCTTACGTTGAGGAAGGCAAGGAGACAAAGGCAGACTCGGTTGAGCGTATTTTCAAGATCAATGATAAGGTGCCTTTCTCTGAGGCTCGTTACCTTACCATTAAGAAGAATTGGCTCAACGATTACCCTGATGCTACATACCTTGGCGATGAGAGCGCAAGCAGCGTTCTTGAGGCAGGTAAGAAGGCAGGTCTTGAGGGTAAGCTTGTTGACGGTAAGGCTACGTTTAAGTATCCCGGTGCTTGGACTGCTGCTATTTCGGAGTTCTGCGATAAATATCAGATTCGCTTTATGAAGCTTGATATTTATAACAACGAGATCCGTCCTACGGCATACCAGAGCCCCATTTGGTCTGAGTACACGATGACCGACTCTATGGGCTACGTTACCGAGGCGTTCACTTTCGTGCTTGAAAAGGGTACAAATACAATCTCTCTTGAGGGTAAGAATGCTTATCTCGCAATTTCCGAGATCATTTTTTCTCCTGCAAAGGAAGAGATATCTTACAGTGAATATAAGGAAGCTTGCAAGGATCAGCCTGCCGGCTCCGGACAGATCAAGATCGAGGCAGAGTACACTGATTCTGCAACCGACAAGACAATCTACCCCGTAGAGGATGCGGCTGATGCGCTCGTTTCTCCTAACGATCCTTCCAGAACTCTCCTTAATACTATGGGCGCTGAAAAGTGGCAGACTGCAGGTCAGGCTGTTACATATAAGTTTAAGGTTGACAAGTCCGGTATGTACGATATCGTATTCCGCTTCAAGCAGAACGTGCTTGACGGTATGTTCGTAAACCGTGCGCTCACCATTTACAGCGGTGAGGGCGCTGAGTACGGCGACCTCGGTTACTACAACGGATATCCCTTCGAGGAAGCAAAGAACCTTACATTCAATTATAACGATAATTGGCAGGTAACCGAGGCTACCGACGGAAGCACCTCCTTTGAGTTCTACTTCGAAGAGGGTGTTGAGTACACGATAAGACTTGAGGTTACACTTGGCGCTATGGCTGAAATCATCAACACCGTTCAGGCGGCGCTTGACAGCATCAACCAAGATTACCTTTCTATTATACAGCTCACAGGATCTACCCCCGATACATACCGTGACTACGGGTTCTCGAGAATCATGCCCGACGTTCTTATCGATATGGTTCGTCAGGCTAAGATCCTTAACAATGAGAGCAGCGACCGCTCCGAGTGGGGTGTTGCGCAGAAGCTTACCGCTCTTGCAGGTGAAAAATCCTCTAACGTAGGTACGCTTCAAAAGGTATCCGACCTTCTCCTTGAGATGGGCCGTGACGAGGACGAGATCGCAAGACTTCTTGCCCGTCTTAAGAGCTATATCGGAACGCTCGGTACATTCCTTTCCGATGCAAAGACCCAGCCTCTTCTCCTTGACTACGTAATGATCCAGGGAGTAAAAGAGGAGCTTCCTCCCGCAAAGGCTACCTGGTGGCAGACATTCCTCCACGAGCTTGCAAGATTCTTCCAGTCCTTCTTCCGTGACTATGATGCGGTAGGTATCATGAGCGAGGTTGAAGAGGGCGAGGCTCTTGAGGTTTGGCTCGCAACCGGACGTGACCAGTTCCAGGTTAAGAGAAGCCTTGTAAACAGCGGATTTGTAAGCAACGACGAGCGAGGATACGATATACCGGTCGAGCTTAAGCTCGTTGCCGCCGGAACGCTTCTGCCTTCAATTCTTGCAAACAAGGGTCCTGACGTATATCACGGACTTGACCAAGGCAGCGTTATCAACTACGCTATCCGTTCCGCGGTTCTTCCCGTATATTCCGAGAATGACCTCTTGTACGACGGCAGATCCTCTAACGGTGAGATCGGGATCTCTCGCGAGGACTTCCTTAAGACAGCAGAATCCTTTAACGAGTCCGCTATGATAGTTCTCGGCTTGGAGGATGCTGACGGATACATGAACTACTACGGATTGCCCGAATCTCAGGGCTTCTCGATGATGTTCGTCCGTATAGATATTCTTGCAGATCTTGGAATAGATATTCCGAGAACCTGGGACGATATCATGGCTGCAATTCCTAAGCTTCAGGCTAAGAACATGCAGATAGGTCTTACAACAGACTCTACAATTCACCTTTATCAGATGGGCGGTGAGCTCTTTGCTGATAACGGAATGAGAATAAACCTTGACTCCGAGAAGGGTCTTGCCTCCTTCGAGAAGGCTTGTAACCTCTTTACAAAGTACGGATTCCCCTATCAGTATGACGGCGCTAACCGTTTTAGAACCGGTGAGATGCCTATCATTATCGCGGACTACACCGGACTTTACAATCAGCTTAAGGTATTCGCAACCGAGATCGACGGCTCTTGGGTAATGGTTCCCGTTCCCGGTACATATCAGTACGATGATGATGGCAACCCGATACTTGATTCAAAGGGTAATCACGTTATAAACAACTGCGCGATCGCATCTGTTACCGCATCCGTTCTTATAAAGGGATGCGAGGACAAGATTAAAGAGGCTTGGGAATACATTAAGTGGTTTACCGGCGACGATTGCCAGGCTGAGTACTCGAACGAGATGGTTGCTCTTATGGGCCCCTCCGCTAAATATCCTACAGCAAACAGACACGCGCTTGAGGATCTTCCTTGGACAACTGATGAGCTTAAGAGAATTGAGGCTCAGTTCGATAACCTCGCGGCAGTTCCTAACTACCCCGGAAGATACATTCTTGCCCGTTACACCGAGTTTGCATTCCTCGCTGCCTACAACGACAGAGAGAATCCTCAGAATGCAATTCAGGAGCATATTACAGCTATAAATAAAGAAATTACACGTAAGCGTGCCGAATTTGGACTTGAGACACTTGAACAGGGACAGACCTTGGCAGATAAGAGATTGGAACAGGCGATTAACGCTGCTGCAGAGCTTGCAACAAGAAGCTCTAAGTACAGCGGAATCCATGCTGACGTTAAGAATGCTGCAGATAGTGAAAATGAGACATTTATCTACGCATACGCTGAAGAAATCATGGCGATGACATCTACCGATAACTCGTTCAGAATTTCTAAGGATCCCGATATTAAGAGCCTGAGTGAAAAGCAGCTTCTGTACTACATTTATGTAGCACTTACAGATGCGGCGGAAGCACTCGAATCTTATCACTGATTTCTTTCATATTTATATATCAATCTGCAAAGGAGATAAAAAATGTCTAATAAAGCAGCAGAAAAAAAGGCTGTTGCCCGTAAGGACATGACCATGGCGCAATGGACATGGAAGGAAATGAAGAAAAACTGGATGGCTTACCTTATGGTTGCCCCCTATATGATCATTTTCACCGTGTTTACGATATTGCCCGTCATTCTATCAGCGGTAATCAGCTTTACTAACTTTAACATGCTGGAAATGCCTGATTTCATCTTCCTTAATAACTATATTACGTTGTTCTTCGATGATGATATCTTCCTGACGGCTTGTACTAATACATTTATTTTCGCATGTATCGTAGGACCTGCTTCCTACCTTATGTC
Source organism: Eubacteriales bacterium (assembly GCA_045638385.1). GTDB lineage: Bacteria > Bacillota > Clostridia > Oscillospirales > CAG-272 > SVTX01. The sequence continues at coordinate 7,629 of JAZUBI010000013.1, forward strand.
CTTCCTCGTTGCTTGGTTTATCAACGAGCTTCCGCCCCGTATCCGTGCGGTCGTAACTCTTATATTCTACGCACCCTCCATTTCCGGTCAGGTTTACCTTATCTGGGGTACGCTCTTCTCGGCGGACTCCTACGGTTGGGTAAACGCAACGCTCCTTGAGCTTGGCTTGATAGACAGTGAGATAGCCTTCTTTAAGGATGCTGACTACGTCATGCCGCTGTGTATCGTCGTATCGCTATGGACCTCCCTTGGTACCGCGTTCCTGTCCTTTATCGCGGGTCTTCAGGGTGTCGACCGTGCGCTCTACGAGGCAGGCGCGGTTGACGGAATCAAAAACCGTTGGCAAGAGCTTTACTACATAACGCTTCCTTCGATGCGTCCTCAGCTCATGTTCGGTGCGGTCATGGCGATCACAAACTCCTTCGGATTCGGAGGAATCGTTACCGCGCTCTGCGGATTCCCGTCAGTTGACTATGCGGCGCATACCATTATGCACCACCTTGAGGACTACGGTGGACAAAGATACGAGGTCGGTTACTCATCGGCTATTGCGGTCGTGCTGTTCGCAATAATGGTGGGAGCGAACGGACTCGTTAAGAAAATTCTGTCAAAGGTAGGTGTGTAATATGGCAAGATTAAGAACAAGAAACCATAAAGTCGTATTTGCACGCTCTGCCGGAGGTGACGCGGGAATTACAGTAATGCTCGTATTGCTTGGCGCTTTCATGTTCCTGCCGATGGTATACGTTGTCATGCAGTCACTTAAGCCCCTTGACGAGCTTTGGATGTATCCTCCGAGATTCTTCGTAATGAGCCCCACGCTCAAGAACTTTGGAGACCTCTTCTCGCTTATGAATATATCCTGGGTTCCTTTCTCAAGATATATCTTCAATACCGTATTTACATCTGTTATGGGTACGTTCGGACATTTGTTCATCGCGTCACTCGCGGCGTACACCATGGCTAAGATCAAGTTCCCCGGTGGAAAGGCGATGTTCAAAACAGTTCAGACTTCGCTTATGTTCCACTCCACGGTTACAGGAATTACTTCATTTATTATAATGAGCGCATTTGGATGGCTCGATACATACTTCGCTATCATCGTTCCCGCATGGGGATCAACGCTCGGTCTTTACCTTATGAAGCAGTTCATGGATACCAACGTTCCCGATACCGTTCTTGAGTCCGCAAGACTTGACGGCTCCGGAGAGCTTCAGACCTATTGGGTCATTGCAATGCCTATGGTTAAGCCCGCATGGCTTACACTTATAGTTTATTCGTTCCAGGGACTCTGGAACGCGGGCGCTTCGATGTATATCCACTCAGAGCAGCTCAAATCTCTTAACTACGCGATCGGTCAGATCACCGCGGGCGGTATCAAGCGTGCGGGTGCATCTGCGGCGGCTCAGGTCGTTATGATGCTCGTTCCGATCCTCGTATTCGTATTCTCTCAGTCAAACATTGTTGAAACAATGGGATCGAGCGGAATGAAAGACTAATTTAAGGAGGAAAGTAAATAATGAAGAAAACTGCAAGAATTGTTTGCGCTTTGTTTGTAATAATTATGCTTGCCTCCTGTATAGTCGTAGGCGTGAGCGCGAGCTCGGCTTACCAGACATACACCTATTCCATCAGCGGATATGCGCTTTATTCTCCCGATGCTTATACAGCAGATAACAAGATCATCACCTACGAGGAGATGGGTCTTACTACAGATCTGAGTAACCCCAGCGACCTCGTTGCCGATGATGCGGGTAACGTATACATCGCAGACCCCGGAAACAACAGAATCATTTGTCTTGACCGTTATTATAAGCAGAAGTTTATTATAACCTCGTTTGTCAATGACAAGGGAGTTGGTGACTCGCTCAGCGCTCCTCAGGGTCTCTTTGTTACAAGCGATCGCATCTGGGTATGTGATACAGGTAAGGGAAGAATAGTTGTGTTTGACCGCAACGGTGAGTTTATAAAGATCATCGAGGCTCCTCAGTCAAACCTTTTCGGCGACAACTCGCTTTATAAGCCGGTCGCTATGGCGGTTGACCAGTACAACAGACTCTTTATCGTGTCTTCGGGTACTTATCAGGGTATCATCGTTATGACCGAGGAGGGCGAGTTTACCGGATTCATCGGTGCTCAGGCAACTAACCTCTCCGCTTGGGATATTATCTGGAGAAGATTCCAGACAGATGAGCAGAAGGCTCAGCAGGAAGAAAACGTTTCTACTGAGTTTAACAATATTACAATAGACGCTGACGGCTTTATTTACGTTACAACCTCCGGTATCGACGCATCTGTCGTAGAGGGTGCGATCACCGGTAAGGAGAAAGACGGTAAGAATATGCCTGTCAAGATGCTCAACACAAACGGTGATGAGATCATGAGAAGAAACGGCTTCTGGCCCCCTGCCGGAGAGGTTGATTTCTCTACTACCGCAAGTGAATCGGTTGCAGGTACCTCTGCTACCGGCGCGTCGACTATCATCGACGTTGCGGTCGGTCCCGAGGGAACATGGTCTATCATAGATGAAAAGAGACAGAGAATTTATACCTATGACTCCGATGGAAACCTTCTGTTTGCCTTTGGAGACAAGGGAACCATGGTTGGTAACCTTGAGGGTGTGGCTGCTATAACATATCAGGGCAGTGACATGCTTGTCCTCGACAAGACAACGAGATCTATAACCGTTTTCCACAGAACCGAGTACGGTGATATACTTATTTCGGCTCTTGCTGCGGAGAACAACCGTGATTTCTCGCTCGCGATCAACCGCTGGACCGAGGTTCTTAAGCGTAACTCCAACTTCGACGCAGCTTACGTCGGAATTGGTCAGGCTATGTACCTCCAGGGTGAGTATAAGCAGTCCCTCGAGTATTTCGAGGCAGCTTACGATACAGAGAACTGGTCTAAATCATACCAGGAAATCAGACGTATCTGGATGGCTGACTACTTCCTTGTACTTATTCTTATAATTGCCGCTGTAATCGCAGGATTTATCCTGTTCAGCAAATTTATCACAAAGGTCAACAAGAGAGCCGCTACGTCAGGTAAGAAAAAGACGTTTGGAGAAGAGATCGCATACGGCTTCTACGTCATTCTTCACCCGTTCGACGGTTTCTGGGACCTTAAGCATGAAAAACGCGGATCTGTAAGAGCGTCTATCGTATTTATTGCGGTGACGATACTCGCGTTCTTCTATCAGTCAATCGGACAGGGCTATCTTCTTAACCCCGAGGGAACATATGCTTCGATCTGGGTTCAGATAATAGGCGTTCTCGTTCCTCTCTTCCTCTTCGTTCTTGCAAACTGGTGCTTGACGACACTCTTTGAGGGAGAAGGAAGCTTTAAGGACATCTTTATCGCTTGCTCTTACAGCTTGGTACCCGTTCCGATACTCCTCATCCCCGTGACGATTCTTTCGAACGTCTGCACTAACGCTGAGATCAACATTATCGGATTTATTTCCACGCTTTCATTCATTTGGCTTGGACTTCTCATAGTGTTCGGTACTCAGGTAACGCACGACTATTCAATGGGTAAAAACATCATCACAATCGCAGGTACCTTGGTCGGAATGGTATTTATCATGTTCTTGGTGCTCCTCTTCTCAACACTCGTTGGAAAGATGATAAGCCTTGTAACCAATATCACCACCGAGCTCAGGTACAGAATGTAACGCACAGATAGGAGAAATGATATACATGAAAAAATTATTTAAGTTAATATCGATGCTCTTGTCTGTCGTTATGATCATGGGTGCTCTGATTGCTCTCTTTACGGTTGAGGCAGTTGCCGCTACCGCAACGGGCTCCGGAGCTGTTGCTCAGAATGACGATTCCACGACAGGTTCTATCGACTATATGACCCAATATTTTGCAACGCCCGAGGATAAGCTTGCAACGATGACGGTCGCCTACGAAAAGGATGGCGTACGTATTTACATCGACAAGAACAGCGGTGAGGTTGCATACGTTAACACCCTTACAGGTGAAAAGCTTTTCACAAACCCCTATGACATTGCCGCTTCTACCGGTAACGAGGCTACAAAATATGAGATCCTTTCCCAGATAATCGTAACATTTACCGATTCCGAGGGTCAGGAGAGAGTATTTACAAGCTACGAGGAAGCAGCAGAGCGCGGACAGATCGCTGTTGAGAACATCAAGGGCGGTATTCGTGTTGAATATACCATAGGTCGTGAGCAGAGCAAGGTGCTCGTTCCCAGACTTATCTCTATGGAAAGATTCGAAGAGATGATCTTGGCTCCTCTTTACGAAAAATTCGGAGACGAGCTCTTCGACCCCAGAACCAAGAACTCTCAGATTTTTGAGGTTCAGAAGATGCTCTCTTACTACATGGTTTATTCCGTAGATAAGCTTAATATCAGCGCTAAGGACCGTACAAACATGGAAAACACCTACGGTGGTATCTATGATAACCTTATCGCATCTGATGCTCAGTATGCAAGAGCTCTTAAAAAGTTCCCGATCGTCGAGACGATGCCCGTTTACGTATTCGATCCCGATGCGAGTGAAAAGGAGCTTGCAGCCGCTGAGGAAGTAATCACTGAGCATTGTACAAACTATACGTACGAGGAGCTTGAATACGACCACATCCTTACCGAGTTTAAGGCTGACGATTCTAACCCTCCCGTATTCAGAATGGCTCTTGAGTATAAGGCAGATGCTGAGGGATTGTCTGTAAGACTTCCCGCAAACGGTATCCGTTTCAACGAGGCTCTTTATACTCTTGAGAACATTGAGGTTCTTCCTTACATGGGCGCAGGTAGCTGTGCATATGAGGGATACAACTTCTTCCCCGACGGATCCGGTACACTCTTTGATTTCCAGGATCTCAATACCAACCAGACCCGTGCGGTCAGCGGTAAGGTGTACGGAACCGACTTCGCTTACCACGAGATCACCGGTACCTATCAGAAGACAATCCGTTACCCTGTATTCGGAATTGTTGAAGAGGCTGTTTACTACGATTATCAGCAGTACGATAAGAGAACCGGCGAGGTAAAATATGAGGCGAGAATCGCAGGAAACATCGTTGAGGCGATTCAGGCTAATCTTGACGGTGAGTCTGTAACCTTCTGTAACGGTCAGGCGGAAAACCTCTATAAGGTATTCCACAGAGACGGTAGACAGGAGCTTCTGAACGAGCTTAACAGCAGTGAAGGCTTGGAGCAGATAGTTACTGAGGAAGATCTCATCGCTATGTACGGTAATACCTACATTCCTACCTATATGGATGGAAAGGTTGAGTACACAAGAACAGTTGAAAAGCGCGGATTTGTTTGTATCATCGAAGAGGGTGATGCTCTTGCATCCATTACCACCTATCATGCAGGTGCTCTTAGTGACTACAACACAATGAAGATGCAGTTTACTCCCAGACCGAAGGACAGCTATAACATAGCAGACTCTATCTCGGTCAGTGAGAACTCTGAATGGACAGTTGTTTCTGACCGTAAGTACGTTGGAAACTACTCCATGAGATACATTACTCTCTCGGATCCCGAGGTAAACGAGGGTGCATATGACGCTTCTTGGTTCGGCATGGCAGTTGCTTACCGTGATTACCTCACCGACAAGGGAGTTATCTCTAAGCTTACCGAAGAGGAGATTACAAGTGATATTCCTCTTTACATCGAGACGTTCGGTGCTATCGAGACCACTGAGAAGATCCTCTCTATCCCTGTAACAGTTATGGCTCCTCTTACAACATTTGATAACGTTCAGACTATGTACGAAGAGCTCTCCAAGCAGGGAATGAACAACATCAACTTCAAGCTCACGGGTTACGCAAACGGCGGTATGCAGTACACGATGCCGGGTAAGCTTAAGTTCGAAAAGGCAGTTGGCGGAAAGAAGGGCTTCCAGGCGCTTCTTGATAAGGCTAACAGTGTAAATAAGGACGAAGACAAGAATTTCGGCGTATATCCCGATTTCGACTTCGCTTATACCATGAATTCAGCATTGTTTGACGGACACAGACCCGCTAAGCACAATGCGCAGACTATCGACGGAAGATATGCTTCCAAGAAGCAGTACAGTGCAACTCAGCAGAAGTATGAGAACTATTACGAGATGGTAGTATCTCCTGCGTATTTCGCAGATTTCTATGAGAAGCTGACTAAGAAGTTCAACAAGCACTACGACGGTGTGATCGGTATTTCCGTATCTACCCTCGGTAATGCGCTCAACTCCGACTTTGACGAGGATGAGCCTTACAACCGCGAGGACTCCAAGTCCTTTACGATAGCTGCATTCCAGCACTTTGATCAGAATTACGGTCAGGTTATGACCGATGGCGGTAACGCTTACGTTTGGAAGTACGTTGACCATATCCTCGGAGTCGCTCTTGACTCTTCAAGATACAACTTCGCTTCCGAGGCGGTTCCGTTCCTTGGCGTTGTACTCCACGGATCTATCAAGTTCGCGGGCGATCCTCTTAACATGGAGGGTAGCATAGAGTACGCAATGCTCAAGGCAATAGAGAACGGCGCATCGCCTTACTTCATCCTTTCTTACCAGAACACTCAGACTCTTAAGGAGGATAAGCTTCTCAGTAAGTATTATTCTATAAGATACGATATCTGGAAGGATGACATCGTTGATTCCTATTCTATTCTTAACAGCGTTCTCGGAGACGTTCAGGATAAGTACATTACAGGCCACGAGTTTGTATCCGGTGCTACCCGTGTTCCCGACTCCGACGAGCTTCTTTCCGATATCCTCGGCGAGTACAGCTCTATAATCGAGGCGCAGAAGAATGCCGCAGAGCTTCTCCAGAAGGAGCTTGAAAAGGCAATCCTTATCGCAAGAGAGAACGGAAGAAACGCTGAGCTCTATGCAGCAGAGGCTGTTATCAGTGTTCTTGAACTCTATACATCTCAGATGAAGCTTCTCAGCGATTCTGCTTTGATGGAGTCCGATTACTACTATAACGTTCTCGATGCGTATGCTGATTTCTACAAGGTAAGCGCTCTTAAGAGCTCTAAGGATCCTGTAGAAAAGGCAACCTACACCCGCTTGAAGGCAATTTATGATATAGTTACTACCTTCAACTGTGACTATGCAGATACAGTTGCTAAGTACGACGCAGAATATGCTAAGTATCTCCTTGCGGCAAATGGCGCTGATTACAAGACTGAATACACAATATTCAAGGACGCATATGACAAGTATGCAAAGGGCAAGCTTGCAGGATATCTCCTTAACTACGAAATATCCGAGCAGGTAGCTTCCGATAAGCTCGATGAGGCTATTGACAGCTATGTTGCGGGTACTATTACCCTTGATGAGCTCGTAGCGGCGATCGAGAAGTACGGTGTTGTTCTTGTTGATACAGATGACATCGATGAGGCAATCGAGAAGTATCTCAACGAAACTCTTGATACTCAGGTGCTCAACGACCTTGCAAAGGCATGGAGCACAGTTGTAGAGAAAGAGGAAGCAACCGATAATGAAAAGGCTGCGGCTAAGAAGGCATTTGACGATGCTCTTGAAGCATACGTTAACGGCACACTCGCAGACACTGCACTCAGAGATGCTGTTGAGGCATGGTTTGCAGAAATTGATGCAGATCAGGTGACTCTCGACGCTCTTAAGGCTGACCTTGAGGCATTCAAGGCAGGAACTATTACAAAGCAGGCAGAGATCGAGACTGCAATCGAGGATTACTGCGCAGCAACAAAGCTTGACAGAGCAGCTATCAGAAGCAGCATAACCGCCCTTATCGATAGCAAGAATGCTTATGACAAGGCTGAGGATAACAACACTCTCGACAGCATTGGCGACGATGATTTCAAAAAGGCTGAAGATACTTATAAGGCTGCAAAGGAAAAGTTTGATGCCGCAGTAGAGGCATTCCGCACCGAGTATAAGACGGGCGACCTTAAGAAGGCTATCAACACCTTCGAGTCTGCAAAGACCGCGTTTGAGGTTGCAACCGCAAGAAAGAATATCGACAAGACCGATGCTGAGGCTAAGTATACCGCTGCCGAGAGCGCACTCAACGCTGCTGTTGAGGCTGCGAACGGATACGTTTACGTTGTAAGCGCTATTGATGCGGCAGCTATCAGCGCTGATATTCTTGATTACACCGCAAAGGCTGAAGAGTATGAGATCTATCTCGCTGCAACCGATGCGCTTGAGACTTCGATAGATTCCGGCTTTGAGTATGATTACGACTATTGCTACGCAATCTACCTTGAGGCTGCAAAGGCTGAAAAGTACTCTGCATACGGATCACTCTTTAAGTCCGGTGTTGATACAACCAGTGCAGATTATGCTAAGTACATGCAGTACTATACTGCAAGCACTGCTGTTAAGGAGCTTGAGGCTGCTGTTAAGGCTTGTGCTCCCGAGAAGGGTAAGTTCGATGACTTTGTCAAGGAGCTTGCCGAGTACGACTGCCTCGTTGCTAACAAGGATGCCCTCAACATAACAGATGAGGAGCTTGCTGATAAGGCAGACGACGTTGCAAGCGAGAAGAAGAAGGCGATCAATGCTGTTGCTAAGATCGACGGCGCTACTCTCAGCCAGATCGAGGAGATCTATGAGACCGCAATGGATTACATTGCATTGGCAGAAGAGGCTATAGATATTCTTGCGCTTGCGGAAAACTACACTATTGTTTATAAGGAAGGCGCTGAAAAGCACTTCACAAACATTGATACAACCGCCGCAGACATGCCCTTCATAGTTAAGCAGGCTATCGAGAGAGTTCAGAACGCATACTCTTCTATCGCAGATGATAAGATCGAGGTATTTGAGGACGGAGTGCTTACCGACGAGTATTTCGAAGGACACAGACTCTACCGTACAAGATTGCCCAAGACCGGACGTACCGTATATTTCTACGGCACATACGAGGATGGCTATCAGTATCTCGAAAAGACCGAGGACGGCACATTCATTCTCTACGAGAAAGATAAGAGTAAAGCGGGAACAGTAGACGGAATCACCGTTTACGAGAACGCTCAGGGCGACTTTGGAGCAAAGGTTTACTTTATGATAGTTGACGGTAAGATGGTTTACTACACCAAGACCGATGACGGCGTATTCGTAAAGAAGGAATCCATAAAGTACAACGGAACCGAGTTCGATACACTTGACGATGGAACGATCGTTTATAAGGACGGAGACACCTACTACTCCGAAAACTCTGACGGAACATATACACGTTACACCTACACCAAGAGCGTTATGACATGCTACGATGAGGCTATGACTCAGAAGAATGCGGTACTCGGTATCGTTGAGGCATTGCAGAAGGACGAGGATGTAAGCGATAACACTGTTTATGACGAGATCACTCAGGAAATCTTGGCTAACAAGACTCCCGAGAAGGAAGAGGAAGAAGAGGAAGAGGTAGAAGAGGAAGAGTCCAAGTACTCTACCGAAAACGTTGTTGCTGTTACATACGGAAACGATGATGGCAGCGCATACAAGACCGTACTTCTCAACTACAACAACTACGCGATCAGAATCGAATACAACGGTGTTGTATATACGATCTCCGCTTACGGATTTGTTGAGATCAGATACGCAGCAGAATAAGAAAGGAGGAACAATATGACACAGCAACATGTACAGACTAATGCAATAAAGCCTCGTAAAAAGAGAAAAGTTGCTTCTCTGGATAAGAGAAAAGCACGTGTAGGTTGGCTCTTTGTATTGCCCTTCCTTATAGGCTTCGTGCTTGTTTATCTCCCTATGCTTCTTGAATCCTTGAAGCTTGCCTTCACACATGTAAGATACATAACCGGAGGCGGAGTTGAATACAAATTCGTAAAATTTGAAAACTTTAAATACGCGATCTCAACAGACGCAGGCTTCGTAAAAACACTACTGTCCGGTATCGGACAGCTAGTGTTCGAGGTCCCCGCGATCCTGCTCTTCTCGCTCTTCATGGCTATACTTCTTAACCAGAAGATGATGGGACGTGCGGCATTCCGTGCGATCTTCTTCCTCCCCGTTGTTCTTGCAACCGGTGTAATGGAGTCGATCGAGGCGGGCAACATCCTCAGCTCTTACATGGGCGAGACCAGCGGTATAGACGACGGATCCGGCTCCAGCGCCGCATCCGAGATCGTCTCCGTAATGGACTTCGAGGCACTCTTTGAGAACATGAAGATCGGTACAGATCTCGTTGAATACGTTGTTAAGATCATCAACGATATTTACGGAATCGTAAACCGTTCGGGCGTTCAGATGCTTATATTCCTTGCCGGACTTCAGTCTATCTCCCCCGCTATTTACGAGGCTTGTAAGATAGACGGTGCAACCGGCTGGGAGACCTTCTGGAAGATCACCTTCCCGATGATAAGCCCGATGATCCTTGTAAACGCAGTTTATACGATCATCGACTCCTTTACGACAGAGTCCAACGTGGTTATGTCGTATATCACAAGCAGTACCAGCAGTATTGCAAACGGACAGGGAATTGCTACCGCGATGTCTTGGATGTACTTCTTGATAGTTGTGCTTATCCTTGCAGCAGTTGCGGGAATCATGTCAATGTTCGTATTCTATCAGAGAAAAGACTAAGAAGGGAGGAGAAAAAATGGATAATTCAGCACCTAAAATCACAAAAGAATCCAAGAATAAGATCAGGGTCGAGTTTGACAGAACTCCTCTTAAGGAAAGACTTAAGGCTAAGTTTCTTAACTTTTACTTCTTCCAGACAGTAATCATTAAGATCTTCAGATTTATATTCCTTCTCGGAATTGCTTACATAGTTCTTTTCCCCTTCTTCACAAAGATCGCAGGATCTTTCATGTCACCTGAGGATTTCACGGACGTTACCGTTCGTCTTATCCCTAAGAACTTCACCTTGGAGCTTTATAAAGCAATATGGGTCGACCTTCATTATGTTAAGGCTGTAATCACAACCGCTCTGATCTCTTTCGGAATGGCAGTGATCCAGACATTCATATGCTGCGTTATAGCGTACGGTCTTGCAAAGTACAAATTCAAGGGTAACGGACTTATCTTCATATTGGTTATGGTAACGATGATCATTCCTAACAGAACTCTCGGTGCCGCAATGAAGACCAGCTTTACCTACTTTGACATTGCAGGAATACTCTCAACGCTCTCCGGCGGACCTATCATTGACTTTGACTTCATTGGTATGTTCCACTTTACGGTGAATGCACCGTTCGACATAAAGCTGCTCAACCTCCCGTACCACAGTGTAAACCTTACGAACACAGTATGGCCCTTTATTATACTTTCAGTAACGGGTCTTGCGTTCAAAAACGGACTTTACATCTTCATGCTCCGTCAGTTCTTCCGCGGAATCCCCGATTCGCTTGAGGAATCTGCTTATATTGACGGATCGGGAGACTTCAGAACGTTCTTCCAGATCATTCTTCCTATGTCGGTTCCGATGATGGTAACTGTGTTCTTGTTCTCGTTCTGCTGGCAGTGGACAGACACCTTCTATACAAGCTTGTTTATTTCGGACAACAAGCGAGACGGACTTATGCTCCTCTCCTCGCTCTCCAGCAAGCTGCCTAAGAGTATCGACTTCGAATACGCCGGACAGGCGCTCTATGAAACGGCTGCCAGAAACACTATCGGTATTATGATAATAGCACCGTTGGTCGTATTGTACGTATTCATGCAAAGATACCTGGTTGAAGGTATTGAGCGTTCGGGACTTACTGCCGAATAAAAAATCCGGAGCTTTTGCTCCAATACCCTCCCTAAAGGCAAACGTGAAAATTGAAAGACATGTTCTGCAATTTAGGGAGGGTTCTTGTATAAGGAGTATTATATGAAAAAAATTTTGGTAATGATACTCGCTTTGTCAATGGTACTAAGCCTTTTTGCCTGCGACAAGACCGCGGCAGAGCGATCGACTGCGGCTGCAAGCGAAAGCGGTCAATCAAATAAGACGGAATCCGAGGACGTAGAGTCCGATAACACCGAAACAGACGAGGAGGGGAACCCTGTGACTAACAACGGATCTGCAAGTGTTGGCATTTACGACAAATATGATCTTGATTCATACATGACACCCATCTGGGACAGCAAGATCATTTATAATGAAACTGTTATGTTCGTTGGAATCGACGATAAAGCTCCCCTTCTTTACGATGCGGACAAGATCATTTCGGTTCGTTCGTACGATTTAACGATCGAGTATGAGCAGGGCGTTGACTATGATTACGTTGACGGCAAGCTCGTGCTTCTCGAGGGAACACGCATTCCTTACGTTCCGCTTGAGACCTATTATTCTGTACTCAATCCCGATTATCCTTATCTCTCAACGATGTATAACGGTCAGATCACTCAGACTATGTACGGAGAGGGTGAGGCTATGACGAAATGGCAGGTTGCCGTAACGTATAAGCATAGCGACACATGGGAAGGGCCCGAGGTCAAATCCTATGAGGATAAATTCGCGGATTTTATCAACAAGCTTGAAAATGGCGAAGATGTTACCGTTTTCTTCTACGGAGACAGCATAACCGCAGGCGCTTCATCTTCCAACACAAAGCCCCCTTATGCGCCGACATATTCAAAGATGTTCGTTCAATACGTTGCAAAGCAGTACGGATATACCGTAAAGTATATTGAGACGTACAGCGATGAGGGACTTACATCGGGTAAGCCCAGTGACGGCCATGCCCATGAGGATAGCGTGTACGGAACAAACGGAACTATCACCTATATAAACTCTGCGGTCGGTGGATGGAACACCCAGCAGGGAATAGAAAACTACGCCGCGTATATCGGAAAGTATATTTCTCAGTACGGATGCGATCTTTTCGTGCTTGCATTCGGTATGAATAACGGCGGCACAAAGGCATCGGATTACGTGATTTATCTTGAGCAGATCGTCAGAAAGATAAACCGCTCTGCTCCCGAGGCCGACGTTGTGCTTGTTTCTACAATGATCCCCAATCCCGAGGCTGTAAGAAATCCTGCGGACAAGTATTTCTGCAACGGAAACCAGCCTACATTTGAGGAGGCTATGTATCCCTCCGCAGAAAAGATCTGCGGAAACGGCATAGACTGCGCTATAGCTCCCATGACAAGCGTAAGCTCGTATATGCACGCGCAAAAGCGCTTCCGTGACACCACGGGTAACAACGTAAACCATCCCAGCGATTTTCTTGCGCGCACATATGCTCAGGTTATTTATCAGACGGTTTTCGGATATGAAAATCAAGATAAGTAATCAACAATCTGACAGATAATTATATTTTGAAGTATAAACGATGGAATTTGCAATTTTCATTGCAGATAATCTCATTTATAATGTAAATGAAAACTATTGTGGAGGAATAACACTGTGAAAAAGTGCCTTACTATAATTTTGGCTTTATTGATGACCTTCACACTTGTTGCGGGACTTGTCTCCTGCGGCAATGCGGGCGTTGAGGCAGAATCCGTATCGCAGGAAAGCACTACGGATCCTACCGAGACGGCAACAGAAGGCGCCGAAACCGAACCCAACGGTGAGGCTACCACGGAGGGATCCGGCTCTGTTGAAGAGAACACCACCGGATCGGTTGAGGAAAATACGACCGGTTCTAATGAAGAGCAAACTACGGGCTCTGTTGAGGAAACTACAACAGGGGCAGGCTCAGAGACCGATACCGAAACCGAGACTGAAACAAAGAATAACAGTACTGTTGGTGTAGGAATTTACACCGAGTTTGATCTTGACAGCTACATGGCTCCCGTTTGGGACAGCCAGGTCGTTTATAACGAGACTGTTCTTTTCGTTGGCGCAGATGATACGCCCGCGCTTCTTTACAATCCCGATAAGATCATTTCTGTTCGCTCGTACGACCTCTCTATTGAGTATATCGAGGGAATAGATTTTGAGATCGTGGATGGAAAGATAGTTCGTCTTGAGGGCTCGAGAATCCCCTATATTCCGCTTGAGACATATTATTCTGTTCTTGATCCCGACTATCCTTATCTTTCAACGATGTACAACGGTCAGGTAACACAGACTATGTACGGTGAGAGAGATACCATGTGCAAGTGGCAGATAGCCATTACATATAAGCATTCGGAAACCTGGAAGGGCTTGGAGCTCAAATCCTATACCGACAGATACGCCGATCTCATTGCAAAGCTTGAGAAGGGCGAGGACGTTACGATACATTTCTACGGCGACAGTATAACCGCAGGTGCTAATGCATCAGCATCTGTCGGAATCTCTCCTTATACTCCTATTTGGCCCAAAATGCTTACACAGTATATTGCCAAGCAGTACGGATATACGATCAAGTACGTAGACGGACTTGAATCCGCTTCGACCGACACTACCTACGGTACGAACGGTACGGTTACATACATTAATACTGCGGTTGGCGGTTGGAATACCCAGCAGGGAAGAGATAACTTTGACGAAAAGGTTAAGGCATACACTGGAAAGTACGGATGCGATCTTTTTGTTCTTGCATTTGGTATGAATAACGGAGGCTCAACGGCAGATTTCGTTTGCGGTGTTCTTGACGAAATCGTTACAAAACTCGAGGCTTGCGCACCCGATGCAAGCGTTCTTCTCGTATCAACCATGCTTCCGAACCCCGAGGCTGTGAGAAACCCTAAAGACAATTTCTTCTGTAACGGAACCCAGCCCACATTCGAGGCGAGCATGATTCCTCTTGCCGAGGCGATAAATAATCGCGGTACTAACTGTGCTTTGGCTCCTATGACGAGCATGACCGAGTATCTCTACACAATAAAGAGATTCAGAGATACGACCGGTAACAACGTAAACCATCCGAGTGACTTTGTCGTGCGTCTTTACGCGCAAACGCTTTTCCAGACCATATTCGGATATGAAAATTATGAGGAGAGCGTTGTTGAGCTTGAGAACAAGCCCGTTGCAGACGCTAACTTTAACGCAGCGATCACCGTTGGCGGAAACAAGCTTTATCTTGACGGTAAGTATGGCACTGCTGACAAGATCAATGCGGTTTGCGTGAGATTTGACGCTACAACCGGCGGATTCTATATGTATTACATAAAGGACTGCCGGAAGGTATTTATTAACGTTGTAAGCGGCAAGATCAGCTATTCGGATAAGGCTTCAAGCGTTTGGACATATGACAGCACGCTTGGCGTGATCACATCGGGCGCTTGCACGGTCGAGCTTTCAGCCCCCGAATTGTGCTACCATCTGATGCTTGCCAATGAGACAACTCACGGAATGGCGCCCTGCACAAGATGCGGCGTTAAGGCTACAAGCAAGGCTCACTCTATGGTTGAGTCTACCGAGGTAAATAATGACGGATCAACTACCTACACGGTATACTGCTCCGCTTGCGGATACGTAGGAAGATCCTATAAAGTTCCCGAGGGTGTAATATACTACTCGGGTAGCAGCTCGCAGTATTTCTTCCAGTTCTTCAAGCTCGATACGGAATCGGCTTCTGAGGACGGTATTGAGTTCACAAGAGTGTCTGCCAGCGTGGCATATGCGGGTCACGAGGTGCACTGGATAGACCAGAACAGCTCGACTCATTATGACCACAGCGGAAAGCCTCTTGATACTAAAGGCAACAAATACCTCGTTTTGAAGCTCAGAGCGGGTAGCGATGATATCAAAATGTCGTTTATTTACAGGCTCTTTGGCGCGGGTAGTAAGACGATCTCGATTCCCGTAGTAGAGGAAGAGGAGTGGATCACCTACGTTATCGACCTTGAATCTGTATCTCCCGACGTTTATAAGGCGCTTGGGGATGGCACATACACAATGCAGACCTTTAAGCTTCAGTTCAGCTCGGGATTTGACCAGATAGAAAACGGATACCTTGATTTCGCGTTCATGGCTCTCTGTGACAGCTTCGATCAGATCGAGCAGATATCAAAGTCAGACTTCGTGCATCTCATGACAACCGCGGGTATTGTGACCGAGATCAGGGCTAACGGAACCTGCATTGGAGAGCACGTGTATAAAGAGACTTCAAACGGCAACGTATACACTGTCGCATGCACCGCTTGCGGTTATGTGGTCGCAAGCAAGGCGTTCCCTGAGGGTACTAACGTTTATGTCTCCCCTTATTCTCTCAACAGTAATGCAAATTCTGCATCACTTATAAACTACGCAGAGGTGATAACTGACAGCGAAGGCACCTATTGCAGAATTTATGGCGGTGAAGCGCACGCAACTCAGAATTACAATCAGTTCGCGGCATATTCCAACTCAAGCGCATCAACCGTTACGGGACAGTATTTTGTGATCAAATACAGAGTCGGTGAGAACGGACTCGGTCAGAAAAAGATTACGATCTATGCAGGAACCGAAAATACCGGAGCTACAAATAACGGAGAGCTGATAGAGCTTTTTGTTGGAAACGGAACAACCGTTGAGGATGGCGAATGGCATATCGCGATCATCAACTTGGATACCACCACCGGCATCGGCAGAACTGACGATATGTTCAAGGCGGGCGATGACGGACTTTTCAGAGCAAAATTCGTAGCTCTTCGTCCCTTCTATACCGGTAAAGCGGGTGGAGATGCCGATGACTATATGGATATAGAGTATGCGGCAATATGCGACAGCCTTGAAAAGGCTGAGGCTGTTGTTGGCAGTGGCTCGTACGAATATTACACGACATCCACATACCCTCAGATCGTTCAGATAACTGAATAAAAAAATCACCCCCGACAAGCCGTCGGGGGTGAAGCCTTATAATTTTATCCGTTGATAATATTTTTAAGGAATTCGTATGCGATCTTAATATCCTTTTCGGGGGTGTCGCCTACCTCGCGCTCGATGGTAAGGAAGCCCTTGTATCCAACGGCGGTAAGCGCCTCAAGATATTTCGGGAAATCAACGCTACCCGTGCCGAGCGGTACCTCAAGGAAGGATTTGCCGCGGTTGATCGACTCTGCGTCAAATTCCTTTACGCCGTATACCATTTCGGGGTCCTTGTACCAGATGTTCTTTCCGTCCTTTGCGTGTGTGTGAACGATGTAATCCTGAAGATTGTTTACAGCCTCTACCGCATCGTCGAGAACGACCATTGCAAGGTTAGCGGGGTCGAGGTTGACCGCAACGCCCTTTGATCCAAGTGCATCGAGGAACTCCTTAAGCACTGCGGAGCGCTCGGGGCCTGTCTCGATGGCGAAATGCGCGTCCATAGAGTCAGCGTACTGCGCAAGCTCAAAGCAGGCCTCCTGCATGATCTTGTAACGGTCGCAATTCTTATCCTCGGGCACAACGCCGATGTGAGTGGTTACAATGTTTGTTTCGAGGTCCTTTGCCATATCGAGAATTCTCTTTGAACGCTCAATAAGGATGGGGTTTTGCTCTGTCTGCCAAAATCCTTTTCCGAGGTCGCCGCAAAGAGCGGAGAAGCAAAGTCCGTGTGACTTTACCTCGTCAAGGAGCTCGCGTCTTTTGTCTCCAACGAGATTTTCCGCGCTGTTTTCGCCCCAAGTAGCATACATCTGGATACCGTTTGCGCCTATTTCAGCCGCCTTTGCGATAGCCTCGCTTCTCGGAAGTCTGAATGACTCAAGAATTACGCCTATGGGGAAATTATATACTTTGTTGCTCATGTTTTATCCTCCGCATTAAAATTATCAGATAATTTATTATATCTTATTTTTTGAAAATTGTCAACAATCATTGACATATATTTTTACATCTATAATTTAATATTTTTACAGATAAAGGGGATCGAAAAGATCCCCTTTTTTTATTTGGGCAAACGGACGGTGAATTTACTGCCCTTGCCGTAGTCACTTGCAACTAAGATGCTGCCCGATGCCAGAGTTATGATTCTGTTTACTATGTTAAGTCCGATTCCGTTTCCGCTTCCCGAATGAGAGGAATCGCCCTGATAAAACTTTTCAAATATCCTTGAACGTGTCTCCTCGGTCATGCCGATTCCGTTGTCTTCTATCTCAAATACAATGTCGCCGTTGTCCTCGTAGAGCCTGCACGATATTTTGCCGTTCGCACCGGTGAATTTAATAGAGTTTGAGATGAGATTAACCCAAACGTGAGAGAGCATCTCCTCGTTAAAGGTGTATTTTATAGGCTCGAGCTCAATGTCAAGCTCGATATTTTTGTCGCTCCAGCCCTTTTCAAGGAGCAAAATAGAGCTTCTTATCTGCTCGTCAAGGTCAAATGTGGTTTTTGCGTTTACTATCTGCTGGTTTTCCAGCTTTGAGAGGAGCAGAACGTTTGAGGACATATCCGCAAGTCTTTCGCTTTCCTTGACTATGATGGAAATGTATTCCTTTCTTTGCTCCTCGGTGATATTGCCGCTTTGAAGCTGGCGGGCAAAGCCGCGCAGAGAGACGATCGGAGTTTTAAATTCGTGGGAGAAATTATTGATAAAGTCGTTTCTGAATATCTCAATTCCGTCAAGGTCGGACGCCATCTGATTAAAGGAGCGTTCGAGCTCTCCGAACTCCGAGAGCGCGTCCTTTTTGTCGCTCTCGTTCACGCGAGCCTTGAAATTTCCGCGCGCGATCTCTCGCATGCCTTCGCTTATTTTGGATAGCCTTCTGAAGAAAAATTTTGATGTTATCGCCGCCAATACCGCGCCGATGATGATACTTGAAAGGGTTATTGCGGCAATCAGCAAAAATGCGTTAAGATATATCTGCTGGAAGGTTAGTATGCCGTAAAGGAGCATAAAAATTGCCGCAGTTGTGACACCGGTGATCGCAAATAGCAGCCAAACGATGCTCGAAAACCAGAATCGCATCGTTCTGTTTCTCTTAATGCTCTCGCCCATGGCACTTGTGATGCGCCCCCTGCTTTTTCGGCTGGTTTTCCTGCTCATTTGAGGTGTACCGCCTTATATCCGAGACCTCTGACTGTTACGATCTCAAAGTCGGGGTTGTTTCTGAATTTCTCGCGCACACGGCTGACGTGTACGTCAACGGTTCGCTCGTCGCTCTCGCTTTCCATATCCCAAATCTCGTCCATAAGCTGGCGGCGGGTGAAGATCTTGTTGGGATAAGATAAGAGCTTGAAAAGGAGCAGAAATTCCTTTTGAGGGAGCTCCTGTGTGCCGTCGGGCTCGGAGACAGAGAGTGAGTCGTAGTAAAGCGTTGTTGTGCCTACCGTGAGCTTGCGCTCGTTTGCTATCTTGGAGCGGCGGAGCAGGGCACCAACGCGCAGAACCATCTCCTCCTCGTCAACAGGCTTTGTCATATAGTCGTCTGTTCCTATAATGAATCCCTTGCGCTTGTCAACGGGGGATTGCTTTGCGCTGACCATAAGGATAGGGATATTGCATCCCGACTGGCGCAGGGTGCTTGTAAACTCAAATCCGTCCATTCTCGGCATCATAATATCGAGAATTATAAGGTCTATATGCTTTTTATCAAGCTGTTCAAGTCCGTCTATGCCGTCGGAAGCTATAACGACGTTATAACCGTACTGTTCAAGCACGGTTTGCATAAGCTTTCTCTGATTTACGTCGTCCTCGACAATCATTATATTAAACATGATGACCTCCGAAAGAAATTTATCATACAATGAGTATATCACTGAATTATTAACTCAATGTTTCATTGTTTCCCGTTTTTTGAAAATTCCGACATTCGCCGACAGAAAAAAGTTTGCTTTTTGGGGCCGACAAAATCAAAATAATATGTTAAAATAAGACAACGGGGAATTTTGCCGGAGTCCGTGATCCGGCAGAAAAGAGAAAAAAGAAAGGAGAAATATAAATGAAGGTTGAAAAAATCATATCAATAACCGATTCTATCAAAAAGAACGACTTTAGCGACGACGCGAAGATAGTCTGGCTCAACGAGGCTGAGGGGAGAATAGCCTTTGAGATATTCAAAATGAAGCCTGAGGAATTTCGCGCTTTGGCAAGCAGTGAGGACGAGCTTTTGGCTCCCGAGCCCTATTCGAAGATATATACTCTTTATTTGGGTGCTATGATAGCATTTTTTAAGGGAGAGTACAATCTTTTCAACAAAGCTATCGCTGAATATGAGAACGCTTTTTCCGAATATGCGAGATTTGTTATAAGAAACAGATAAGCTTGCTTGAAAGTCCAAATATGCACAAAAAGAATCCGCGGTATTTGTTTAATATGTAGAAAAATGAAAAAATGGTTGATTATTACTATGGGTTGATGTATAATATAGTCGAGTATGGACATTTGATTTAAGTGCCCAAAATAATTAAAATAAGAAAGGATTGGTGACTTAAATGTTCCAATACGTTTCGTTAGCGCTTGTTGCCGTCACAGCAGTGTTCGTTTTGTTTAACGCACTGAAGGGTCTTATCAGAGGACTCAAAAAGACGATAGGCACACTTGCAGCTATAATTCTTTCTGCAGTAATAGCTTACATAGTAACCGTTATTATCTGCAAGCCCTCGTCGTCCTTAGTGACTATGCTCTTTGATAAGATCTCCGAATTGCTTGGAAACGAATCGATTCAGGAGCTCTTTGGAATATCCGCGATCGGAGATGCTCTTGCATACTACGTATCAATGATCATAGCTCCGATAGTATTCCTTGCGCTTTATATGGTTCTTTCGATCATTCTTTCGATCGTTATGGCAATCGTAATAAAGTTCATACCGTTCTTGAAGAAAAAGAAGGGCGTTGCTCACAGATTGGGCGGTGTAGGAGTAGGTGTCGCATGCGGACTTCTTGCAGCATTGATCTTCCTAACTCCCGTTGTTGGCGTTTTGGGAATAGTTGTTGAGGTCGGCAATTCAAGCGCGGCAGAGGATATGGGAGATGTCTCTGATCTGGCTCAAGAAGCCGAGGATGACAGCATATTCAAGGTTTACACCGCACTCAGCGGCTGGCTCTATGACAGCTTGGCATCCGCAAAGTTTGAGGGTGAGAGAGTATATCTTAAAAAGGATATAGGCGTTATTCTCACTCTTGTAGGCAATGTTGAGGGACTCTCGGGAGATGCCGAGAATTTCGGAGACGAGCAGGTCGATTCCTTGAATAATATAATCGTTAAGCTCGACGAATCCTTGCTTCTTAAGCATACCGTTGCAGGCTTCCTCTCACAGCTCTCGGGCAAGTGGGTAGCAGGCGAGACCTTTATAGGCATGGAGAGAATCGATGCGGGTGAGCTTCTCAATCCCGTTCTCGACACTATCCTTAGTGTTATGTCAACAACAAATAAGGAATACGTTGTTTCGGATCTTACAACCCTTACAGACATGATAGGTGTGTTTGTTAAGCACGATATGCTTGCAAATTCCGGCGACTATAAGGCTATGCTCACCACTCTCGGTGAGGACGGCGTAATGGGCGAGCTTATGGATGTTGCAAACGCTAACCCGAGAATGACGGTTCTTTCCGACACGATCACTCAGCTCAGTATCAGAGCTCTCGCATCGACGATCGGAATCCCGGACGATGCAGACGATAAATACAACCGCCTTATGACAGACATCGCAGATGCTCTTAATACCAGCACTGCTATGAACGATCTTGACAGAAGAGAATACGTCAAGACCGAGGTGGGCGATGCGCTTGATAAGTACGGCGTAGAGACAGAGGGCGCGGCTCTCGAGCATATAACCGATAGCATACTTGCAGACCTCGGTCACAAGTATGAGGTCAGCGCTGACGACGTATCCGAGTTCTTCACGGTTTACGCTATCGCATCCTCAAGCTCAGACATGAGCGCGGCATCCGGATTTGATAAGCTTTCAAGCTCATCCGGAATGTCGGTTGTTATTAACGGTGATACTATCATAGTTAACGGCAAGGAGCTTAAGAACTATACCGCAAGCAACTATAACCAGTCTGCGGCGTTCACCATGGGTAGCAACAACGTCGATTTCGGCGAGGCATCCACCCTTTATTCCGCACAGGCTATGCATTCCACATTCATCACTCTTGATGAGATACTTCCAAATATGAAGAAGTACAGCGAATGCTCAAACCCTGATGAGGAGACTAAGAAGATCTCAAGGATCCTCTCTGAGGCGGCAGTTATCTTCGGTCAGGAAGAGGATCTTGACAAGAAGGAAATGCTTGCGCAGGTCGGAACACTTCTTGACGATATGAAGGTTACAGAGATATTCGGTCAGGATGTTACAAGCACTCTTCTGAAGGCGATCCTTCAGAGTGATGACGTTAAGGGCGAGCTTGGTCTTAGCAGCAAGGAGATAAACAACTTTGCTGATAAGCTTAACTCCACCGCAAACGGCGGCAACTCCTCTTATGCGGAGACTACCGCGGCTGTTTCTAAGACGATAGACGTTGTTGATAAGATCAACGACCAGTCTGCAAGCAAGGAAGAGCGCAGAGAGGCAACCGAGGAGCTTATGACGAACATGTCTCCCGAAAACGCAGAGCTTCTGAGCACTATGACAACTCCCTCTATGATGCAGGAGTACGGTGCAAAGGAGGACAAGGCAGAAATGGTTTCTGATAGCGTATCGAGTCTCTTCTCCAATATGGCAAACTATCAGTCGAGCACCGAGCACAAGAAGGGTGACGAGGAGTACGCAAAGGAGGCTGACGCGGTAAATACCGTTCTTCAGCTTGCTATGGACGGCGCTGAGTCAAACGCAACCTCTCTCTTTGGAACAGAAGGTCAGGCAGGAAAGATCGATTGCTCTGCTGATGAATACGTTGATCTTCTTGCAAACTCTGACGTTGTAAGCAAGACTCTAGTTGAGACTACCGAAAAGAACGGTGCTAACCCCTACGGAGTTGTTCCCACCGCCGACGACGAGGCAGTTCTCAGCAATGCTATCGTAAACTACTACGATGAGCAGAAGAGCAATGGCTTTGCGGACAAGAGCGAGGATGAGGTGCTCACCACTCTTAACGCGATCGCTATGATCTCTAACATTACCATGCCCGAGCTTGGTAAGTAATATATAAAAAAGGGCCCTCATTTGCAAATGCAAATGAGGGTCTTTTTATATCTTGCCCGATAGCTCCTCGTAGAGCTTTTCGATTATCTTTTTTTCAAGACGTGAAATGTAGGATTGAGAGATGCCCAAAAGATCGGCAACGTCCTTTTGTGTCATTTCGGGATTGCCGTCAAGCCCGTAGCGAAGAATGATTATTTGCTGCTCGCGCTCGTCAAGCGAGGCTATGGCGCGGTGTATCAATTCAACCTCCTCGCGCTTGATCAATGCCGCAGAGGCAGGCTCCTCGTCACTCCCGAGAATATCAGAGAGCAAAAGCTCGTTACCGTCCCAGTCAACGTTCAAGGGCTCGTCTATTGATATCTCCATTGACTTGCCCGAGATCTTTCTTATGTACATAAGGATCTCGTTTTCTATACATCTTGATGCGTACGTGGCAAGCTTAATGTTTTTGTCGGAGCAAAAGGTGTTTATGGCTTTAATAAGCCCGATCGCGCCGATCGAGATCAAATCTTCAATGTTTATGCCGGTGTTTTCAAAGCGCTTGGCGATATAAACCACAAGTCTTAGATTATGCTCGATGAGGAGATTTCGCGCGTGGGGCGCGGGGAGGGCGGAGATGAGCTCGCTTTCCTCCTCCTTTGAGAGCGGGGGAGGAAGAAGATCGGGACCGTTTATGTAGAAGTTTCCCGACCTCTGCGCAAACATACGAACAAGGGAGTTTTTTATGCGGGCTAAAAGCTTGATTTTTGCCATTTTAAGGGTCTCCTTTAACTATTCTTTGATGATTTCGGATGGAATTATCGCATTGTAGCCTTGTGCGCTCTGTCCTATGTCGCAGGGGGAGATCAGCGCATCAAGCTCTATTGTGCAGGGGCGTTTTTTCAAATCGGGATATTCGAGCTTAATGCTTTCGGGCATCGCCGCTACTGCGATCGTGCTTCCCGTGGCGGTATGGAGGGAAATCAGCCGCAGATTTTTGCAAGGGGCATCGGGCGACATCTCACCTCTTGAAAATTCGTCAAGAAAGCGCAAGGATTGCTTTTTTTCTATTACAGAGCGGTCAAGAAAGATCACCGCCTTGCCGCTTATAGGGTCTCTTACGAGATTCCCGCTGTCCGAAAAGCCGTTAAATTCAAAGTTCTGACCGCAAAATCTGACCTTTAGGCGGCACTCGCGTATAGAGCTTTTCCGAGAGATCACCTGACCGCTTTTCAAGGAAATAACGCCCGCGACAGCCGCTAAAATTGCGAAGAGATAGGTCGAGATCCCGTCAGAGCGCACCATGTCAAGGGGAAGCTCAAAACGGCTTAAAAGATTGAAAATTGCAGTCATACAGCCCCCCATCATCATTGACACGCCTATGTATAAAAATGTTATAAGGAATAGCGAGCCCCTTTTGCGCCCCTTTTCGTAAAACGCGACGGCGCACAGCAAAACACATACCGCGGCATCCGAAAAAAGCTCGGCGGCAGAAGAAAAATTCATAAATAGGGAGACTACCGAATATATCCCTCCGAGAGAGGATGCCCCTATCATTCGCCAAAGCTTCATTTTTCTGTGCAGCACGCAGGCGCAGATATAGAGACAGAGATAGTCCATGCTGAAATTGATCAAAAAAAGAATATCAACGTAAACGTCGCTCGTCATATCTGCCTCCCCAAAAGGTTTACACCAACATTATACTACCGCGCACCTGCAAAAAATGTCGTAGCGGGTAGGCGAGAAAAAATAATTGCAGCGCAAAATGGCAATATTATACCTAAAAAGAGCAATATTTGTCTTGAAGCTTTAGTGGGTATGTTTTATAATAAATATAGCGGATGTGTCCGCTCAATAAGAAGATAACGGAGAAAAAATATGAAACAGTTTGGACTTCAGCTCTATTCGGTACGCGATCATATGACAGACGAGGCAGGCATCAAGGAAGTATTTAAGACGCTTGCAGAAATGGGATATTCCTACGGTCAGACAGCGGGAACCTATGACTTTATTACCCCCGAAAAATACGCGGAATATGCGCGCGAGGCGGGAATAGAGATCTGCGGAACTCACTATAACTGGGATAGGATCAGAAATGACGTTGAGGGTACGATTGCGTATCATAAGGCACTCGGTACGACTAACGTAGGTATAGGCGGCATGCCCTGGGATGTAAGAGCGAACGTGGATACGCTCAATGCGTTCATCAACGAGTTCAATGCATGCGCGGCAAAATATGCGGAGTACGGAATGAAGCTCACATATCACAACCACTCCTTTGAGTTTAAAAAGCTTGAGGACGGCAGAACGCTTTTCGATCACCTCGTTGAAAAATTTGATAAGAAGAACGTTTCCTTCGTTCTCGATACATATTGGCTCCAGCACGGCGGCAAGGATGTCAGAGAAATGATTGAAATGCTTGCGGGCAGAGTTGATATTCTTCACATAAAGGATATGGAGGCTTGCCACACAGTTGAAATAGGCGGATCAAAGATAGATATTCCGTATATTACCGAGATAGGCTCGGGAAATCTCAATTTTAAGAGCATAATCGCCACCGCCGAGGCTTGCGGAGTTAAGTATTTCGTGGTTGAGGATGACAGAGCGGTTGACGTTGGCTCGTATGATGCAGTAAAGAAGAGCGCGGATTATATCAAGGCAAATCTTTTGGCGTAAGCTATAATTGAATAAAAAGGCAGAGACGCATGCATTTTTGTGCGTCTCTGCTTTTTTTCTCTACAAAAAATTTTCAAAATATATGACATAAAATGGGAAAAACTTGTTGACATATCAACAAGCTTGTGGTATACTATAAGAGTACTTGTTGACACGTCAACAAGCTGGAGGGGTTTGGAAAATAATCCTTCAAATTTGCGTGGTTGGATGACAGGAGGAGAAAAATGAGAAAAATTAAAATAGTTGCAGATTCATCCTGCGATATGTTTGGATTGAAGTATACCGAGCTTGATATTGTGCCGATGAAGGTGATAACAGACGAGCGCGAGTTCGTTGATGACATAATGCTTGACGTTGAGGGAATGGTCGAATTTTTGTATAAGTATAACGGCAGATCAAAATCTTCCTGCCCGAACACAAGCGATTGGCTTGATGCGTTTGGCGATGCGGA
Source organism: Eubacteriales bacterium (assembly GCA_045638385.1). Classification (GTDB taxonomy): domain Bacteria; phylum Bacillota; class Clostridia; order Oscillospirales; family CAG-272; genus SVTX01. Next base: position 33,571 of record JAZUBI010000013.1, read on the forward strand.
TGAGATATTTTGCGTTACCATCACGAGCGCGCTTTCGGGAAGCTACAATTCCGCCTGCGCAGCAAAGCAGATATACGAATCCGAGAACGAGGGCAGGAGGGTGCATGTTTTTGACTCTCTTTCCGCAGGTCCCGAGATCTCTTTGGCGGTTGAGAAAATCGAGGAATGTATAAAAAAGGGTATGACGTTTGAGGAGATCTGCTCTGCCGTCGACGATTATATGTCCAAAACGGGACTTGCTTTTATGCTGAAATCCCTGAAAAATTTTGCAAACAACGGAAGGGTATCTCCGATAGTTGCCAAGCTTGTCGGTATAGCCGGTGTTTGTATAGTTGGTAAGGCAAGCGACGAGGGAACGCTTGAGCCGATACATAAGTGCAGGGGAGAGTACCGCTCTTTTGAGAGACTGGTGGAGCATCTTGAGGCTTCGGGATACAACTCGGGAAAGATAAGTATAGCTCATTGCCAAAACGATGAGGGCGCTCAAGTGCTTAAGATGATGATGCTTGAGAAATTCAAGGATGCAAAAATTGAGATACACAGATGTAGAGGACTTTGCAGCTTTTACGCCGAAAAGGGCGGCGTTCTTGTGGGCTTTGAAAGGTCATAAATAAAATTAAGGGATAGAACCGATCGCTAATGATCGCTTTCTATCCCTTGTTTTTATTCAACCGTGCTTAAGTGGTTTGCCGTGATAATGACCGAGAATGAATGCTCCTCGACCTCTCCGCTATCAAGCGTTCGGATCACGTTCAGAGTGACCGTGTCGCCAAGCCTTGCGTAGAGAAGAATCTCAAGAAGCTGATACTGTCTTTTAAGAGTTATGCTTCTGTTGCCAACCGATATGCCAACGATCACGTCCTTTGCCTCTAAAGATCCGAATAATGAGCTTGTTTCGGTGACGCTGTCTACAACTATACTCTCCACAACCGAGATCTTTCCGGTTTCCGTGTCATATACCGATTTTGAGCTGTTTATGGTGACCACAATGCCCAAAAGTGCCTTGATAACCTTGGTGGAGCTCTTGTTAAGGCAGTTATCTATTATGTTTTGAGCCACCGCCACCGCGAGATTTGAGGGGATGGCGTATCCTATGCCCTCAACGCCCTCCTCGATGTGCTTTGCAGAAACGATGCCTATGAGCTCGCCCCTGTCGTTAAAGAGACCACCGCCGCTGTTGCCGTGATTTACGGGGGTGTCTATTCGCATCATTCTGAAGCTTACGTTGGTAGCATCATCCGCGCCAAGCATGTCGATCTGCTCGGAAATAACGCTTATTATTCCGCGCGTGACCGAAAGACCCATTCCCTCGGCGTTCCCGATGGCGATCGCCTCGTCACCGAGCGAGACACTGTCAGAGTCGGAGATCGAAACCACGGTAGCCGACGATTGACGAAGAATGTCGCTGTCCTCAACGAGAAGCACCGCTATATCGTAGGTGAGTGATCCTCCAACGTATGTTGCGGGAATTGCCCAATCGGCGTATTCGGAGCCGTAGAGATAGACCTTTATGTCATTCGAAATTCCGGTGGTGTACTTTTTATTGCTGTTGTATACGACGTGATAATTTGTGATGATCAACGCGTAGCCCTCTGCTTTGCCGAGGGAGTAAATGACTCCCGAGCCGCCTGATCTCGCGTCTTCAACGGTGCTGCTTACAGCCTTGAAGCCGCAGGAGACTGTGACCGCGCTGAGCATTGCCTTAGATGCCGCGCTTGCGGTTGTGCCGCTGCCTGACGGAGTGATCTGTATGTCGTATTGGTCTCCCGAGGTGGAGCTGTTTCCGTCCTTACCATTCTCTCCGTCTTGTCCGTCTTTTCCATCCTGACCGTCCTTGCCGTTAAGACCGTCTGCGCCGTCTTGACCGTCAATTCCGTCGATTCCGTCCTTGCCGTCCTTACCGTCTTTACCGTCAATTCCGTCCTCTCCGTCGCTGCCTACAACAACGCCGAGATTGTCGTCACTGCCGTCGGAGTACTCAACGATAAGCTCGCCGTCCTTGTTGATGTATGTGCCGACGACGCTTCTTGCCGCATCGCAGGCAGATAGTAAAAGAACAGATATAAGTAAAATTGAAACAATCAGCTTTTTCATTTTTTTACCTCGCTTGGAATTTGCTGTCCTCATTTTATCACAAACGCTTTATTTTGTCAATGGAGTAGCGGTGTAAAGATGCTGAAATAACGCTGATAGGGAAGGTGGGTTTGGGGTGGGGAAAAAGGAAAATGAAAATTACAAAAATCTTATCCGTTATTTTGTCAATTAAGCGCAAATGAATCCGTTTTTGCGAAACGGAGAGGTTCTGTGTCAATTATATTCGGACTAAAAATTATAGGGTAGGCATTTGCCTACCCTATAATTTTTGTGAGTAATCTAAAATTTTGATACCTTTTTATAGTGGGTGCAAAATTTAGAATTATGGGTGCATTTTCCCATAAGTGTTTACACCCATTTTGGTTCAACTAATTGCAATTTGACTATAAGATATCTTGTCCTTTGGCAATGAAATAAATCTCGTGCATTACCGCAATAGTTGCAAGTACGCATATTATCGCAATGCTATAAGTCATTGAAGCAAAAGTTAGAGTTAGCGCCCAAAGGAACAAAACAAACCCGGTTATTTTATTTAACACGCTATGTATTGATATTAGTTTTTTCTTGCGAATAAAGACGAGCGTATGTAATACGTAATGAAATTAAGACTTTATTCAATACACTTTCGCATGGACATAAATCCTATTAAGACTGTCCAAACATAAGCACATGTTTTAGGCATCATCAAGAATCCAATTGCAGGCACCAAATCTGCCCATAATACAACCGGGATATAGAATGCAAAGCTTAAAACAATTGTTAACCACATGAAACGATATTCTTTATCTTGA
>JAZUBI010000014.1:0-6393 GCA_045638385.1 Eubacteriales bacterium
GCCTTCAGAGCAAAGTCAATATCCTGCTCCTTGAGTCCTTGTGCAACCGCATCCGAAAGTCCGCCGGAGCGAGCAAAGATACGACCGAAGTAGGAGGCGTTATCAAGCACGTCCTCACCAAGCGTTGTAATGTCAACGTTCTTACTGTCAAAGAGGGCTTGGAGCTCCTCGAAGGTCATAACCGCATCAATGTAGGGCTTTACCTCTTCAAGCTGTGCCTCGGACTTCTTTGCCGTGCAAGGACCGATAAATACGATCTTTGCATCGGGTGTTCTGTCCTTGATATACTTTGCAAGGGTAGCCATAGGAGAAAGATTGTGGGATACGTATTTTACAAGATCAGGGAACGCGGATTTGACGTAAGCAACGAATGCAGGGCAGCAGGAGCTTGTAAGCAAGCCCTTTTCTGCAAGCTCTCGGGATTCAGCCTGTGCAACCATATCCGCACCAAGAGCTGCTTCAACTACGGTGAAGAATCCGAGCTCCTTAAGTCCCGTGATTACCTGACCGAGCTTTGCGTAGGTAAACTGGCTTGAGATGGAGGGAGCAACCATTGCATAGACCTTATATTTCTCATTGCTTTCGCTCTTTTTAATGATGTCGATCACGTTGAGAATATAGGATTTATCCATAATAGCGCCGAAGGGGCACTGGTAAACGCAGGCACCGCACTGAATGCACTTGTGGTTGTCAATGGTAGCCGCTTTCTGCTCGTTCATAGAGATCGCCTTTACCTTGCAGGCACTCTGACAGGGGCGCTTGTGGCTAACGATTGCCGTATAAGGACAAACCTTGGCACACGCACCGCACTCCTTACACTTGGATTTGTCAATATGTGCTACGTGATTATGGTCAAAGGAGATGGCACCGAATTTACATACGTCCTCGCAGCGGTGAGCAAGACATCCACGGCAAGCGTTAGTTACCTCATATCCGCCGACAGGGCATTCGTCGCAGGCGATCTCGATAACCTCAATGACGTTGGGATTATTCTTGTCGCCTCCCATCGCGATCTTGACGCGCTCTCCAAGGATAGCTCTTTCCTTGTATACGCAGCAGCGCATAGTCGGCTCATTTCCGGGAACAAGTCTTTTTGGAATATCAACAATATTCTCAAGAAGCTTATCTTCCCATGCAAGACGAGCGACCTCGCGAAGTACTTTATATTTCAAATGCTGTACTTTTGTATCAAATTTACGCATTTTACACCTCCTTAGAAATAACTGACCTTGATTCGTTTGCCCATTTTTTTGAGGCAAGCGGAGAGCTCCTCTACAAGATTCATTTTAATGTTGAAGTTGATAGGAAGGTCAGGGTTCTGGTGAGCGGGATTGACCGCTCTTCCAACGTAGAAGTTTATATCGGTTGCCTCCTCAAACAGAAGTCGGCTGATCAGCGAGGCACCGTCTTTTTTGAAGTTCCACGTTTCGTATTGCAGGTTCTCTCCAAGATAATCCTTTGCATATTCGATAACGCGGTTCATCGTAATAACACCCTCGGTAACAAGATCAACACCCTCGATCTCTGCAATGGGAGGGATATCCGAACGCTCAAATTTTAGGCTTGCCTTGAGCGGCTTACCAAGAAACTTTGCGGCAATAGAGGAAGTCGTTCCTCCGCATATGATGTGTTTGCCGTGCTTTGAGAAAAACAAAGACATCATTCGGTCGCAGTCATCTCGGTTTGAGGGAGGACCGAAAAGAATGTTCATTGGCTCTCGCTTACGAACCTTGACCACGCAAGCGGTTGTGTCGTCGCCCGGCTTGTGACCGTAGAGCTTGTCGCATTCGTCAACCAGCATCGTGGAAAGGTTCTTTGCGGTGTATCCGCCGCAGATAAGTGCCTGCATATAGTCGGCAATATCCTCGCGTTTCCAACCGAAGTTATAGCGTCCTCCGAGACCCGCGTGGGGGCAGCCATCGCTCATTGCGATAAACGTATCGTCCTCTCTGAGCTTGATGACGGACTTATATATTTTCTTACCACCGATATTAAGCTCTGTCTTGGGGTAATCGTAGACCTCGAAATCTCTGTATGCTATCACGTGAGGATTGTCATACTGGATGATCTCTGCGGTATCATTGTTTTGAATGTGAATAATGGTAAACGTGGAATAAGCCACACCGCGCACCGAGCAAACGGGAAGGGTAGCGGCGATCGTAGACACACATTCCTCAATGGGAAGTCCCGCAGCCATCATTGTGGATATGATCTTAGACGTCAGGGTGGAAAGAATACTTGCCTTAACACCCGAGCCGAGTCCGTCCGCAAGAACGATGACTGTGGAGTTTTCGTTTTCCTCTACGATGTCAACGTGGTCGCCGCAAAGCTCCTCGCCGATATGATTGATGCTTTTGTATCCGATATCTGCACACAAATCATTCATCGCCTATTGACTCCTTTAGCTTCGTCAAAGCGATCTTGGTTTCCGCTGCTGTTTCACCCAAGAGAGAAGCAATCTCCTGAACGATTCTCATTTGCTTGTCAACAACGGTATCCGCGACCTCAACGGTCTGTTTGTTGATTCGTGCTTTTTTCTCTCTGTCAGCTTCCTCGTCTGTAATATCTCTCATAATAGCGATCAGAAGTCTACTGTCTCGGTCGTGAACGACTGTCTGTTCAATGTATCTTCTGTACTCGGCAAGATAAACCTTTTGGTCTCTGACCGAAATACCGCTGTTTTTCACCTGCACAAATACCGCAGGATCAAGAATACGAATTACGGGTTCGCCGAGAACGTCAGACTCAGAACGGATATTCATGATCTTTCTGGCGGCAGCGTTGATCTGCTGAACCTCAAGATTTTCGTTCAGAACGAGCAAACCGTTCGGCGTATTTCTGACAATCGTATCCGAAAAGCTTTCAGCCTTATCCTTGAGGAAGGGAAGGCACATAGAGATCTCCGCCTTGCCTTGGCAGATTGCGATTGCTTTCTCACGGCAGGAGTTGTAACCGCAGGAACCGCAGTTAAGCTCATCCGAGGGCTTGAATTTACCCATCTGACGAAGCACCGAGGCGATCTCGTATTCAGCAGGCTGCATCAGCTTGTGATCGATAACCGTAAAATGTTTCTTAATGGAAAGTGAGTCGGGCTGATCAACGTCAAAGTCGCGCGTACCCGCGTACTGTGCAACCGACATATAATCGTGGGCAGGGGAGCGGTGATATTTTTCCATAACCGGACCGCCAACACAGCTTCCAACACACGCAGACATCTCGATAAAGCATTTGTGTATCTTTCCGCTTTCGATGTCCTTCAACACGGAGATACAGTTCTCAACACCATCAAATGCCATATAGGTATATCCGGGAGTATTTTGTGCCATTGTTTTCAGAATACCGCCGGTAGTAGGGAAGAAGCGAGCACGGCTTTCGGGTGTGTTATCAAGCTCTTTTTCAAGTTCGATACGCTCGGATTTGAGCATACCCGTAAGTTCTTCAAACGTGAGAACCGCATCCACGATTCCCTCGTAGTATTCCGCCTCGTCCTTTTTAGCAACGCAAGGACCGATAAATACGGTTTTTGCGTTCGGGATTCTTCTTTTGATATCCGCACAGTGAGCCTGCATAGGGGACATTACATCCGCAAGATACTGCAGCTCGGCGGGGAAGTATTTTTGAATCAGTAGATTGATCGAATGACAGCAGGAGGAGATAACGATGTCTCTTTTCTCTTCGTTAAGCAGACGCTCGTATTCGGTCTTGACGATAGTTGCGCCAACTGCTGTTTCCTCAACGTCGTAAAAGCCAAGCTTTTTAAGAGCGCGGCGCATAGCTTCAATGCCGACACCCTCGTAATTTGCGATGAAGGAGGGGGCAAGGCTGACAACAACCGGGTCACCGCTTTGGATCAGAACTCTGACCTTTTCGGTTCCGTCCACGATCTCCTTTGCGTTTTGCGGACACACGACGAAGCAATGACCGCACAGAATGCACTCATTGCCAATGATATGGGCTTGGTTACCGGAAAAGCGAATAGCTTTTACAGGGCAGTGACGGATGCACTTGTAGCAGTTTTTGCAGTTTGATTTTTTAAGAGTTAAGCAATTTGCCATGCTCCTCACTTCCTTTCGTTTTCGATAACCTTCAAAATATGTTCCGTAAAGAATTCTCTGAAATTCTCTCTGGTGATACCGACGTGAATATCATCGTTCACCTGTACGGTAACACCGACTCGGTTGCACTTTCCGATGCAGAAGCTACCGGAAAGCACCACCTCGTCTTCCAAGTTATGATCCTTCACGGCTTTTTCAAAAAGCTCTACGATATCGGCAGAGCCTTTCAGATGGCATGATGAGCCAACACAAACCTGAACGAATAACATAACTTTATACCTTTGCAAGAATTTCCTTTTCGAAGAATTCTCCTACGTTTTCGGGAGTAACGGAATAGAAGGAGTCATTTACCGTTACACAGACACCCTGCTGGCATTTGCCCATGCAGAAGGTGCCTCCAAGCTCTACCTTGTCACCGAGCTTGTTTTCTGCGATTAAATACTGGAGCTGTTCTACTACCTGACGGGAGCCCTTAATGTGGCAAGAGCTTCCGATACAAACTGTGATTTTAAGCATGATTCATTACCTCTATTTATTTATTTTTCAGGAATTTGCGGAGCTTCCTTTAACTTATTTCGGAAGCTCCGCATCGGTTTTAGGAAAACGCTTGATTATTCGTAATCAACAACGTTGGTCCAAGAGAGGAGGAATTCGCGCTCCTTCTCGTTACCCTTAACGGACTGGGAAGCCGCAACGATCGGCATCCATTTCTGAACGTATTTTTTAGCAGTGCCGCTCTTCTCGCAGAAGAGGTTCAAGTAGAGCTCTGCGCCGTCGAAGTCGCCCTTGAGCATAAAGAGCAGATAGGTACGAGCGACGTCTGCGGAAGCGTTACCCTGAGTTGCGTGAGACCAGTCGAGAATGTAGGGAGTACCGTCCTCGGTAATGATGATGTTGGAGGGGTTAAAGTCGCCGTGGCATACCTTGTTGTGCTTGGGCATACCCTCAAGGCGAGTGTGAAGATCGTAACGGGTTGTTGCGTCAAGGTTTGCGATGGTGATCTTGCGGTTCATCTTATCCTTGAGCTTGGTGAGAAGGGGACAGGTCTTTGCGTGAACGCTCATCTGAAGGTCAACGAGAAGCTCGATGTACTCAGCCTTCTTCTCGGGCTCTTCCTCCATGAGCTGTGCCAAGGTCTTGCCCTTGATGAATTCGGAAACGATAGCCCATTTGCCGTCGTTCATCGTAACGCCGAGGATCTTAGGAATGTTAAGACCGGTTTCCTCAACTCTTGCCTGATTGAGTGCCTCGTTGAGAACGTCAGCCTTGGAATACTCTTCGTTGAATACCTTTACACAGGTATCGCCATCACGGTAGATGGTCTTATTGGTTCTTACTGCGATCATTTTATCAAGTTTCATTGTTCAAATCCTCCTTAAATTACGCTTTCTTTCCCTTGCGGTAGGGAGCCTTGATGACGTCGGGGGTTGCTACGCTGAGGTCCTTCTCAGGCATCTTCTCCTCAACGAAGTGGTTGCCGTAGTATGCGTTGAGATACATCTGCTTGATCTCGCTCATAAGAGGATATCTGGGGTTCGCACCGGTGCACTGGTCATCGAATGCCTGCTCAACCATCTCGTCAAGACGGTCAAGGAAGTCCTTCTCATCAATGCCGTAGTCCTTGATGGTCTCCTTGATGCCTACGCGAGCCTTGAGGTCATTGATTGCCTTGATAAGGCCTTCGAGCTTCTCCTCATCGTTTGCGCCCTTGATGCCAAGATAATCAGCGATCTCAGCGTAACGAGCAAGGGTGTGAGGATGATCGTACTGCGAGAAGGTACCCATCTTTGCAGGAGCCTCAGCAGCATTGAATCTGAGAACCTCTTCGATCATCAGAGCGTTTGCAACGCCGTGGGGGAGGTGGTGGAAAGCACCGAGCTTGTGAGCCATCGAGTGGCAGACACCGAGGAACGCGTTTGCGAATGCCATACCTGCCATCGTAGCAGCGTTAGCCATCTTTTCACGAGCCTCAACGTCGGTCAGTCCGTTGTCGTAAGCTCTGGGAAGGTACTCGAAGATTACCTTGAGAGCGCGGAGAGCAAGACCGTCGGTGTAGTCGGTTGCGAGCATAGCAGCGTATGCCTCAACTGCGTGGGTTACAGCGTCGATACCGGAAGCCGCAGTCAAGCCCTTTGGAGCGGACATATGGAAGTCGGTGTCGATGATTGCCATGTTGGGAAGCAGCTCGTAGTCAGCAAGAGGATACTTAACGCCGGTCTTCTCGTCGGTGATAACTGCGAAAGGAGTAACCTCAGATCCCGTACCTGCGGAAGTGGGGATTGCGATGAAGTAAGCCTTCTCACCCATCTTGGGGAATGTGTAGACTCTCTTACGGATG
>JAZUBI010000015.1:0-21047 GCA_045638385.1 Eubacteriales bacterium
TCACTTGCAGACTACAAGTTTGATAGGTCGGAGGTGTAAGTGCAGTAATGCATTCAGCTGACCGATACTAATAGACCGAGGGCTTGAACCTCCTTAAGTTGCAGAGCAACGGTTGTCGACAACGACACGCCTGCCGGCAACACCCGACCATAGCTACGGTCGGTTTTAATAGGAGTTCATTAGGAAAGTTTGAGTTTCGGTTTCGATAACTCATCCGTTTACCTTTTTCGATTGGTCGAGATTACCGAAAGGTACTTGCACCTTTAGCTCAGTTGGTAGAGCAACTGACTCTTAATCAGTGGGTCCCGGGTTCGAGTCCCTGAAGGTGCACCATTTAGTCAGTGATTTTATTGCAGAGGGTCCACCTGTTCCCATTCCGAACACAGAAGTTAAGCTCTGCTATGGCGAAGATACTTGCTTGGAGACGAGTTGGGAAAATAGCTCATTGCTGACATAAAAGAGTCCGCGAACAACGGACTTAACAGTTGGTGTTTTTATCGCAGAGGGTCCACCTGTTCCCATTCCGAACACAGAAGTTAAGCTCTGCTGAGGCAAAGATACTTGCTTGGAGACGAGCCGGGAAAATAGCTCATCGCCAACATAAACAGCTAAGTCTTTATAGATTTAGCTGTTTGCCATTTTAAAACATATTCCTCCTGTTAATCGGAGAGTATGAAAAAAGCAACATTCCTCCTTAGCTCAGTCGGTAGAGCACATGACTGTTAATCATGGGGTCGTTGGTTCAAGCCCAACAGGGGGAGCCAAAAACAAAGCACCGCAATCGCGGTGCTTTTGTTTTGGCTTTTTTGTTTGCTTTTATGCCAACACCCCATCTCCGCGCTTGCGCGGATTATGGGCGATGGCGCCTGAGCCATCGGCAAGCTCGCGGAGCGAGCGTTTTGTCGTTAGGTTCAAGCCCCATCAAAAAGAGCATCGCAAATGCTGTGTACCGTTAAGGACAGTTTTTGAAGCTCAATTCAACAATAAACCACAAACCCACCTCGAACAAAGTTCTCGGTGGGTTTAAAAACAATTTAGTATCTTAGTAATTTAGTATTGACAAACTAATTTTTATGTGGTATACTGTTATTGGAGGTGAGAAAGATGAAACTTACTTTTGAAATTAGCGATGACTTATCTGCACGCTTTGATATGGCGTTACAACTTACAGGAGAAAACAAAGACACCGTTTTAGAAAGCTTGATAAAGGCATATATCGTACAAACTTTTTCACAGACTGCATCCATTTATCAAACGGAATTTCAAGGAAGCAATGCGAACAAAAACTTTGAAAAAGCTATTCATAAGATACCTAAATGGGCATCAAAACCAATGGTTGTACCGAGCAAGATCATTCGCGCATATTTGCAATTATTAGATGAAAAGGGTTCTGTTACCTACCCTGAACTAATGCTTCGTTGTAGCGATAAAGAAAATTATCCCGATGAGTATGTTGCAACCTTTGCAAATAATTTCGCACAAATGAAGTTTGATGATGAAAAGTCGCATGGTAAGGTGTTTGAAGTAAATTCCAATCAATTGGTTTTTTTGTGGAAAAATATTAAGGAAGATATTATGATGAGTGCAGATAAATTTAAAAATCCTAAAAATTATTCAACAGCAGTTAACTATAAAAATAGATACGGTCAAGTAAATTTGGGAAGAACAGAAAAGCGTGGAACAGATCACGGTCAATGGTTCTATCGGATGCGTTGCGAAGACTGTCTGTACGAATACCTGGCTAATGGTTCGGACATTCATTTGAAGAAATGTCCTGCTTGTCAAGGCGGATCAAATAGTGGTACAAAATAATGTTTATCATTAAAATTCTGTCGTTTGTTCTTTGCACGATTGTCGCATGCGTTATATTTTCAGTTTTATTTTGGTCGACTGTATTCATGATGTGGCTCATAAACGGCATTAAAAAGCATATCGTTTGGGCATTTTTCGATAAGGTGGTGCATATTACATTGTGCCCTGCTCAAAAGCGTTATCGCAAGGATATTGTTGAAACAGGATTTTCAATGGGGTCACATTATCGCAGCGCCCCAATTTATCACAATCGATATAAAATTGTTTTTGATGGCACATATAGAAATGTTATAGTTCAATTTGCCAATAAGATAAAAATAAAGATCAATATCAAGGAAGAAAGTTTGTTGTACCAAAAACTACTTAATATGTAAAATTACCTTCCGAGATGTGAGAAAGTCTCCCTTTACACAAGGGAGACTTTTTTTACGTTCATCTATGCCTTGTCAATTTTCCTGACAAGCACTGCATTTGTGTCCACAAACGCAGAATACGGCATACCTTTTTCGAGATATGCCGTATTTTTGAAAACTGTCCTTTAGAGTGATGCTCTAACGCGATGCTCTTTTTTTGGCTCCTTCACCTTCTGCGCTTTTGCAAGCTCTTGGATGGACAACTTTCAGGTTGTTTGCTATCATAATTGTTATTGTTGTTCCGCCTGTTATCAAGAATTTAAGAGAAAAGAAACAACAACGTCTTAAAGATGAAGCTGACAGAAAAGAGCAAGAGCGCCGTGAATCAATGGGGAAATGGAAATAGAATAAGATATCAATATAAAATTCCGTGTCAAAGGATTGTAATGCTTTGATGCGGATTTTTTCATATGCAAATTACACTTGTCAGTTGTCTTTAAAAAATTCCAAGTTTACTTGGTAGACACATTATTTTGCCTTTGATATAATATAGATGTAAAGTTGGGTATTCTAATTTCCAAATATATTCCAAAATCTTTTTTTATCTAACCTTTACAAAGCGGTTCAAAAGTGATATAATAATAGTAGTTTGAAAATCTTATTTATAAGGAGATAAAAACATGAAACTAATTATCAAAGACAATTACGATGCGATGAGCGAATGGGCAGCGCAGCATATTGCTGATGCCATCAACAACCATAAGGAAGACCGTCCGTTTATTCTCGGTCTGCCCACGGGTTCTTCTCCGCTTGGCGTTTACAAGAGACTCAGCGAGATGAATAAGGCCGGTAAGGTCACATTCAAGAATGTAGTTACCTTTAACATGGATGAGTACGTTGGATTGCCCAGAGAGCACGACCAGAGCTACTGGTACTTCATGCACGATAATTTCTTCAATCATATAGACATTCCCGCAGAGAACGTAAACATTCTTAACGGCATGGCAGAGGATCTTGAGGCTGAGTGCCAGCGTTACGAGGACAAGATAGCATTCTACGGCGGGATCGACCTTTTCCTTGGCGGTAGCGGCGTTGACGGACATATCGCTTTCAATGAGCCCTTCACGTCATTGACCTCCAGAACCGGAGTTCGCGCTCTTACCGAGGATACCTTGATCGTAAACTCCCGTTTCTTTGGAAACGACGTTAACAAGGTTCCGAAGACCGCGCTTTCTGTCGGTGTTGGTACTGTTTGCGATTCCAAGCAGGTGTTGCTTCTTATCAGCGGACACAACAAGGCTCGCGCACTTCGTCATTGCGTAGAGGGTGGCGTTGACCATGCGTGGACTATCAGCGCGCTTCAGCTCCACAAGGACGGCATAATTGCTTGCGACGAGGCTGCTTGCGGCGAGTTGAAGGTTGACACCTACAAGTATTTCAAGGAAATTTACAAAAACGAAAAGTGAAAAATAAATGGGCTGAATTTCAGCCCATTTTTACTTGATGCTTGTGTATATCAAAAGCGCCGTGTTGCAGAGAACGCGGTGTTTTTTTATTCGTTTGATTCCTTATATTTCTTTCGGTATTCGTTTGGGGATAGCCCAACGGCATTTTTAAAGGCGCGGGAGAATGCGTGAATCGAGGAATAGCCCAAAAGATCGGATATCTTGCTTATCGAATGCTTTTCCTGACATAAAAGCCGCTTTGATTCCTCAATTTTGAGGTCGAGGAAATATTCAATAGGCCCTTGTTCCGCATAGCTGCTGAATATCTTGCAAAGCTGTGTCTTTCCCATATAGAATTTTTGGCAGAGATCCTTCAGAGTGACGTTTTGATAAACGTTATTTTTAAGATAGTCGACCATAAGACCCGCAATCGCGCTTCGCGCCAGCTCAAGTGTGCTCTCGGTCTTGGTTACGACCCTTACCGCCTCGTCGTTGCTTCGCTTTAATATCAACAAAAATTCGATAAAATAACATTCGAGAAGCTGAACAGATCCAAAGGGCGCGTTGGTGAAGTCTATCGGGTTTTTGTTTTCAAAGTCGCCGGAGATCTCTCCCATGGCGATCTTTGCCTCATTCATGAATAGCGAGAGGAGCGTTTTCTGAGTTTTGTCAAGCGTGAATAGCTTGTGGTCGAAAAAGCTCATGGCAGGGCTGTGTGAGGTGAAGGAGATGACGAGCATATTGTTTGACACCTTTCCGTTGGAAATGTGCGCGTGAAGCTCGTTCGGTTTGTTAAAAAGCACCTGCCCCTGCGTGACCGTTTCGCCAAGTCCATCGGTTATAGCATCGATCTCTCCGGAGTCAATGTATATCATCTCCCAAAAATCGTGTTTTTCGGGAACGTGAGAGAAATGCTTGTCGAAATTATAGTAATAAAGGCTGTGAAATCCCTCTATTTCTATCTCTCTTTTAATGCGTTTCAGTTCAAAATCCATAGCTTGAAAACCTCTTGCGGACAAAATGATAAATAATTCGTACATTCCGCTAAATACATTTTTATGAAAATATTGTATCATATAATAAGTAGAAAAGCAATAGTATGCGAAAATATTTTAAAAATTTAGCTGATTATTCACTTATTGCGCATACGTTTGCTCTTTTCCGCACTAAAAAAACGACATAGAGACGTAAAATTGCATGGATTTTGTTCGCAGAACAGCACGCATATAACGCCGCTCTGTGCGTTTTGTTAAAAACAAAAAATTAAAGGAGAATTGTTTATGGGAAAGCAAACTACAGATTTCCGCTATAACACAGGCGCTACGAGAGTTCCGTGGGCAGCGGTCGGCGAGAACTACAACGTTCAGGACCTTATGGAGATAATCCGCTTCCTTATGCAGGGAGAGGGAAAGGAATACGATGACGCACTTGAAGCAGTATGGCAGCAGGTTAAGAAGCTTGATGCGCTTGCAACACCTCCCGGAAAGCTTTCGCTCGGTAGCAAGGTAGAGGCGGCAGAGAATGCTTGTAATGAGTATCTTAAGACTGAGTCCGCAACCTTTGTTACAAACGCAACCGCAGGATTTGAGATCGCATACAAGTATGCAAACCTCAAGGCTGGAGACGAGGTAATCGTTCCCGCTATCACCTTCGTTGCAACAATGGCATATCCTCTTGCTATCGGCTGTAAGCTCGTTTTCGCGGACGTTGATCCCAGAACTATCAATATGGATCCCGCAGACGTTGCAAGAAAGATCACACCCAAGACAAAGATGATCGTTCCCGTACATATCGGCGGATACCCCGTTGACCTCGATCCTATTCTCGAGCTCGCAAAGAAGAACAACATTTTGGTTCTTGAGGACGCCGCACACGCATTCGGCGCAATGTACAAGGGCAGAATGATCGGAACTATCGGTGATTTCGGTGCATTCTCAATGCATGAGGTTAAGAATATCACATCCTTCGGTGAGGGCGGTATTCTTTGTACCTCTATCCCCGGATACACACCTCATATGAAGAGAGCGCGCTTCCTCGGACTTGATTTCTCGTGTCCTATAAAGGATTGGCTCTATAATATCACTCCCATTCCGGGTAAGGAGCACCCCTTTGTTCCCGGCAACTCCTCCACCACCGAGATCCAGGGACTTGGTCTCTCGCTTCAGATCTCGCGTAATGAGGAGATCATTAAGACAAGACGCGAGGCAGCAGAGTATCTCACAAAGAGATTTGCAGAGAACGATGCTATCGTGCCTCAGCTTCTTGACAGCGAGGACGTAAAGCCCACATACCACCTCTACCTTCTCCAGATCGACCCTGCAAAGGCAGGCGGAGACGTTCAGATTCTCAAGAAAAAGCTTGAGGCAAAGGGCGTTACACAGATCGCTCACTTCGGACCTCTTTATCGCTTCAAGATAGTTCAGGATATGGGATATGATTCCGACGAGATCGCAAAGACCTGTCCTAACTGTGAGGAGGTCTTCTACAAGAGATTTACACACCTGCCGCTCTACGGTCTTTCCAAGGATCAGATCGAGTACATGGCAGACGCTGTTCTTGAGTCTGTAAAAGAGATGCAGGAAGGCAGATAATTTTAGATATTCAGAGAGGTAAAAAATCATGGCTAACAAAAATGAAGATCTTGTAATGAATGGCTCGGGCGTCGAGGAGATCGGCTTCCCCGGTTGGCCCCAGTTTGCTCCCGAGGTACCCGAGGAGGTATCAAAGGTATTGCTTTCCGGAAAGGTAAACTACTGGACCGGTAAGGTTGGAATGCAGTTTGAGGAGGAGTTTGCAAAGTGGACAGGTGCCAAGGCTGCAATTTCCTGCACAAACGGAACCGCGGCGCTTCACATCGCGCTTGCATCTCTCGGCGTAGGCCCCGGAGATGAGGTTATCGTTCCTTCCTACACATTCATCGCATCCTCCTTTGCAGTAGTTCAGGCAGGAGCAATCCCGGTATTCGGAGACGTAACAGAGGATCATACCCTTGATCCCAAGTGCATCGAGTCACTTATCACAGAGAGAACAAAGGCTATCGTAGTAGTTCACCTCTACGGTGTCGTTGCAGATATGGGTCCCATTCTTGAGATCGCGAAGAAGCACAATCTCTTCGTAGTTGAGGACTGCGCACAGTGTATCGGCGGTAAGTACAAGGATACCATGGTAGGACTTGGAGGCGCAGTTGGATGCTATTCCTTCTGCCAGTCCAAGCACTTCACCACCGGTGGTGAGGGGGGTATGGTTATCACCAATAACGACGATCTCGCTTGGGAGTGCCGTTCCTTCCGTGACCACGGATACGACGTTCGCACCCGTATGAACATGCTCGCTCTTGAGGAGAAGCTTCCTTACATCCACCGTCGCGTTGGATTTAACTACCGTATGACAGAGATGCAGTCTATGATCGGTCTTTGCGAGCTTCGCAGATTTGACGATTGGAACCTCGCTCGCCGCTTTGAGTACGCCGCTATGTACGACAAGGCACTCGGCGGATTGAAGGGAATCAAGGCTATCCCCGTAAATACCGAGGAGCGCCGCAACTCTTACTGGTGGTATCCTATTCTTATCGACCTTGACGTAGTAAGCATCACCGCTAAGGAATTCATCAAGGAGCTCATCGGAATGGGCATTCCTTGCAGCGGTATTCTCTGGCCTGAGAGCTACCTTGAGCAGGCATACCAGGACGGTATCGGCTTTGGAGATGCAAGGTTCCCCTTCAAGTCAAAGGAATATACCGATCCCAAGTCGGTTGACTACTCCAAGGTGCTTTGCCCCGTAGCAAAGAGCCTCCGCGACCAGACCGTATCGCTCTTCCTCCATCCTTCGTGGGAGAAGTGCCATATCGAGAAGGTTATCGAGGGCGTTAAGGCTGTTATTGCAAAGTACAGCAAGTAATATAGAAAAAAGAACAGAGGCGAGAGCCTCTGTTCTTTTTTCTATTGACATGACCGACTCTATGTGCTATAATTAGTAAAAATTAAGCATATGTGAGGAAAAAACATGAATTCTTCTTATAATATATTAAGAGCAGACCTCGAAAAGATGGGAATTGGCGAGGGAGACGTGCTTGTGGTGCATTCCTCGATGAAATCGATGGGATACGTCGAGGGGGGCGCAGAGTGCGTTATAAAAGCAATGTCGGACGCGATAGGCGAGAGCGGCACACTCATTTTCCCGACATTTACCTACCGTACCTCTTACAATGACAGCTTTTTTTCAAACAAGGAGACCCCATCGTGCGTAGGACTCCTTTCAGAGACCTTCAGACATTGCGAGGGCGTTTACAGAACAAATCACCCCACGCACTCGGTCGGAATCAGGGGCGCGCTTCTTCAAACGCTTATAGAGGGCGAGGAGGAGGACGATACCCCTATGGGAATACACTCACCGTATAGGAAATTGGCATCGGTCAGAGCAAAGATACTGATGCTCGGATGCCACCTGTCTCATAATTCCTTTATGCATGCGCTTGAGGAGGATGCGAACGCGATATATGCGCTTCGCGATCACCAAGAGTTCACGATTGTAAATGCGGAGGGCGAGAAATATACGCGCCGTGTAAGAAGGCACAATTTTGTCCGTCCCGATGGCGTTGTCGCGCAAAGATATGAGAGAGCGGTCGACGTGCTTTGCGAGGGTGTGGACTACAAGAGAGGCGTAATACACGGAGCGGATGCTGTTCTTTACGATGCCGCCGTGCTTAAGGAAAAGGTTCTTAAAAAAATGGAGGAGTCTCCCTTGTATTTTGTCGACGACCTCGGCGGATATTATCCGGAGTATGCAAATAAATAATAAAAGCAGGCTGTGCCTGCTTTTCTTTATTTATTTTTGGAAAGCTTATTGAAAAGCTTAAAGGTCATAGGCCAGAGAACTCCGCCGACCACAGCTACCATGAAATAGCGGATAAGTCGCGCCCATGAGTTTTCGGCCGCGGGCATAATTATGTCGAGCGGTATTTTGAGAAGCTCCTTGGTTGCGAGAACTGCGCCGAGTCCGCCCACTACCTTTATTATCTGTACCCACCATACTGCGCTCGTTTCAAATTTCGTAAGCTTGATATCAGCGGTGTAAACGGCGAGGAAGCCGAGCATGCAGCCCATCAGTGTAAAGCCGTTTTTGCGTGCGCTGATAAGGTTTTCAATATTTTCCTCGGCGTAAACGCTTGCAGGGAACTGATAGCAGCTGATAAAGACAAGATAAGCCGCCATGATCACTGTCAGTGCAAAGAGAATGCAGTACATGAGCTTTGGTGACCCGGTCGCCTTCATAAAGAGCGGATAAGCCGCAAAAACAAGAACGAGAGCGATAAGAGTTGAAACAAGAACGTCTGCAGGAGTGTGAACACCGAGATACATTCTTGAAAGGGGAACAAGCACGCAAAAGGCGATCGAAACGATTCGAAGAGCGGTGTGCTTGTTTGCTCTTGCCACGCCGCCGAAAAGCGAGATCGAGGTTTGAGTGTGTCCGCTGGGGAAGGAGTAGCCCGAAGCGGCCTCACGCGCGGATTCGACTATTGTAAATTGGGGATCCTTGACCCAGGGGCGCGGCACTTGGCAAACTATCTTCAAGAATTGATTTATTACAGTTCCGATAAAGCCTGTACAGAGCAGATAGTAGCCCTGCGATTTGGAGACGCACCAGAAAAATATCAAGCCGACCGCCATAAATACGGTCTCGTCACCGCAAAGGGTGATAACAGAGAATAGAAAATCGAGAACGGGATTTCTTATTCCCTCCAAAAAATAGAGAAATGACATAAAATTCTCTCCTGTCGTGATTTGAGAATATTATAACATAAAACCGAGAGAAAATCAATCACATTGTATAATTGAAAAGAAAAATGCGAAAAATTTAAAAATAATGAAAAAAAGTGTTGACAAATAAAGCTTGCTGTGATATAATACCTACGTTGCAAAAAATGCACCTTTAGCTCAGTTGGTAGAGCAACTGACTCTTAATCAGTGGGTCCCGGGTTCGAGTCCCTGAAGGTGCACCATAAAACCAATGACCGTGTCCGCGACACGGTCATTGGTTTTATGGCGTAGAATTCGTAGCGACTCGAAGCCGCTACCGCCAGCGGCGGTATTCAGCGTGTGCTGAAGGAGTGCAGAAAAAAACAGAATATAGGCACACGCAATGGTTCAGAGTCCCTGAAGGTGCACCATAAAACCAATGACCGTGTCCGTGACACGGTCATTGGTTTTATGGCGTAGAATTCGTAGCGACTCGAAGCCGCTACCATCCTCTCCGTCCGCGTTCAGCTCGGAGTCTACGATGTCGTAATTTATTTTATTTTCTTTCTTAAAACTGTTGACAGATTGTTTAAAACGCGCTATACTATCACTGAGGGATGCCTCTGTTATATTTCCCAGCCTCGCTTGCTGGGCGATCACTGACAGGACACTCCCTTTTTCTTTATTCGTCCTTAACCTCTACATCTGCGTTCAGCTCGAAGTCAACGATGTCGTAATTTATTTTATTTTCTTTCTTAAAACTGTTGACAGATTGTTTAAAACGCGCTATACTATCATTGAGGGATGCCTCTGTTATATTACCCAACCTTGCTTGCTGGGCTATCACTGACAGGACACTCCCTTTTTCTTTATTCGTCCTTAACCTCTCCGTCCGCGTTCAGCTCGAAGTCAACGATGTCGTTTTTGCGCATTTCGGAAACTTTTTCTTCAGAATCTGTTGACAAATCCGCATCGGATGTCTGACCTGTTTCTAAAAATTGTTTTGAAACATATTTTAAAAAAATTTACCTAAAGGGTTGATTTTTGATAGTAAACGTGATATGCTATAATTGACCGAGCGAAGGGGATTAGTGGACTCTGTTAAATCAGGGCCGGGATCGCTATGACCTCGGTCTTTATAGTATCTTGATTAACAAGAAAATAGCACTTTTTTCATTATGTAATAGTGCAAGAAAGGAATTTGAAAACGTGAAAAATTATCTTTTTGATTTCGACGGTACACTTGTTGATTCAATGCCCACGTATATATCCGCTATGCTGAGAATACTTGACGAGAACAATATAAGCTACGGAGACGATATAGTAAAGATCATCACCCCTCTTGGGCTCAAGGGCGCAGCAGAGTATTATATCACCATCGGAGTTAAGATGGAAAAGGAGAAGATACTTGAAAAGATGCTCGCCTATATGACAGAGGCGTATGAGACAACGATCATGGCAAAGCCATACGTTATAGATGCGCTCAGGACACTTTCCGCGCGCGGAGACGGTCTGCACGTTCTTACTGCAAGCCCTCACAGCTCTCTTGACCCCTGCCTCAAAAGGCTCGGCATATACGACCTATTTAAAAACGTGTGGTCGTGCGACGATTTCAATACGACAAAGGCGGATCCCGAGATATATAAGATGGCGGCAGAGAAAATAGGCGCGCGCGTTGATGAGATACTCTTCCTTGACGATAACCTCAATGCTGATGCCACCGCAAAGAAGGCGGGAATGAAGGTTGCGGGAGTCTTTGACGAATCCTCGCGCGAATATGCCGACGAGATTCGCGCTATAACCGATTTTTATATAAACGATTTCTCCGAGCTTGCAGACATCGAATTTTAAAAATTACCCCGACAGAGAAAGCAAAATTCTCTCTGTCGGGGCTTTCATTATTTATTTTGGATCATTTCGGTGGGTGTAATGCCGGTCTTTTTCTTAAACACCTTTGAAAAATACAAGGCATCGCTGAAGCCGCACTCGCTTGCGATGGCTCTTACAGATTGGCAACCCTTGTCTATAAGATGTAAGGCGTGATCTATACGTCTTGAATTGACGTATTTGTTAAATCCCGTTTCCATATGCTTTTTGAAAAGAGAGGAAACGTATTTCTCGGTATATGAGAAAATGTCTGCAACCTTGCAAAGCGTAAGCGCGGAATCGCGATAATTCTCGTTGACGTAATTCAAGATCATATCAAAGCGCGTGCTCTCGGTGGATTTCTTGTCACTCGGCTCAACGTTGCACGCAAGGAGCGAGAGGGTGTAGAGAAGCACCGATTCCGAAATAATTGCCGCGTTTTTCTGATTTACGCGCGAAATTGCAGAAAACCAAAAATCTGTAATGCTTTCAAGACCGCGGTAAACCGGCTCGCTTTGCTTCATTCCGAGGTTTTCGAATTGAAGCTTGACCGACGATCCGACAAAGCTTATATAAAGGTATCTGAGCTCACTGCTTGAAGTTATCTCGTACTGAACGCCGGGGCAGGTAAAGAATATGTCGCCCGCGGAGAGCGAAAAGGTTTTTCCAAGTATTTGGAGCGTTGCAGAGCCCTCTGTGATCAGATATATGTAATAAAACGGACGGATAAAGGGCTGTTTTAGCTTTTTGTGTTCGGTCTCATACACGAAATGAATTATCTGAAGGTCATTGCGCCCCTCGTTTTTGGGTATAAACCGACATATGCTTTCGCTCATTTATCTCACCATCCTTTCGTGATTTCATAAGCTTATAATACACTATCTTATGGAAAAAATCAAGTGCTTTTGGAATTTTTCCATTATATAAGGAAAAAATCCATTTACAAAGCAAAAAAAAAGTGTTAAAATAAATTATCAAATTATGCGCTGAGCGAAAATTGAACGGTGACGCATATGTTTTACGGAGAAGCGGATTATGGTAAAAGAGATAATAAAATTCGGTGTCGTGGGACTTAATCGCGGCATGATTGCGAAATGCTTGATAAGGCGCGAGGATGCTATGCTCTCTGCAATATGCGATAAGCGACCCGACAGACTTGAAGCCGCAAGGAAAAAATTAGCGGACGAAATGAAAAAGCACGGAAAAGATTATACCGTTTGGGAATATTCCGACTTTGACAAGATGCTTGAAAGTGACATCGATGCGGTGTATATCGCAACCGATGCGGATTATCACGTTCCGCTCGTTATAAAAGCGATGGAGGCAGGAAAGCACGTCATAAGCGAGATCCCCGCTATTGATTCAATAGAGGAGGTAAGAGCGCTTAAGGAATGCGTCAACAGCCACCCCGAATTAAAGTATATGCTGGCTGAAAACTGCTGCTATTGGGCTTTTCTTGAAACCTGGAGACAGATGTACCGCGACGGAATGCTCGGCAGAGCGATCTATGCGGAGGGAGCTTATCTGCACGGCATGGATTGGAGAAAGAAGGATGGGGAGGCAGTAGACAAAACGCATTGGAGATATAACTATCAGTCTGTAAAATATCTTACTCACTCCTTAGGCCCCCTGCTTGACATAATAGAGGACAGATGCGTAAGCGTCACCTGTATGATACCCGACGTGGAGTGCAGTCCGTATAACGAGATAAAAAAGAACGCGATCGCGCTCTTCAGAACCGAAAAGGGCGCGGTTATAAGAATTCTCATAGTCTTTGACGCATATTGCGGATACGGACACAGATATATGATAATCGGAACAGAGGGAAGCATAGAAAACGACAACACAAAGCCGCTCGAGGAGGCGATGAGCTACGCATCACTGCGGGAGGTTGACGGAAGCCTTTACAGAAAGCTTGAGATCCCGATCAGCATTATGTCGGAGGGCGAGGAGGAGACAAGAGGCAGAGGCGAGATAAAGATGCTCGGAGATTTTGTGGAGTGTATCCGCTTCGATCGCCCGTCTCCGATCGGTGTCGACAGAGCGATAGAAATGTCTCTGCCGGGTATAATGGCGCTTGAATCGTCAAAGCGGGGAGGAGAGCTTGTCGAAATCCCCGAAATCTAAGTACAATATCATCAAAAGCATACCGAAAGAGTTTTTTTGGTATGCTTTTTGGTTATTTTGTGGAATTTTTGCCAAAAATATTATAAAAGCTATTGACAAATTGCACATATTGTGCTAAAATAACATAGATAAGTAAAGTATTAGATTGATTGGTATATGACTGCAATATGGGCAGACGTTTCTACAAACCACCGTTAATGGTTGACTACCGGTAAGACACCGCAGTCAGCCTTTTTTATTGTCTGCGGGAAAACAGCATTAAAGGAGAGAAAACAATGATTTGGCTTGAAATATTCGGATACTTTGGCACACTGCTCGTTCTTTTGTCTATGATGATGACCTCGGTAAAGAAGCTGAGGCTGGTAAATATGTCGGGATCTGTCGTGAGCGCGATCTACGCCGCGCTGTCAAACACATGGCCCGTGGTGATCCTTAACGTGGGACTCTTTATCATCAACGCCGTACAGCTGATAAGATTCAATAAGGTCAAAAGGGAGCTTATCGCGGTTGAAGCCGACAGCCGAGATGCAAACGTAAAATACTTCGTCGATTACTATCTTGACGACATAAAGCTATTCTTCCCAAGCTTTGATCCCGATCACACCGGCGAGAGACAGGCGTTCGTGGTCTATAACGAGACAGAGGCGATAGGCATACTCATAGGAGAGAAAAATGGCAATGAGGTCAACGTTGAAATCGATTACGTATCAAAAAAATACCGCGACCGATCGGTTGCCAAATTCCTTTTCAATTATCTTAAGGAGTACGGAATAAAAACCATCGTCGCTTCTCCGAGCGTTCCTATGCACAACGATTATCTTGAGGCAATGGGATTTGAGAAAATGGGAGAAAAAATGGTAAAAACGCTCTGAGCTTCGCCGAAAAGAGGAAATAAAAAAGAAAACGGCGAATATAATGTATATAAAATGCGTCTTCAGCTTGGCTTGGACGGAAAGGAAAAATTATGAAACTTATTATAGACGGATATTGCACCACGGCAAAGCCGGGTCAATCCTTACTTGACATTGTAAAGGAGCTTGGACTTGTACAAGGCAAGCTTTCAAGCGACCCCATCGCCGCAAAGATCGCGGGAGAGGTCTTTACGCTCAATTACGTTCCTGTGCGCCAAAAGGACGTTGTTCCCGACAGAGAATCAACGCGCCGCGCAATGGCGGCATCGGGCGGAGTGGTCAGACTGCTTCGTTATAAGGATCCCACAGGGCAGGAGGTTTATACAAGAACAGCGCAGTTCGTCCTCTTTTTGGCATTAGGTCAGCTTTACCCCAAGGCAAAGGCGAAGATGAGCTTCACGCTCGGATCGGGGCTGTACGTTAAGATCGCGGGAGCCGATGATTTTTCTGCCGAGAGGCTTAAGGCACGGGTAAGAGAGATCGTAAGCGAGAATATCCCCCTTGTTCGCCGCCGTATTCCAACGGTAGATGCGCTTAAGCATTATGCCGTAACAGGGCAGGGAGACAAGGCAAGATTGCTCTCTTACAGAGAGTTCCCAACGCTTGATATTTACGAATACGGCGAGTTTTCGGATTACTTTTACGGCGAGATGGCGCCCACGACCGCATTTTTGAGAACGTGGGACATAATCCCCGAAAGCGAGGGCTTTATGTTCATATATCCCGATTCCAAAAATCCCGATAAGGTGGCGGCATACCGCAGTCAGCCCAATCTCAAATCGGTCTACGTAGAGGGCAAAAATTGGGGAGAGCTTATGGAGTGCGAAACCGTAGCGGATCTCAATGAGCTTGTTGATTCGGGCAAGATAAGAGAGCTCATCCGTGTCAATGAGGCGTTGCACGAAAAGAAATTCTCCAAGATCGCGGATATGATATGCGAGCGCGGAGCAAAGGCGGTAATGCTTGCGGGTCCCAGCTCGTCGGGCAAGACGACCTCTGCAAACAGACTTGCCACACAGCTGAGAGTCCACGGCAAAAAGCCGATCCTTATGAGCCTTGACGATTATTATATCGATAGGGATCTTATAGACCCGGAGCCTGACGGATCGATAGATTTCGAGCACATAAAAACGATAGACACCGAGCTTTTCGGCAAGCATCTCGATGCGCTCTTCAAGGGCGAGGAGGTCGAGCTTCCGTCCTTTAATTTCAAAACGGGTAAGCGCGAATGGACGGGTCACAAGCTTCGCCTTGGAGCAAACTCGGTCATTATCGTTGAGGGAATCCACGGTCTTAACCCAATGCTTCTCCCCGAGGATCTTGATAAGAATGCCGTGTTCAGGCTTTACGTAACGCCGCTTCTTCCGCTGAATCTTGACGACCATAACCGTATCCCGTCAAGCTATCTTCGCCTTTTGAGAAGAACGGTGCGCGATTACGCAACGAGAAACGCATCTGTCGCGCGTACGCTTTCAATGTGGAATTCGGTTCGCCGCGGAGAGGAAAGATGGATATATCCGTTCCAGGAGAACGCAGACGTTATCTTCAACAGCTCAACTCTCTATGAGCTTGCCGTGATCAAAAAGGCAATTTTCCCATTGCTCTCGGCGGTACAGCCCGAGGAGGAGTACTACGACGAGGTCAGAGCAATGGTAAAGGTGCTCAACTTTGTCCACGTTGCGGATGACGTTGACGACGAGATCCCCCCTACGAGCATAGTAAGGGAATTTATCGGAGGAAATACCTTCTATAAAAAATAAAATAAAGCAGCTCTTCGTTTTATGAGGAGCTGCTTTTGATGTAAAAAGAGGAAAAAACGCATTTTTTGCGTTAACTTAACATTCAATTAACATTCAGGTTGTATAATCTTCCCATAAATTATGTTGAAAATAGCCGTTTTGCGGCTCGACAGAAAAGGGAGGACGAAAAATGTCAAAGGCATACCTGCTTTACAATCCACTCGCAAATAACGGAAGAAGTGCGGAGGCGGTAAACAAGCTTGCATCCGATATCGGAGAAAACGCTGTTCTTTGCGACATGACTCAGGGATACAAAGAGATACTTTCAAGTCTTGAGAGTGAAGACACCGTAATCATTTGCGGCGGAGACGGAACTCTTAATAGATTTATAAACGACACCGATGGAATTGAGGTTGAAAACGACATTCTGTATTACGCAAGCGGAAGCGGAAACGATTTTGCAAAGGACATTTCTCTTGAAAGAGAAGCGGCACCGGTTTCTATCAAAAAATACCTCAAGGATCTTCCCGTGGTTGAGGTAAAGGGCAAGAGCTATAAGTTCCTGAACGCAATTGGATACGGTATCGACGGATATTGCTGTGAGGTCGGAGATAAGCTTCGCGCAGAGCAGCCCGGTGTGAAGATCAATTACGGATCTATTGCTATCAAGGGCGTGTTTGGGAAATTCGATGCAAGAAACGCAACGGTAATTGTTGACGGAGTAGAGCGCAAATATGAAAAGGTTTGGATTGCCCCTGCAATGAACGGACGCTACTACGGAGGTGGAATGAACGCAGCCCCCGAGCAGAGCAGAGAAAACAACGAAAAGCTTTCTTTGGTAGTTTGGCATGGATCGTGCAGACTCCTCACGTTCCTGATATTCCCCTCAATATTCAAGGGAAAGCATGTCAAGCATAAAAAATACATTGACGTAATAGAGGGTCGCGAGATCACTGTTATGTTTGACAGACCCTGCGCGCTTCAGGTGGACGGCGAGACTGTTCTCGACGTTGAGAGCTACACCGCAAAGGTTGCGGTTTGCGCAAAGGTATAAATAATTAGATACCGACTCACACATTGTGTGAGTCGGTATTTTTTATCATATCCCAAGGCAACCGAGAAATTCGTTTACAGCTGTACTGTGCTTTGGCGTTGGAGGCAAGAAAACGTAGGTCTTTCTTTTTATGCTTCCAATGCTGCGCAGTACGACCTTGTCGGAGAAGAGTCCTTTCCATGAGCATGAGGGGATAAAGGCAATTCCAAGCCCGAGTTCAACTTGCTTGCGTATATAGCTTGGGTCATCGGTGAGAATAGAAATGCTTGGAGTAAATCCCGCTTCAAGGCATATCGAATTTGTCAGCGTATAAAGGCTTCTTCCGCGCGGCATAGTGATAAAGCGCTCGTTTTTCAGATCGGAAACGAGAAGTGGATCCTTGTATGCCAAAGGATTATCTTTTCCTATTGCTACGAGAATGTCATCCTCGGCAAGATCGAATTTTTGTGAGTATCCGTAGGGGGCTTTATCGGAAATGAGCAGATCGTATTCAATATCCGCCTCAAGCTCGTGCCGTATAACGAAGCTTACGTCGGGACGCGCTTTTTTAAATGTCTCTATCGCGTCCATGATAAGTCTTCGGTTACAGAAAACGAGCAGCTTGATCTCTTTATTCTGCCCGATACCGCCTTTTCCTGCCTCTCGCTTTGCCTCGTCAAGCGTGTCAAGTGCCAAGCGCACCTTATCATAAAAAATTCTACCTGACTCCGCTAATATTATCTTGTTTGCCCTATGCTCAAAAAGCTCTACACCAAGCTCTCGTTCAAGTCTTTTAACCGATTGGGAAATGTTCGAGGTGGGAACGAGAAAGTGCTTTGCGGTATGTGAAAAGTTCTGCGTTTGCGCCGCATCACAAAAGTATCTAAGCTGTAAAAGCTCCATAAATTCCTCCGATGTGTTAGAGATGTATAAATTATACACCTTTTTACTATAACTGTCAAGTTATAGTAACTATATTTTATTTCATTATTTACAATAAAGCGAGAAAATGCTAAAATATAAGCTAAAGTAGGATGTTTCCTTAATATACAAAAAGAAAGGTGAAAACAAAATGGCAAAAATTCTTGAAATTATCATGGTCGTAAGCTTTGGAGCATCATGGCCGTTCAACGTAATGAAATCTTGGAAAGCAAGAACAACGAAGGGAAAAAGCCTTCTTTTCCTGCTCCTCATTTTCTTTGGTTACATAGCAGGTATTGCATCTAAAATGGTGAATGTTGTTAATGATGCAAGCTATTTAGGAGAGCATTGGTATGTAATATTTTTCTATTGCCTCAACCTCATAATGGTTGGTGCGGATCTCGTTATTTATATCAGAAACAGCCGTCTTGACAAGGCGGCAAAGGCTGAGTAAGAGAGGAAAGCAAAATGAGAATTTTAGCAATAGGCAATAGCTTTTCGGAGGATGCAACGCGCTACCTTAATCAAGCGGCGCTCCGCTCGGGTGTAAAGATAGACGTAGCCAATCTTATGATAGGCGGATGTCCTCTTGAATGGCACTATCAGAATATGCTTTCGGGAGAGAAGAAATACTATCTTGATTTTAACGGTGTCAGAACCGGATTTATGGTATCTCTTTCGGAGGCGCTTTTGTGCTCTCATTGGGATGTTATCACTATCCAGCAGGTAAGCCATCAGGCGCCATTCTACGATAAGTACTACGAGCCCTATATTCAGGAGCTTGCGGCGTATATCCGCAAGTGCGCACCCAGAGCAAAGCTCATGCTCCAGCAGACCTGGGCTTATGAGGAGGGCAGCAACAGACTTATAAACGAGCTCAAATTTGAAAAGAGCGCGGATATGCTTGAAAAAATCGTTGCTTCATACAATAGAGCCGCCGAGGAGATCGGTGCGGACGGCATAATTCCCTCAGGCGAGATGATGTATAAGCTTTCAAACAGCGGCATCGATAAGGTACACAGAGACACCTTCCACGCCTCGCTTGGTGCAGGAAGATATGCTCTCGCGCTCCTTTGGTTGCGTAAGCTTTGCAAGGTCAATGTAACCGGAAACAGCTTCTCTGATTTTGATGCTCCCGTACCCGATGAGGAAAAGGAGATCGTTTGGAGAGTCGTCGATTCCTTTGAGGCGTAAAATGAAGATCTTAAAAGATATATACTACACAAGTGAAAACATGCCCGAAAAATCCCTCGATGTCTATATACCGGACGGGGAATGTAAAGCAGTATTTCTTTATATGCACGGCGGGGGCATTGAAAGAGGCGATAAAGGAAATCATCACCGCGAGGGTAAGTATCTCGCGGAGCGCGGATATGCTTTTGTAAGTATAAACTACCGCATGTATCCGAATGCGAAATTCCCCGAATTTATCGAGGATAGCGCAGAGGCTGTCGCTTGGGCGAAAAAGAATATGCCACCTCTTTGCGGATGCGAAAAGCTCTACGTTGGCGGAAGTAGCGCGGGCGGATATCTTTCAATGATGCTCTGCTTTGATAAGCGCTATCTTGAAGCGGTTGGGCTTTCAAATAAGGATATCGCAGGCTATTGGCACGATGCAGGACAGCCTACGTTCCATTTCAACGTATTGAAATATGAAGGTTATGATCCCCGCCGCGTGATAGTTGACGAGCATGCGCCGCTATATTTTGTGGGTCTTGAAAAGGAATATCCCACGATGCGCTTTATCGTGTCTGATAACGATATGTTCGCGCGTTACGAGCAGACGATGCTCATGCTCAAGACACTCGAGCATTTTGGATGTAAGCATTACGATCATTTTGTTGCAAACGGCAAGCATTGCGAATATTTCAATAACAGCAAAATGCTTGAGGACGGTACGACGCTCGCGTCTCATATGATCGAGGATTTTCTTGAAAATGCGGACAGTATTTGAGGCAGCACCTTGACAAACCAAATGAAAAAATGATATAATCGGGATGAAGATAATTCATCCCGATTTTTTATAAGGAGATCAAACTATGAAGGTAGCACTTTCTTGCAGCGCAATAACACTTAACGACGAGAATTTTGAAAGCATGAAGAAAAGCGGCATAGACGCCGTTGAGATAGGTATCGGCGGCTCGTTTTGCCAGATAATGGACTATAACGCCATCGCTCACTTCGCAAAAAAGCACGGAGTCGAGCTTTGGTCGGCGCATCTGCCCTTTGTTCCGGGCGATAGATTCCATATGGCGGCGCATAGTCTTGAGGATCGCATGAAGGTCGTTGAAAGACACACCGAGATTTTAAAAAAGGTCGCGGCGGCAGGAGTGGACAAGTTTGTCGTGCATCCGAGCTGTGAGCCTATTGCGGACGAAGAAAGAGGAGAATATATCAAGAGAACGCAGGAGTCCTTCGATGCGCTTGCGGAGAATGCGGCAAGGGAGGGAGCTGTTATAGCTGTCGAGGATCTCCCCCGTACCTGCCTCGGTCGCGAGTCAAAGGAAATGCTCGAGATCATCTCGGTGAATGATAAGCTCCGTGTCTGCTTTGATACCAATCACCTTATGATAGAGGACAACCCGACGTTTATAAGAAATCTCGGGGATAAGATAATCACAGTACACGTCTCGGACTTCGACTTTATAAACGAGCGCCATTGGTTGCCCGGAGAGGGCAAGCTCGAATGGAAGCCGATCTATGACGCGCTCTGCGAGATCGGCTATAAGGGCCCTTGGCTCTATGAGGTAGGACTCAAATGCCCCAAAACCATCTTCCGCGACCGCGATTTGACCTATGCGGATTTCTACGAAAACGCCAGAACCATATTTGCGGGAAAACAGCCTCAAAAGCCGGAGTTCACAACCTATAAGGAAAACGTCGGTATGTGGGAATAAAGAGATAAATTGCAATTTAGCGGTGGCTTTACGGCTTCAAATTTTTGCTTGATTTCGCTTGGCGTTTGCCTTCCCTTGTGAGGGAAGGTGGCTCGGCGAAGCCGAGACGGATGAGTAGAAGACTAACGATTTTTACCGTCTTTGCTCAGAAAGAAAGTCTTACGGTGTAAGGCATTGTTGCTCGCGCGTGTTTAACGGTAGACACGGT
>JAZUBI010000016.1:0-28996 GCA_045638385.1 Eubacteriales bacterium
CGCCCTACAACGCAAAGCGTAATTTAAAGGGAATTTGTAGCCGTGAAGAATAATAAA
This sequence comes from Eubacteriales bacterium, assembly GCA_045638385.1. Classification (GTDB taxonomy): domain Bacteria; phylum Bacillota; class Clostridia; order Oscillospirales; family CAG-272; genus SVTX01. The sequence goes on from JAZUBI010000016.1 coordinate 58, forward strand.
ACCCTTTTATTATAACGGTTTGGAAGAACTCGCAACACGATAGCAGTGGGACGATGCAGGTGCGACACGGTGTAGTTTTATAAATCGTCTTACCCTGTATAAAATATTTATTGGGGTTTTGGTGGGTGTGGGGAACTTTTTTCCCTGGAAAAGTTCCCCACGCGCATCCCCTCGCATCCCCTCGCATCCCGACAAATCAAAATTTGAAACACAAAAGGAACCGCCGCGGCGGTTCCTTTTCATTATTTAAAAATTAAACGGTGTGAACCTTGTTCTCTGCGTTCGCGTTTACATCGATGCCGTACTTCTGGTTCTTTCTGTATTCAAAGAACTTGAGTGCAACCTGCTCGAAGAGCGCGTAGGAAAGAACGTCCTCATCCTGCTCAAGGTATCCTGCAGGGATCTTTGCGCGAAGCTCATCAAGCTCGGGCTTGAGATCGTCTGCGGGACGGTAATCGATAACTGTTGCATCGTCGCCGAGGATCTTCTTTACGAATGCGGGATCGATCTCGACGGGAGTCTTACCGTACTCGCCGCGAACAACGCCCTTGAACTCCTTGGTAACTGTCTTGTATCTCTCACCCGTGAGAACGTTGAACACTGCCTGTGTACCAACGATCTGCGAGGAAGGAGTTACAAGCGGAGGATATCCAACGTCTGCTCTTACTCTCGGTACCTCTTCAAGAACCTCGGTGAGCTTATCCTCCTTACCTGCCTGCTTAAGCTGGCTCATAAGGTTAGAGAGCATTCCGCCGGGAACCTGGTAGATAAGCGCGTTTGCGTCTACCTTAAGTGCCTTGGGATTGAGGAGTCCCTCTGCAAGATACTTCTCGCGGAGAGGATTGAAGTGCTTTGCAACCTTATCAAGCGACTCAAGGCTGATGCCCGTGTCAAATTCTGTTCCCTGAAGGGTTGCAACCATAGTCTCCGTGGGGGGCTGGGATGTACCCATAGCCATAGGAGAAATAGCGGTATCAACTATATCAACACCTGCCTCGATTGCCTTCAAAAGGGTCATTGAAGCAAGACCTGCCGTATAGTGAGTATGGAGCTGAATGGGGAGATTTGTGCTTGACTTCAAGGTCTTTACAAGCTCATATGCCTCAAAGGGCTTAAGAAGTCCTGCCATGTCCTTGATACAGATGGAATCTGCGCCCATGTCCTCAAGTCTCTTTGCATACTCGGAGTAGTAATCCATAGTATAAACGGGACCTGTGGTGTAGCTGAACGCCGCCTGAACGTGTCCACCCTCCTTCTTGGTCGCATTTATAGCGGTCTTAAGGTTTCTGGGGTCGTTAAGAGCGTCGAAAATTCTTATAATATCGATACCGTTCGCGATAGACTTCTGAACGAAATATTCAACAACGTCATCGGAATAGTGACGGTATCCGAGGATGTTCTGTCCGCGGAAGAGCATCTGAAGCTTGGTATTCTTTACCTCTGCTCTGATCTTGCGGAGTCTCTCCCAGGGATCCTCGTTGAGGAATCTCATACAAGCGTCAAAGGTTGCGCCGCCCCAAGCCTCAAGAGAGTGGTATCCAACCTTGTCCATCTGGGCAAGAATGGGAAGCATCTCCTCGGTGGTCATTCTCGTAGCAACGAGAGACTGGTGAGAGTCACGCAATACTGTCTCGGTGATCTTTACCTGTGCCATTTATATATTTACCTTACCTTTCATAAATTTATCAGCCTATCCAAGATAGGAACACACCCGCTGCAACCGCAGAGCCAATAACTCCGGCAACGTTGGGTCCCATAGCGTGCATAAGCAGGAAGTTGGAGGGATCCTCCTTCTGTCCGATGGTCTGCGAAACACGCGCAGCCATAGGAACCGCGGAAACGCCCGCAGAACCGATAAGGGGATTCATCTTTCCACCCGAGATCCAGTTCATGATCTTCGCTGTCAGAAGTCCGCCTATTGTGGACACGCAGAATGCCGCAAGTCCGCATCCGACTATAATAACCGTCTGAAGCGAGAGGAAGTTCTGCGCGGTAGCGGTTGCGCCGACAGAGATACCGAGGAATATAGTAACTATATTCATAAGCTCGTTCTGCGCGGTCTTGGAGATACGGTCTGTAACTCCGCAAACGTTGATGATATTACCGAACATCAGGCATCCTACCAAAGGAAGCGCATCGGGAACGATAAGACCTACAACAGCAGTAACCAATATCGGGAATATAAGCTTCTCTATACGGGATACCGTACGGAGCTTATCCATCTTGATCTTACGCTCTTTCTTCGTAGTGAGCATTTTCATAAACGGAGGCTGTATCATCGGAATAAGCGCCATATAGGAGTAAGCCGCTATCGCGATAGCTCCGAGAAGTGCGGGGCCAAGTGTTTTTGTGACAAGAATCGCCGTAGGTCCGTCAGCACCACCTATAATACCTATCGAGGCAGCCTCACCGATCGTGAACTGACCCGAAAGGAATGCAGCCGCAAATGCAACGAACACACCTATCTGTGCGCCCGCGCCAATGAGGAAATACTTGGGATTTGCGATAAGGGGAGTAAAATCGGTCATAGCACCGATGCCTATGAATATAAGGCAGGGGTAAATACCGAGCTTAACGCCAATGTAGAGCAAGTCAAGAAGTCCGCCGCTCTGGATCGCCATCTGTACGGATTCAAGAACAGAAGGCTGAGCATCGGGATTGATCCACATTTCGAAATGGAACATTCCCGCACCGGGAAGGTTTGTCAAAAGCATACCTATCGCAATGGGAAGAAGGAGCAGAGGCTCATACTTCTTGGCGATTGCGAGATATATAAGAATTCCCGCAATAGCATACATTACAAGGTACTGCCACCAACCCTCAGAACCGAAAAGCTTTGCAATTCCCGTATTTCCCAAGAAATTTGTTATTGTATCTAAGATACCTTTAAACATTTTCTTATGTCCTTTCTTAAAATTCGGGAATTTCTATCAGTTAAGAGTTACAAGCACGTCGTCTGTATTGACAGCAGAGCCCTTCTGAACGTTAACGGATGCAACGGTACCGTCCTGAGGAGCGCAAATATCGTTCTCCATCTTCATAGCCTCAAGCACGCAAAGAACGTCGCCCTTCTTGACAGATGCGCCTACGGTTGCGTTTACCTTAAGGATTGTTCCGGGCATAGGAGCCTTTACAGCAACTGCGCCCTGCGCACCTGCGGGAGCTGCCTTCGGAGCAGCGGGAGCCGCTGCGGGAGCAGGAGCTGCTGCAGGAGCTGCCACGGGGGCTGCTACGGGAGCAGGAGCCGCTGCGGGAGCTGTTGCTCCGCCAACCTCTTCTACTACTACGTCATATGATACACCGTTTACGGTTACGTTAAATCTTCTCATGTCTATTACCTTTCCTTTCGCAAATCATTTTCTGTTCCAAGCGGTATTGGTGCTTCTCTTGAATGAAACAACCCTAAATCCGCCCACAAATTCATTCTTATAGTCTCCGCTCTCTATCATAGCCGCGATCGCCGCGGTAATAACTGCGGCAAGCTCACCGTCATCCTGTACTGCAACGGGCGCAGGTGCGCTCTCGGGAACTGCTGCGGGAGCAGTTGCCACTATCGGCTCTGCAGGCTGAATGCTTCCTGCGTTTTCAGCATCACGCGCTCTTTCCTTTGCTTTGTTGGGTATATCGTAGAATATATACTTTGAGCCGTAGAGGATAAGAGTAAGGAGAGTGAGCACCGCGAATACCATCAGTATTCCGGTAACAGTTCCCTGAACTGCGTATTCAATTCTGTCCGAAAGTCCCTCGGGCTTTAATCCCATCTCAAGCTTTGAGCTATCGGAGCCGCTTGCAGCCTCGCCTGAAGAGGGGGCAGCCGCAGAAACTGCTATGGATGCCATCGAGAACAGAAGAATAAAGACTATTGCGAATACGCCTATCTTCTTGATTATCTTCATATCGATCCTCCCAAAATATTACACGGGAGTTCTCGCGTACTTGCGGTCGGGAGTGCCGTCCGCCTTAACTGCGAGCATATAGAGTGCAGAGCAGATGCGAGCGCGGAGAGTTGCCTCATCCACAATGTCATCAACGTCACCGTTTTCAGCGGCGTTTTTCGCGCTTGCGTACTTTTCGCACCATTCCGCCTCAACGTCCGCGCGGGACTTCTCGGCAGTGATCTCATCATTCATAAGGAATGCAACTGCGCTGTCGGGGCTCATTACGCTGATAACGGAGCCTTCGAGTGCAAGAGCAATGTCCGCGCCGATCGACTTGGAGCCGAGGAGCGTGAACGCCGCGCCATAAGCCTTACCTACAACTGCGGTAACCTTTGCAACAGTAGCGTTTGCATATGCGCCGGCAAGCATAGCCGTACATTTGCCGCATGCGCAATCACAAAGTCCCTCGCTGTCAACAAGAGTGAGAACAGAGATTCCGAATCTGTCGCAGAAGGAGATAAGTCCTGCCGCCTTCTTTGCGCCGATTCCGCCGATCTTACCCGCATCGCACTTGGTATTCGAGGCAACAACTCCGCAAAGCACACCGCCGAAGAATGCAAATCCGGTCACGATGCCGCTTTCCTTTGCGTTTATTTCAATAAATTTACCGTTATCGGCGAGTGCCTCAACGAGTGCCTTACCCGTAAGGCCTGCAACTGCTACGCTGCGAGCCGCATCGTCGCCTGACATAACGCTTGCGTCATCCTTGTTGTTCTGGGGGAGGATCTCAACAAGCTCACGAGCTGCGGCGAACGCCTCCTCCTCTGTCTTAACGCATACCGAGGGAGCAAAGCACTTGTTATCCTTGTTTGAAGGAACGAGATAGAGCTCGCTCTTCTCTTCTACGTTGACCGTGAGGTCAAACATATTAGAAACGGTAAGAGCCATACCTGTGCAAAGTCCGTCGTAAATTGCGATCTGGGGAACGATGCCCGATGCGCGAGCTACGCAAGACATAAATCTTCCGTATGCGGAGAGTGCCGCGCTTCCGTCAGCAACAACCGCTCCGGCGCTATCAAATACACCGATGACTGCCGCACCGTTTTTAATAGCCATGTCGTAAAGCATTTCAATTTTCTTAGCGCCTGCTTCATCAAAAGCGCCGTTAGTTCTGTCGCTATCCTGAACGAATGCGAACGCGAGCTTTCCGGATACCGATCCGTATCCGCAGATAACGCCGTCATACGCCTCAACATCGCCGCGTCTCTTAATGTACGCGCCGATCTCAACGAATGTTCCGGCATCAAACAGCGTGGAAATCTTACGGCTTCCAACCGTTAAATTCTTATCCATTTACTGCCTCCGTTTAAATATATAATTTTATTTTTTACGTCATTGTGGGAAAAAACCTCATTCTCTCCCATTATACATAAATTATACCTCAAAGTGAGCATTTTGTCAATTAAATTACCAAATTCCTTTGTAAACTATCGATGAACAAAACATAAATAAACAAATGAATACTGCATAATGCATTTTTTCAAATTTTGATTTGTCGAACTGTTTAATTTGTATTTCACGGCTACAAATTTCCCTCACGTCACGCCTTGCGTTAGCCTTCCCTTGTGAGGGAAGGGGGACCACGCAGTGGTGGATGAGTAGAATACGCTACCGTGTCTACCGTTAAATACGCGCGAGCAGCAATGCCCTACACCGTAAGACTTCCTTTCTGAGCAAAGACGGTAAAAATCGTTAGTCTTCTACTCATCCGTCTCGGCTTCGCCGAGCCACCTTCCCTCACAAGGGAAGGCTAACGCAAGGCGAAATCAAACAAAAATTTAAAGCCGTGAAGTCCCCGATAAATTGCAATTTACGAACACATCATATATTTTTTTATTCTCTCCCCTGTTTCGACCGTTTTTTCACTTTACACCGTGTAAAATATAAATAAAAAACGAAAAAGGAACAAAAAAGAATCAAAAAAGAAAGGAAAACAAAAAATGAATTGCGAAAAATGCAAAAATAAGAAAGCCACGGTATTCTATGCCGACGAATCAGGCGGCAGACACTCGCTCTGCGCATCCTGCGCCGCCTCACTCGGGAAAATTTCCGAATACGACGCCGCAGATCAAAAGGCTCACGGAGCACCCTTTACACCAACTCCAACGCTCACCTCGCTCCAAGCTCCACACACCGCACTCCCAAGCTATTGCTCTGCCGATGAGACCCTGCTCCTGACCGCATGCCCACACTGCTCAACATCTCTTGAATCCTACATATCACGCGGCAGACTCGGATGTCCCGAATGCTACACTCTTTTTGCCGACTCACTTCTCCCCTCCTCCTTGAGCGCAGAATGCGCAAAGGGGGCAAGAATGCCATCCTCACGGAGAACTGCGATAGACCGCATTCGCTCTATAAACGATCTCAAATCCCGCCTTAGAATTGCTGTTGAAACAGAAAATTACGAATTAGCCGCAACGTTGCGCGACGAGATACGCAGACTTGAAGCAATGAAGCGCGCATAATAACCTAATAAAATAATGAAAGGAATACAAAAATGTCTTGGTTTAACACATCCGGCCCCTGCCAAAATTACGTGCTTTACTCAAAAGTCAGATATACAAGAAACATAGCAAAGCAAAACTTTCCGCATCTGCTTGACCGCAAGCGCGAGGAGGAAAGCATTTCAAGGCTCGACACCCTGCTTACCTCAAACGGTTTTCGCGGTGAAACCACCGTAAGTGGAGTTACCCCCGCGATACTTTCGCTTGCAGAGCGCCAGCTGATCGAGCGAGATTTCGTCTATTCGGAGCGCCGCCGCGCGCTCTATCTCAACGACCCCTGCAATCTTATGATAGCAATAGGCGGAGACGACTTTGTTTCTATCTCCTCTGTCATGCCCGGATTATCGGTCATCGAGGCAAAAAATATGGCATCAGAGGCAGAGGATATGATCGACCTTGAGATAGCCTTTGCATACTCCGATCAAATAGGATACCTCTCCTCCTCCCCATCAAGATGCGGAAGCTGTCTTACACTCAGCGCAACGCTCTTTCTTCCCTCGCTCAAGCTCACAGATTCTATCGAGCCGCTCAAAGGCTCGCTTCGTCTTATCGGCATAGATCTTGCCCCAGCATTCATCAACACCTGCGGCGACCTCTACACCCTCTCCTATACCCCACACTATCTTTGTGATGAGGATGCCGCCACAGTTCGCTTTTCGGACACGATCAGCGCAATAGTCGAAAAGGAAAAAAGCGACCTTGGAATGATTTATTCGGGAAAGGGTAAAATAATATACGCCAATGCTCGCCGCGCCTTGGGCTCTCTTTTGTACTGCGAGAGCATGAGCGAGGAGGAAATGCTTAAGATGCTTGCAAGCATCCGCCTCTACCATTGCATTTGCGACGACGTTAATGCAGGTGAGCTTCCCTGCATTTCAGAGCTCAATTTTCTCTCGGCGGAGGGCTTGAACGCCTCGATAATCGCGACCTCAAAGGAAACGTGCGGCTCTATGGAGGAGTGTGAACGAATGCGCGCCGAGCTCTTCAGGCGTTACATAGAACACAAAAGCGAGGTTAAATAATGTCAAATAAGTTCACCCCAAAGGCGCAATACGCGCTTAACGCCGCGCTTGCCTACGCATCCGATCTCGGGCATTCGTATATAGGCAGCGAGCATCTTCTCTTGGGATTGATCTCAACTCCCGACTCGGCGGCTTCAAAGCTTCTCACAGCCCGCGGAGCAAAGCTCGAATCCATCAGAGCAACGGTGGTTGAGATAATGGGAATAGGGTCTCCGGAGCCGGTCTCGCCCTCTGATATGACTCCGCGAACCAAAAAAATCATAGAAAGCTCGGCATCAAGCTCATTCCAAAGCGGTCATGCGTATATCGGCACGGAGCATATCCTCTCCGCAATGCTTTCAGAACGCGATTCGGTTGCGGTCAGAATACTTGAAAGCCTCGGCGTGCCGATTGCAGAGCTTAAAAACGACCTTGAAGCGTACCTGACATCAAGCCCTCAGGGCAACGCGGTCAAAAGAGCGAGCAGTGACGGCGAGAAGCCAAAAAAAGAAAAAAGTCCTATTCTCCAATACGGAAGAGATCTTTGTGAGATGTCAAGATTCGGGAGGATCGACCCGATAATCGGACGTGACAGGGAGACCGAGCGCGTAATACAGATACTGTCTCGGCGCACAAAAAACAACCCCTGCCTTATAGGTGAGCCGGGAGTCGGCAAAACCGCCGTGGTCGAGGGGCTTGCAGAGAGGATAACCGAGGGCAACGTCCCCGACACGCTCCGCAACAAGAAAATAATATCCCTTGACCTATCAAGCATGATAGCGGGCGCAAAATACAGGGGTGAATTTGAGGAAAGGCTTAAAAAGGTGCTAAGCGAGGTCGAAAAGGACCCCGATATTATCATTTTCATCGACGAGATCCACACCATCATAGGGGCAGGCGCGGCAGAGGGTGCCGTTGATGCGGCTAATATCATAAAGCCCGCCTTGGCTCGCGGAGAGCTTCAGGTCATAGGAGCGACAACGATATCTGAATACCGCAGACACATCGAAAAGGACTCCGCGCTTGAGCGCAGATTCCAGCCCGTAACGGTTGGAGAGCCAACACGGGAGGAGACACTTAAAATACTTGAGGGACTACGTTCAAAATACGAATCTCACCATAAGCTCAGTATCTCAACCGAGGCAATGGAAGCCTCAATAGACCTTGCAACTCGGTATATTACCGACCGATTTTTGCCCGACAAGGCGATTGATCTGCTTGACGAGGCGGCGGCGCGTCTAAAGCTTAAAATATTCACCTCCCCGCCCGAGCACAGAATGCTTGAGGAGGAAATAAAAAGAATAACAAGCGAAAAGGCGGAGGCAATAACCGCCCAAAACTTTGAACACGCCGCATCCTTGCGCGACAAGGAAAAGCAGTTGACACTTGAATATGAGGATATACGCAGAGATTGGGAAATAAGAAAGATCGGAGAGGATCTTACTCTGTCAAGCGGTGACGTTGCGGACATAGTGACTCAATGGACGGGCATCCCCGTAAAAAGACTGCTTGAAAGCGATGCGGAAAGGCTCCAAAGCCTCAGCGAGCGCCTCTCTGCGCGTGTTATCGGTCAGGACAAGGCGATAAATTCCCTTTCAAGCTCTATCCTGCGCTCACGCATGGGACTCAGCGACCCGAAAAGACCGATAGGATCATTCATCTTCGCAGGACAGACGGGAGTCGGAAAGACAGAGCTCTGCCGCGCATTGGCATCGGCGCTTTTCGGGAGCGAAGGCGCAATGATCCGACTTGACATGTCGGAATATATGGAAAAGCACAGCGTCTCAAAGCTCATCGGCTCGCCTCCCGGATACGTCGGCTACGGCGAGGGAGGACTGCTTACGGAAAAGGTGCGCCGTACTCCGTACACCCTCGTGCTTTTCGATGAAATAGAAAAAGCGCACCCCGACGTTTTCAATATTCTGCTCCAGATACTTGACGACGGCTCTCTCACCGACTCGCAGGGTCGCCGTGTGGATTTTCGTAATTGCATAGTTATAATGACGACAAACCTCGGCGCAAGGATGTACGGTGAGACGGGGCGCGTAGGCTTTTCTCACCCATCCGACACCGACGAAGCCAAAGAAAACCGAGAGAGGGTCGAGAGTGAGCTTCGCCGCGCATTCCGTCCCGAGTTTTTAAACCGAATAGATGAAATAATCTTCTTCCGCCCGCTCGATGAAAACGATCTTACACGCATCGCCTCGCTTATATTGCAGGATCTCACCGACCGCATAGAAAACAACGGAATTTTCATTGAGTTTGACAAGGACGTAGCCGCTAATATTGCCAAGGATACCCAAAAGGAATTTGGCGCGCGACCGCTCAAAAGAGCCGTTATAAAGCTTATTGAAACTCCCTTTTCCGAGGCAATGCTGAAGGGCGAAATAAAAAAGGGAGACTTTATTTTCGCAAAACACAACGGAGAGCGCGTTATTTTTGAAAAAAAGAGCTCACAATGATCTTTTTTTGTTGCAAATAGGAAATTTATGTGCTATAATTGACCTATATCGATATTTTTAAGGAGAAATTATGGTATCATTTCAAAGCGACTATATAATGGGCGCACACCCCAACATCCTCAAGGCTCTTGAACGCACCAATTTTACCGTGGCGGCAGGCTACGGAGACGATCCTTTTTGCGATAGCGCAAAGGAAAAGATAAAGAAGGCGTGTAATTGCCCGAACGCCGACGTTTGGTTTTTGGTCGGCGGAACGCAGACCAACGCGGTCGTTATCTCAACAGTCCTTGACCGCTTCGAGGGCGTTATTGCCGCGGAAACAGGCCACATCGGATTTCACGAGGCAGGAGCAGTTGAGTACACCGGACACAAGGTCCTCCTCACCCCTCAGCATAACGGAAAGATAGATCCCGATGAGCTGAGCGCTTATATCAAGGGATTTTATAACGATGCGAATCACTCGCACATGGTTCCCCCCGGAATGGTCTATATTTCCCATCCCACCGAGTACGGAACGCTTTATTCAAAGGACGAGCTTACCCGCATTTCAAGCATCTGCCGCGAATATGATATTCCGCTCTTTATGGACGGCGCGCGTCTCGGATACGGACTTGCAAGCTACAATACCGATCTCACCCTCCCCGAGATCGCAGAGCTTTGCGACGTTTTATATATCGGCGGAACAAAGGTCGGTGCACTTTGCGGCGAGGCAATAGTGTTTACAAAAAATAACACGCCCTCTCATTTTTTAACGCAAATAAAGCAACAAGGCGCGCTCATTGCAAAGGGCAGATTGCTCGGAGTACAGTTCGACACCCTTTTCACCGATGACCTTTATTTCAATATCAGCCGTCACGCTATCGACATGGCTGAGAAGCTCAAAACAATGCTCATCAAAAAGGGATACACGATGTATATGGATTCCCCCACAAATCAGCAGTTTGTGCTGATAGATGACGACAGGCTCGCAGAGCTCCAAAAGCATGTCACCGTCGGATTCTGGGAAAAGCCTAATCCCACCCAAACAGTCGTCCGCTTCGCAACAAGCTGGGCAACCACAGAGGAAGAGCTTTCGACGCTCGATGAATATTTATAATCCATTTAAATAAATTGCGATTTAGCGAATAGTTCGCCACGATAAAACGAAAGGCTTCCCCCTGTGGGGGAGCTCCCGCGAAGCGGGTGATGAGGGGTTATTGTACAAGGGCTTTTACCCCTCATCCGTCGGCTACGCCGCCACCTTCCCCCCAGGGGGAAGGCTTGCGTTTGTTCTCTGTAACCCACCGACAAATCAAAATTTGAAAAACTGCGGAGGCAATATGGAAAAATTAAATAAAAACGAATTGCCGATCGCGGTCATTGATTCGGGGGTCGGCGGAATAAGCGTGTTGCGCGAGCTTATAAAAATAATGCCGCGCGAAAATTACATCTACTTTGGCGACTCGAAAAATGCGCCGTACGGCTCAAAGGAAAAGAACGAGGTTCTCGGCATTACAAGAGAAAACCTTGAAATGCTAAAGGGAAAAGGCATCAAGGCACTCGTTGTAGCGTGCAACACTGCGACAAGCGCGGCGGTCAGGATCCTCCGTGAGGAAAACCCCGATCTCGTAATAGTCGGTATCGAGCCTGCAATCAAGCCCCCTGCGGTCACGCTTGACAATCCCACGGTGCTTGTTATGGCAACACCGCTAACGCTAAAAGAAGAAAAATTTAAAAGGCTGGTCGCTCAATATTCCGACAGAGCCGATATTATCCCCCTCCCCTGCCACCGTTTGGCAGAGCTGATAGAGAGCGGAAACATCGACACGCCCGAGCTTGACGAATACGTTTCTTCTCTTCTTGAGCCATACAGAAGCAAGGGCATAGATGCGCTTGTGCTCGGATGCACCCATTATCCGCACGTCAGAGAAACGATCTTGCGCCATATTCCCGATTCGGTCAAAATATATGACGGCGGCGAGGGTACCGCGCGCGAAACGCGCCGCAGACTTGAAGCGTCAAATAACCTCTGCCCCGCCGATCAGGTCGGAGTGATCGAAATATACAATTCCACAAACGACGAGAAAATGATAGAGCTTTCAAGAAAGCTGCTTTATAAATAAGACAGAAGGAGAAGCAAAATGGAATTCCTCACAAAAGACTACATCTCAACTCCGCCCCAAACCGATTGGGAAAAGTCAGTTATCAGAAGAGCAAGACAGCTCACCGACTTTAAATGGACACCCGTAAGAGACGTACCGTCTTATACAAAAGCAGAGGGATATACCATATTGCCCGCAGGAGTCGAGGTGTGCGGATTTCCTTATGCATCCACCGAGGGAAAGGACAAATTCTTTACGGAAAACGTCTCCTTCGAGACCTTTTTGTCTGCAATTCCCAATCCTTACAGCAAGCTATATCAACCGGGCACCGCCGCATTTAACGCCTGCAGCTACGGTATAGTCTGCAACGGACTTGCGCGTTATGCATTAGGCATCAGGCGCAGAGTTTCTACCGCAAAATGGCTGACCATTCCCGGTATGCGCGTGGTTGCGCCTAAGGGACAGATAAAAGCCGAGGATATTCGCCTTTGCGATAACCTTTGGGCATTCGGCGAGGGCAGAAATCACGTTGCTCTTATAACCGATATTTTAAAGGATAATAACGGCAAGGTCGTCGCCCTTGAGATTTCCGAGGCAATACGCCCCCACTGCACAAGAAGAATATTCGAGATCGAATATTTCTTTAAATATTGGGAGCTCTATTCCCTTTGCAGATACGAGCCGACCGATAAGATCCCGCCCCTTGACAAGGAAAGCGACGATATTTTGTGGAACAGCGGCATTGAGAAGGTAACGCCCAAGATCACGGTCGACAACGGTAACAAATCAAACTATCTTGTGGGCGATCAGGTTCTGATAACAGTAAACGCAGATCGTGCCGACACAGTTATGATATACAATAACGGCGAGCTTATCGAAAGCTTTAACGTCTGCGCAAAGGCATTCGTTGCCCGTAACCTCTCAAAGGGTTATTACAAGATCATGCTTGAGCGCGACGGAGCATGCGTCGAGTTTGCGGTAAACCGTGCAAATATCAGCTACACACTTTCAAACGGCGAGATAACCGTCACCGCAGACCCCTGCGACGAAAAAAGCACCATCCTTTACGCAGATTTCCGTCAGGCAGGCACGGGATGCGCTTCGCTCGAAAAATACGAGGAGCTGTCCGACGAGGAAAAGCAAAACGGAGTATTCACCCGTCCTATCCCCGACGGCGGCGAGAATTTCAAGGTCTACTTTGAAAACGAGTACGGCGTTTGGACACACCCCATGATTAAAATTGAAAAATAATTATACATAAAAATCGAAAGCGTAATTCATGCCCCAACGCATGACAAACGCTTTCGTTTTTATTTCTGATTTTAGCTTTCCCCTTGCTCTGCCAGCGAGGGGCTTTCATATTATATTATTCTCCGTAAACGATATAGCAGGTCAGATCTGCGGGATTGACGTAAATTGACTGACATCCTCCGACAATATCAAAGGTATAAAAATCAACACCCCAAACTCCCGAAGCCTCATCGTACGATACCGCAATAGTATCATATTGGACTGTCACATGAAATTCTGCCATCGTTATTGCGTCGGTAACACTTGACATATCAATATCTATATCAAAGATAAAATTTTCCTGCTTGACACCGGGCTCACCTATCTGATGCTCCGCTAAAACGTCTGCATAGCTGAACGAAGTGATTTCACCCGCCACAACGTAAGTCTTTTCGCAACGGGTACAGGCATATGCCGTCATAAAGTCGTCCTGTGTCTCAATATCCCAAATGTGATCCGGCCAAGCAAAGTCCGCGTGCACCTCTTCCCCTACGTTACATTTGGTACACCGTTTCGTAAATGTTACCGACCAGCAATCACTTGTTGTATGCTCCCCGCCCCAGTCATGTACCCCGGGCGGCTCATCGGATATTGCCCCGCAAACCGAGCACACCTTCGGTAGCTCACAATTTTCGCCAACGAAGCTGCAAGCCTCCGGCTTTAGCTGTTTTTCGTTGCATTCTGTGCAGATGCGAGCATGCTCACCCGAAACGTCCTGCCACTGATGAACGTGCTCGGTCCCATTGGCTTTTGTGTCATCCGTCGCATCAGTTGCATCACACCCGATCAAATTAACAGAAATAACGGCCAAAAGCAAAAAACAAACTAAAACGATAACTTTCTTTTTCATAAAAACCCTCCTGTTTACTCCTTTATTTATTGGATTTTTCCTCCGTTCATCTAATAAGTCGTATTTTTTTGCAAAAGGTTACACGTTTCAAAAAAAATTTTATTTTCAAATTTTGATTTGTCGAACGGTTTAACTATCTTTCACTGTTACAAATTTCCTTCGCGAAACGCTTTGCGTTCGTAGGGCGGGGGCTTGCTCCCGCCGTTACGTTGATTTCAAATGGTCTTTACGGCGGGAGGCGTGGGGTTCCCCGAAGTGAGCTTGCGAGCTTTGGGGGTTCCGAGCTTGCCCCTCCCCTATGATGTTAAGATGTCATTTATCTTGTAGCCTTGAAAACATTGAAGCCGTTTGAAATATAGTAATTCCCCGCTAAATTGCAATTTCCCCATCAAAAAATGAGCCCTTTTAAAAGGACTCATTTTCATTTATTCCTCACACGGAGGCAAAGCCATTTTTTTACGGTAACCATGCCATATCGAGCCGTACAAAACGACGTTGATCAGCATTCTGAGTGTCCAGGAAACCACAAAGCACGCCATAACGAAAAGGAATGTTTGGAAATGGGGATAAAGCACCTGCATCCATATTATTCTGAATACAAACACGCTGAAGATCGAGTTTATCGCACTCGCGGCAGAGTATCCGTGCGCCAGAATCGCACTTGCGTAAACACCGTTGATTGCGGCAATGAAGTAGAAGAGCGTTGTGCAGGACATTCTGATAAGTCCGTGCCCTATCGCGGTAGTATCCGATCCGACGATCAGCGACAGCCAGAATCTTCCGGTGAGATATGTTCCGGCTCCGACTATGGCACTAACAGCAATAGTCAAAATCATACATAGCCAAAACGACCTTTTAACTCTGTCGGGCTTCTTTGCTCCTATATTCTGTCCGATAAACACCGCCGCCGAGGTGGTGAACGGAGATGGGAATGCAGAAACTATATTCTCTATCGTAGATGCCGCGCCGTTTCCTGCGGTCGCCGCCACTCCGTATGAGTTTATAGCAGACTGTATTTGAAGATTTGAAAGCGGGAAAAGCGCATGAACAAGAGCCATCGGCAATCCTGCCGCCAGCACCTTTCCAAGCGCGGACATGCCAAAGCAGAGCTTTTTTATGTTTACGCGGCACACACCGTCCATAGTCATTAGTCTGTGGCTTACAAGAAATGCTCCTATCACGTGCGACGTAACCGTAGCGATAGCAACAGCCGCCACCTTTTGCTCAAGAACAAGACAAAGGATGATATTCAATACTCCATTCGTCACACCGGAGATCATTATGTAATATAGCGGTCTCTGCGTGTCTCCGTCCGCGGTAATGACCGCAGAGCCGAAGTTGTAAAGCAAAATAAATGGTGCGCCAAGCACGTATATACGCACATATATGAGTGCTCCCTCGTAGCATTCGGGGGGACAGTTGGTTATGTCAAGAAACCAGGGAGAAAATATATATCCGACAACGGCAATAACCGCTCCGACAGCAGCTGCAAAAACAAGTGACGTATCGGTAACGCTTCGCGTGTTTTTCTCATCGCGCGCGCCGATAAACCTTGCCAAAACCACTCGCGTACCCGTTGAAATGCCAACGAATGCCATAACTATCAAGGAGGTAATCGACGTAGTTGCCGCAACAGAGGCAACCGCCGTTGAATTCGCCATATTTCCGAGCACTACGATATCTATCGCGTGAAAAAGCTGCTGAATAAGAGTGCTTAAAAGCAGCGGTATAGCATACAATATTATCTTTTTCAACAGCGGCCCCGTAGTCGCATCAATATTTTTCGCTTTTAAAAGTGCCATTTTAGCTTCCTTTTCAAAAATCGCAATCCCACAAAATCAAAGTGGGAAATAATATCAGTCAACCAAGAATTTATAAACGGTGGTTGTTTCGTAAACCTCACCCACGTCAAGAGTAACGTCGGTAAAATTCTTATGATTTATACTGTCGGGCATCTTCTGTATCTCAAGGCAAAATCCGTTCTGAGGAGTCTGGGGATATCCGCCCTTAAAGGGATAATCGGGATTCTTCATAAAGTTCGCAGAATAGAACTGCACACAGGGCGCATCGGTGTAAACCACCATCTCTCTGTTCGACTTGGGATCGCGCACCTTGATCCTCGGCTCTGCAAAAGCATCGTCAACCGCTCTGAAATTCATGCAGTGATCGTATCCGCCCGCGAAAGCCATAGGCTCATAGTCAAATCCAAAATCCTTGCCGATGGTCTTTTCCTCGGTGAAATCAAAGGGAGTTCCCTTTACACTTCTGAGCTCACCCGTGGGGATAAGATTTTCATCGGTAGGCAGGAAGGTATCGCAATCCATCCACAAAACGTGATCGAAAACCTTTCCCGAAGCATAGCCGCCGAGGTTGAAATAAACGTGGTTTGTCATATTGACAATGGTTTTCTTATCGGTGGTAGCTCTGTATGCGATTGAAAGCGCGTTATCCTGACTGAGCTTATACTGAACGTTCACGGTAAGAGTGCCGGGATAGTTCTCTTCTCCGTCAGGAGAAACGTAAGTGAGATCAAGAACGCAACCGTCCTCAACGATCTCGGTCTTTGCATCCCAGATCTTGTGAGAAAATCCCACCTTGCCGCCGTGAAGGCTGTTCACGCCGTTGTTTATGTAGAGCTGATAATCAACCCCGTCAAGAGTATATTTTCCCTTGGCGATTCTGTTTCCGGTACGTCCGATGAGTGCGCCGTGATATCCGTCAGCGCCAAGATAGCTTGAAAGATCGTCGTAACCGAAGATAACGTCGGCAAGCTTGCCCTCCTTGTTGGGAGCTAAAAGCTTTACAAGCGCGCCGCCGAGGGTGATGATGCTAACGCTCATGCCGCTGTCAACGGTCATTGTGTACATGTCAACGGCACCCTTTTCGCATGTGCCAAAGAGCTTCTTTTCTATCAACATTGATTATACCTCGTAACCGTTGGGATTCTTGGTCTGCCAATTGTTCGCATCTCGGCACATCTCGAAAATTCCGTTCTCCGCAACCCAACCGAGCATCTCGCGTGCCTTGGTAGGATCAGCGTAGCAAGCGGCAATATCACCGGGGCGGCGAGGATCGATCACATACTTGATCTCGATACCCGTAGCCTCCTTGTATGCCTTAACTATATCAAGAACAGAATAGCCCTTACCCGTACCGATGTTAAAGTAATCGATGCCGCGAGCCTTTACAATGTACTCAAGAGCCTTAAGGTGAGCCTTTGCAAGGTCAACAACGTGAATATAGTCGCGCACACCCGTTCCGTCGTGAGTATCGTAATCGTTTCCGAAAACGTGGAGCATGGGAAGCTTGCCCATAGCAACCTTTGTGATGTAAGGCATAAGGTTGTTCGGGATTCCGTTGGGATCCTCACCCATAAGTCCCGAGGCATGCGCACCGATGGGATTGAAATAGCGAAGAACAGAAACGTTCCATTCCTTGTCGGAGATGTAAATATCCTTAAGGATTCTCTCGATCATTACCTTTGTCTCGCCGTAAGGATTGGTCGCGTTACCGACTCTTGCAGTCTCCTTTATCGGCACCTCATCGGGATCTCCGTAAACGGTAGCGGATGAGCTGAAAACAATGGTCTTAACACCGTGACGGCTCATCGAATCGCAAAGATTGAGAGTTCCGGTTACGTTGTTGTGATAATATTCTCTGGGCTTAGCGACAGATTCGCCAACAGCCTTAAGTCCCGCGAAATGAATAACGCTGTCGATCTCCGGGTTCTCCTCAAAGATCTTGTCCATTGAAGCGGTGTCAAGAAGATCTGCCTTGTAGAATTTGAAATCCTTGCCCGAGATCTCGCGGATCCTGTCAAGAACGACCGGCTTTGAGTTGCAGAAGTTATCCATGATAACTATCTCGTATCCCGCATTCAAAAATTCAACCGCGGTATGAGAGCCTATAAAGCCCGCTCCGCCCGTAATAAGTACTGCCATTGTTTTGTCCTCCTAAATGTATCCGCTAAAATTATTTGATGTATTTTTCAACTATTGCGTTCATCTCGCCAAGCTTTGATTCCATATCGGCAACGAGCTTGAACTGATTGCGAGCTCTGTCAAGATTGTGCTCGGGGTATTCGATGCGGAAATATGTATCTCCGTCAAGGTAATCCGAGAGGAATCTGATTCCGGTCTCGTATGTAAGGATGATAGCTCCCATGGGAAGCGCTCTTATCTCGCTTTCGGAGAGCGAGCCCTCAAGTCCCTCTATAAAGCCCTTGGCATACGCCTCGAACATATCGAGTCGGCAATATACCTTGTCAAGATCGGTCTCATCCTCAGCCGCGCTCGATGCGCCGAAGCGGATGCTGTCACCGAAATCGGCAAGCACGCTTCCGGGCATAACCGTGTCAAGGTCAATAACGCATATACCCTCTCCGGTCTCATGATCTATCATGATGTTGTTGAGCTTTGTATCGTTGTGAGTAACTCTGAGCGAGAGAGTACCGTCGGCAATTCCTCTGTTAATAAAGCCGGTGATCTCTTTTCTGTCAATGGCAAATCTGAGCTCCTTAAGAACGCTCTGCGCTCTGCCCGCCTTGTTGTTCACCATCGAATCCATAAGATTATTGAATCTCCACTCGGTGTTGTGGAAATTCGGAATTGTCTCGTAAAGCTTGGAGGCATCGAAATCCTTAAGCTGCATCTGGAAATGACCAAAGGCAAATCCAACCTTTTCAAACATCTCTGTGGACTCTACCTGGTTGTAGTTGTCCGAATCCTCGATATAATCGTAGAATCTCCAGTATTTGCCCTCGCTGTCGGTGTATCCCCATTTTCCGTCGGTCGTATAAACAACGTGAAGAGTTCTTCTTGTAGGATCTACACCCTCGGAGATGAGAAGATCGCTGATATATCCCGTAACGTTTACGATGTTCTCCATGACCTCGTCGGGCTTTTTAAATACGTTCGTATTTATCATCTGCATTGTGTAGCGCTTGGTGGTAGCGCCGTTTTTGCAGGTAAGGAAGTATGTACTGTTGATGTGTCCGCTGTGGCACTCCTTTATCGCCATAACGTCACCGCAAAGATTAAAATGCGATGCGATCTCAAGTATTTTTCCGTTAGTCATTCTTTTTGCCATGATAGCCGCTCCTTATTTCCAAAGAATTTCGGGGTATTCGCCGCTCTTGATAAGAGCCTTGATAGAAGCCACAACGCTCGGCTTGTCCTCGGAATATGTCACTCCGTACCAGCAAGCAGACGTGGGATATACTCGCACGTCACAAATACCGTCGTGCATCATATCGTCAACCGCTCCGGGCAGATAATACTCGCTCTTGAGCGCCTTTCCTCCGTCACCCGAAAGGAATTCAACAAATCCCTTCTGAAGAGGCTCGAAAATGGCGGGAGTAAGTCCCCAGCAGTTCATAGAAACAACGGTGTTACCGGAGAGAGGCTCCCATTCCTCGCTTGAATTGAGGAAGAGCGCATCCGCTCCGTTTGTCTTTATCTTTGTAAGCTCGGTTATAGAATCGAGCATTCCCTCTTCGGTCGTAACGCACTTTCCGCGCGATACCGTTCCGTTTTCGGTGAGTGTATTGCGGAGAATGTAACCTATCATGCAATAATTCGTGCTGCTCTTGTCTATCGACTTAAGATGCGCCGCAAGCTTTAAAAATGCGTCTCTGCCGTAGAAATCGTCGGCATTGATAACCGCAAAATTGTCATTTACAAACTCTCTTGCGCAAAGAAGCGCGTGGGATGTACCCCAGGGCTTAACTCTGCCCTCGGGAATAGCAAATCCCTCGGGGAGCTTGCAAAGCTCCTGGAATGCGTACTCAACCTTGATAAAGGGCTCGACACGAGCGCCTACCGTGTCACGGAACGCCTCAAAATTTTCTTCCTTGATAATGAAAACGACCTTATCAAATCCCGCCTGCACCGCATCGTAGATCGAAAAATCAATAATAAATTCGCCGTTATCGGTGATGGGGTCGATCTGCTTAAGTCCGCCGTAGCGCGAGCCCATGCCCGCCGCAAGAATAACCAAAGTCATAAAAAGTCCTTTCCGTCCGCTCGGACGTATCTTCTTTTTTATTTTCAACGCGCGCACGCACGTTTCCAAATATACATTATATCATATAATTATCATTTTGTAAAGCGATTACAAAATTTTATATTTTAAAAAATAAAAATTCCAAAACCTCTTGACAAATTTCTCAAAAAATGTTACAATAGTGTATCAAATGAGACACTTTTGGAGAATGAAATGGCAGTAAATTGCAAAAAATGCAACCAAAGCACTCTTGATTTTCTTCTTACTCTCCCCCTATTTAAGGGAGCAGATCAAGAGAAGCTTCAAAAAAGCATCCTGAACGGCAGCTTTATCTGCCGCACATACTTATCGGGAGAGGTAATATGCTCCCCTGTTGACAGCGAAAAAAGGCTCGTTATGTTTTGCTCGGGCGAGGCGTCTGTCTATTCTGCGGACGAATCGCGCACACTCCTTCTCCGCACGCTCGGAGCAGGTAAAACAGTTGGAGTTGCAAATCTTTTTTCAGCCGACAGCTTTGTCAGCCGCGTGATCGCGGACAAGAAATGCGAAACGGTTGAGATCTCAGCTGCGGCATTTGGCAAGCTGCTCGAAGCCGACAGCGCGCTTCTTTATAACTACATTACCTTTCTCTCAAACAAGATCTCCTATCTTAATAAAAAGATCGTCTGCCTCACCGCGGGAAGCGCAGAAAGAAGACTCGCACTGTATCTCGATTCACATTCAAGCGAGATCGAAAGCGACACATTCACGCTCCCCATTCCCATGAACGCATTGGCGGAAATGCTCAACCTCGGTCGCGCGTCGCTCTACCGCGCCGCAGATAAGCTTGAAGCCGACGGATTTATCGCGCGTGACGGAAAAAACATAACTTTGGTATCAAAAGAGCAAATGCTCACAAAATACATTTAAACCATCAACAGCAACCACGAAAGGAAAACACCAATGAAAAAAATCAAGCTTTTATCACTCGCACTCTCAATTCTGCTCATTCTCTCGCTCTCACTTACCGCTTGCTCGGAAAAGGATAACAACGAAGGTTTAGATAATCCCGGAAGCTCCGGAGAGGTAAATATAGCAGTTCTCAACGGAACAACAGGCTTTGGAATTGCAAAGCTCATGGAGGATGCAAAGAACGGTAAGACCGATGTCACATACAACGTAACGGTAGAAACAGATGCTTCCGTCATCCAAAGCGCGCTCATCAACGGTGACGTTGATATAGCCGCTCTCCCGACAAACGCCGCAGCCGCTCTTTACAATAAGACCGAGGGCGCAATACAGATAGTTGCAGTAAACACTCTCGGCGTGCTCTACGTTATGACAAACGGCGTTGAGGTAAACAGCATCGAGGATCTCCGCGGCAAGACCGTATATGCTCCCGCGCAGAACCCCGCGTTCATCTTCGAGGCTATCTGCCGCGCCAACGGACTTACCCCCGGAGAGAATATTACCATTGATACAGGCTACGCACAGCCCGCAGATCTCCGCGCGGCTCTCGTATCCGGTCAGGTCGACATCGCAGTTCTTCCCGAGCCCATGGTAACAATTGCAAAGAGTGCAAACACAGACCTCACCGTCTCCCTCGACCTCACATCCGAGTGGGAAAAGGTCTACGGAGAAAACTCGCTTATGCAGGGCTGTATCGTTGTCCGCACCGCTTGGGCGGAGGCTCGTCCCGACGAGCTTAAAAAGTTCCTTGAGGACTACGAGGCATCGGTAAACTACACCGTAAGCAACCCCAAGGAGGCAAGTGAGCTTATCGTTTCAAACAACATCTTCGCGGGCAAAGCCCCCGTTGCTGAAAAGGCTATCCCGAAATGCAACATCGTATATATGGACTCCGGCGACAACATCGCAGAATACCTCAACAAGTTCTTCACCGCTCTCTTTGGCGTCAATCCGAAGGCTGTCGGCGGAAGCATACCGGATAGCGGAATCTATTACGGCAAATGATAAAAAAAATACTGTTAAAGACATTAAAGTACACCGTCATCGCGGCAATATGGCTGGCGATTTGGCATCTTATAGCACTGAAGGTTGATAAGGAGCTGCTTTTCCCCGCTCCGCTTGCGGTGCTGCGCCGCCTCTCGGAGCTTTTAAAAACCAAGGAATTTTATAAGATAATCGGCGTATCTATAACGCGCATAGTCAAGGGAATGGCTATCGGCATGCTGGTAGGCGTTGCCGGTGGCACACTCTGCGCAATATCAAAAATTGCAAGAGATTTCTTCGCCCCCATGATCGCCGTGATCAAATCAACCCCCGTCGCATCCTTTATCATCCTTATAGTGCTTTGGATAAAGCGCGACGAAACGCCCACGGTCATCTCGGCTCTTATGGTAATTCCGGTAGTCTGGGCAAACATAGAAATGGGATTTCGAAAAACCGACAGATCACTTCTTGAAATGGCAAAGGTCTACAAAATGTCAAACGCCAAGAAGATCACCGAGATCTATCTCCCCTCTGTCTACCCCTATTTTCTCTCCTCGCTTCGCTCCTCGCTCGGTCTTGCCTGGAAGGCGGGAATCGCCGCCGAGGTGCTTCTCCAGCCTCTTGTTTCTATCGGAAAACAGATATTCGAATCAAAATATATGCTTGAGACCGTCGACCTCTTCGCATGGACGGTAGCGGTGATAATTCTGAGCGTTTTGATCGAATTTATCTTCATACTGATCTTCGGGAAAGCAACAAAACGGTACTCCGGAGGTGACGAAAATGGCTGAATTTAAAAACATCACAAAGAAATACGGCGACTCGACCGTGCTTGAGAATTTCACGCTCACCGCAGAAAAAAACTCGCCGACCGTCGTAATGGGCAGATCGGGATGCGGAAAAACAACGCTCCTTCGCATCGCGGCAGGTCTTGAAAAGGCAGATAGCGGCGTATTTGAGACAAACGGCGAGAGTGTCGCGTATATGTTCCAGGAGCCTCGTCTGCTCCCGTGGAAGAGCTCGCTTGACAATATACTCGCCCCCCTGCCCCGTGCTTCGCGTAATATCGCCGAAAAATATCTTTCTGCGGTAGGACTCGATGTAAAATCGGACGGCAAAAAGCTCCCCCGCGAGCTGTCGGGCGGCATGAGACAAAGAGTTGCATTTGCAAGATTTCTTGCGTATGCGGAAATATCAGATGCCAAGATACTCTTGCTCGACGAGCCATTTTCGGCGCTTGACGATGCGACCGCGCAAATGATGGCAGAGCTTCTCTCGGAATTTGCAAGAGATAAGACCCTACTCGTCGTAAGCCATGACGAATCAGATGCCAAAATGCTCAACGCGCAAATAATCAGACTATAAAAAATTCCGCCTCCGCAATTTGCGGAGACGGATTTTTTATACAATTATCAAACGTATTTCACGCTGATTTTTCCAAGGTTATTATCACCCTTGATCTTTAAAACAGGGCCGTCGGGATTTTGTGCGGTAGGCAGAACTGTAACACCTATGCTGTTATCACAGTCAAGCTGAGCACACCAAGCGGATGGAACGTGAATAGTAAGCGCGCCGAGATTATTGTCAAAAATAATAATTCCGCCGCCCTCGTAGGCCTCTACGTTCTCAAAGAACACGTTGAGCGAGCCCAAATTATTTTCAATCTCCTCATGCTTAAAGCCCTCGCAGTTAATGTATTTCGATGCGTGTCCGATGTTGCAGGAAAAGCCCTCTTTGTCATCGTCATCATCGTCATCATCGCATGCCTCGGTCTCAAAAACTGTATGCAAGTGCTTTCTCTTTCTTCTGATTCCCGAGAAAAGTATTGAAAAGCCGAGCCACATCAAAATAGCGCAACCGAACAAAAGCCAGTTGTTTATAATATCAGCGCTCTGAAGCCCGCAAAGATTTGCGATGTTGCGCTCCAGCAGCATAAACACGAAGGAAAGCGGCACGAATATCTCCTCAATATGCAATTTTATTATGCGTGATATAGCATAGCATATAAGGAAAAAAGAAAGTATCAGAGCTATTGCGGACACCTCGCCAAAGGGGCTCGTAACAGATGAAAGTACACCGATCGCATCCAGAATGAGCGCAACGGCTAAGAGCACGAATCCAACGCCCCAAAATATTTTCCAAGCAGTTTTCATGTTAAATCCTCCTAAGATAATCTGATTTCATCAATTCTGTCCTTCATGATCTTGTAATATGATCGAGAAAAATACGCCCTTTTTGAGGAGTCCGAAAAGGTAATAACACCGTTGCCTACAAGCTCCCGTGTGACAGATCCGATTGATCTGACGTTCACTATCACGGATTTTGACACTCTCACAAATGATGACGGCAAAATATCCTCAAGCTCAAAAAGCTTATGATGTGCGCTGAATGTCTTATCCTTTGTATGAGCAAAAACCTTTCCATCCGAGCTCTCGAAAAAAATAATCTCCGCAAGCGGAATATAATACTCGGTTCCGCCGGAATAAAGGGGGACATCACGCGAGCTCTTAACTATACCACTAAGAGCATCCTCGATCCTGCGTATCCGCTCATCACGGCTGTGAGCGCGAAGAATAAGCTCCTCCTCGCCGTCCTCGCATATTTCAATGCGTATTTTCAAGAGCCTCGCCTCCTCATATATTCCTGTGATTATATTTTACCACTATTGTAGAAATTTGTAAAGTGTTTTCAACTAAGAGGTAGAAAAATCACGTTAAAATGTACATTTAAGCACAAAACCGCCCCACAGATCTATATCTGCAGGGCAATTTTATCTTAATCATTCAATTCTTTTGCCGATTCGCGCGGTTCCGTCCTCATTCCAGAAAAACTCAAAAATTTCCAGATATTGCTCGCATCCGGGCTCTCTTATGCATGAGGAAATATACCAATTTCCCTTAAAGCAAAAGACCTCTGCGCAAGATGGAACGTTTGCGGGATTTACGGGCACGTAGCCCTTCGGATTTTCAATAAGCGTGCCAAGGCTCTTCCAGCCCCTTATCGGATTATCGGATACCGCGTATGCTGTTCCGTGACCGCAATTCGTGTAGAACAGATAGTATTTTCCATTTTTTTTGATGACAAAAGGAGATTCAAGCGTAATATCACATATATCAAAGCTATACGCGCCCTCGTCGAGCCAATGAATCATATCGTTAGAAGAAGCAACTCCCAAAGCGGGGATAAGCTTACCGCTCCCGTCAAATTTTGCGGTGCAGAAATACATATACGCCATGCCATCATCATCTACGAACACCATAGGATCACGGCAATCGGACCATTTGTCCGCACTCCATTCCCCCCACTCACCCGGAAAGACAATAGGATTCTTTTCGTATTTTTCCCAGGTGATCAGGTCTTTGCTCGTCGCAAGACATATCGCCTGCGCCACATTTGAGTTGACACCTGTGTAGTAAAGATAATACAATCCATCCTTCTCTGCCACACCCGGCGCCCACACCTGATAATTCTCGTGCATATCGATATCCGTAGTCACCGCGCAAGGAAGCTGTGTCCAATTTACAAGATCGGTAGTTACCGAGTGATCAACCGTATCAACGGGATGCATATCCCACTCGAACCCAATATCTCCCCCGCGTATGTAAATCAGGTGAAGCTCATCCCCCTTAACAACAAAGGAATGATCGACAACCTGACTTCCCACCTCGGCATATTTGCCCCTCAGCGGATATTCCCCTTCTTCAAGAGCGGAAATATAATTATCCGCTCTTGAAAGATAGTTTTCCACCGTGTGGCCCTCAACAAAGTTGAACCTACCCTCAACAGAGGCTCCTGCATTGACAGTCTCGGCGCGGTGAAGAAGCGCAAGAGTAGCAGCAACCGTCTTTTTAGTCTCGTTGTCCTCTTTCAGCTTGAATTTCGCAAGCCTTGTGCGAAGATTTAAATAAATTTCAAAAAAACTTTTTTCTCTCATAATGTTCCCGATAACATTTTATATTTCTTACTGCTCGACATCAATCTGTAAAATAAATGCAGTTGCCATATCTACAGCTTAATTTTATTTTAGGATATTACGCTGAAATATTCAATGTACATTTTGTAAATATTAGCACTTAGAAAGCTTGATGAGTATTCACATGCATCTGCAAGCGTATAAATCAAGGAAACAAGATCTGCAAAAATAAAAAAAACCGCAGAAATTAGAATTCTGCGGTGTTTTTTCAGAGAATTATCTGATATCAACGTTTACCTTCTTCGGGCAATCTGCAGCCGCCGCCTTGATGACCATACGGATGGCCTTCGCAATGCGACCGCCCTTTCCGATGACCATACCCATGTCGTCGGGAGCAACCGAAAGGGTGAGGTTGATCGTCGTCTCGGTCTCGTTTACCACAACGACAACGTCGTCGGGATTATCAACGATCGCCGCGGCGATGTTGTGTAGGGTTTCTTTAAGATCTGTCATGATTTCTCCTTAGATTCGGCGCGTCAATTAGTCAACGATGCCGGATTTCTTAAGAAGAGATTTAACAGTCTCAGTAGGCTGTGCGCCCTTTGCAAGCCAAGCCTTAGCCTTGTCTGCATCGATCTTAACGTCTGCGGGCTCGGTCTGAGGGTTGTAGTAGCCGATCTCCTCGATGAAACGACCGTCTCTGGGGTAACGGCTGTCAGCAACAACTACACGGTAGAAGGGAGCCTTCTTAGCGCCCATTCTTCTGAGTCTCATTTTTACCATTTTCTTGTCCTCCAATTATAAATATAATAATTTTTTTATTTTCCATTATAGCCAAACGGCTTAAATAGCTGATTTGATTTTATCGGAACATCTTGCCAAGCTGTCTTCTTCCCTGCTTGCTGCGTCCCATATCCGAAAATTGCTTCATCATTTTCTTTATCTGATCATACTGCTTGAGAAGCTTGTTAACCTCTTCAACGCTCGTGCCGCTTCCCTTTGCAACTCTCTGCTTGCGGGATGCGTTGAGCATTTCAGGATGCTCTCGCTCCTTTTTAGTCATGGACTTGATTATAGCCTCCTGATGGGCAAGCATCTTCTCATCCATCTTGGCATCCTTCAAGGCACCGGGCTTCATTCCGGGGATCATACCCGCAAGCTGCTCCAGGTTGCCCATGTTTTTGAGCTGTGCCATCTGGTCAAGATAGTCGTCAAGAGTGAATATCTGCTGGCGGAGCTTTTCCTCAAGCTCTGCGGCCTTTTTCGCATCAAACTGCTCCTGCGCCTTGTCGATAAGAGTAAGCACGTCACCCATACCGAGAATTCTGCGCGCCATTCTGTCGGGATGGAAGGGCTCGATCTGATCAAGCTTCTCTCCGACACCGATAAATTTGATCGGCTTTCCGGTAATGTAGCGGATAGAAAGCGCCGCACCGCCTCTTGTATCACCGTCAAGCTTTGTAAGAATAACGCCGGTAATATCAAGGAGATTGTTGAAGGTCTCCGCAACGTTGACAGATTCCTGACCGATCATCGAGTCCACCGTCAAAAGTATCTCGGTAGGCTCAACCGCCGCCTTAATATCCTGAAGCTCCTTCATAAGGACCTCGTCTATCTGCAAACGGCCCGCGGTATCGATGAATACCGTGTCATATCCCTTCTGATTTGCGAATTTTATGCCTTCCTTTGCTATCTTAACGGGGTTTTCCTTGTCACCCATCTCAAAAACGGGAATAGAAAGCTTTTCTCCGACCACCTGCAGCTGTTTTATAGCAGCGGGGCGGTATACGTCACACGCAACCAAAAGAGGATTTTTTCCCTGCTTTTTGAGCATACCCGCAAGCTTTCCCGCATGCGTGGTCTTACCTGCACCCTGAAGACCGACCATCATAATGACCGTGGGGGGCTTTGATGCAACAACAAGCTTTGAGTTTGTCGAGCCCATCAGACTCGCAAGCTCCTCGTCAACGATCTTGATGATCTGCTGACCGGGATTGAGAGACTCGAGCACGTCCGCGCCAACCGCTCTCTCGGAAACCGTCTTTATAAAGTCGCGAACGACCTTGAAGTTAACGTCAGCCTCAAGGAGCGCAAGCTTGATTTCTCGCATGCCCGCCTTGATATCCGCCTCAGTGAGCTTTCCTCTGTTTTTGAACCTCTTGAAGGCATTATCAAGCTTTTCGCTAAGCGTTCCAAACATACTCATATTGGTAAATACCTCCCTATCTCAATTCAAAATCCGTATTTTGCCGCTCAGCCAACGCTATGGAGCAAAAGCTTTATCTCGTTTTTGACCTCGTCGGAGATCTTCTCCTCCTCGCAAAGCTCAAGAGCGCGCTTGGCGTGACCCTGCGCATCCGAGAATTTCTTTGCGAGTCCGAGCTTTTCCTCGTAGAAAAGAAGCTCATCCTCCGCCTTTTTTATAAGGTCGCGCACACCCTGACGCGATATACCCATCTCCTCCGCTATCTCGGAAAGAGACATATCGTCATTGTAGTAGAAATCGAGCGCATCGCGCCTTCTCTCGCTGAGAACGTCACCGTAAAAGTCGAGCAAATAGCCGATATTCAAATTTTTCTCAAACATAGCCAATCGCCCTCGCAATACCGTATTTTCTCAAAAAATCAGGTGTAAAGCAAAACACTTTACAGATTATAACACCTTTTTCCCATTTTGTCAATACCTTTTCAAAACTTTTTTCAAATTTTGATTTGTCGGGATGCGAGGGGATGCGAGGGGATGCGCGTGGGGGGATTTTCCGGGGAAAAAATCCCCCCACACCCCCAAAACCCCAACCTATATAAGGTCATGGTTAAAACGGTTTACTAAACTACACCGTGTAGCACAAGCATAGTCTATCTGCTATCGTGTTGCGAGTTCTTCTAAACCGTTATAATAAAAGGGTTTTATTATTCTTCACGGCTACAAATTCCCTTTAAATTACGCTTTGCGTTGTAGGGCG
>JAZUBI010000017.1:0-16354 GCA_045638385.1 Eubacteriales bacterium
TATACTATGCTTGTGCTACACGGTGTAGTTTAGTAAACCGTTTTAACCATGACCTTATATAGGTTGGGGTTTGGGGGGGGTGGGGGGATTTTTTCCCTGGAAAAGTTCCCCACGCGCATCCCCTCGCATCCCGACAAATCAAAATTTGAAAGTTAAGTAATTACATTTAAAGCGCCCTTGCTCGATGAGCAAGGGCGGTGTTTATTGCGATTTTTATTCTGCTGTATCGGGGAAGAGCGCAGTTCCGTCTGCGTTTGTTACATCGGTGCCGTGGATCTCCTTATAGTTCTCGCCGGAGATGATATTGCGGAGGTCGCCCTTATAGGTTTCGAGGTTATAGGTGTTACCCGAGATCTCGATGTCCATGCAGGTATTGAGCGTGATCGCTCTCTCCTTTACATTGTGCCAATCATCCAAAACAGGGTCGAAGACGTTATTTGTGATCTTGACGTTCTGCGCGGAATTGATGGTTATCGCGTGCCAGAGCTCGTTATTTGTGAACTTACACTTATTGATGTTGACGTTCTTGATCGGGAGAGTATCGCGAGATGCGACCTTGCTGGGTCCTGCAAAATGGATGCAGGCTCTTGCGGGGTTGGCAAAGTCATCATAGATGATTCCGGTGTGGTCGAAGAGACAGCCCTCGATATTGATGTCACGGGCTACTGTGCTCTCGCCCCAGCTCGGCTCAACCGTGATAAGTATAGCTGTGCCGCCGATCGTTCTGATGGTACAGTTCTTTACGTTAACGTCGGTCGCCTTCATAAGATAGCCTCTTGAGCAGGAGTTGCGAACGATTGAGTTTTCAATGGTATATCCGCAGGAGTTAGCAGAGAGGTTATCAACGGTTACTCTGTTGTCGGTTTCGTACTCGTTTCCATCGAGCTTATAATCCTCGCCTGTCTGTGGGTCCTTGAGTGCATCAAAGTCAATGTCTGCGGTATTTACGTTTACGGAATAGAGCTTTCTTGTGACATTCTTGTGGACATCGCCGTATGTGAGGTCATATACGAGCTCGCCGCACTCAACCGCGCTATCGAGCACATATGCGTCGATTACCTTTTTACCGCCCGGATTGTATACGTAGATACGGTCGCCGACGATAAAGTTGGGGCAGCTTACAGTAGAAAGCTTATCCTCCGGATCGTTACGGCTGTACCACCAATAGGTGGAGCAGGTGAGGGGCTTATAGTAAAGTGTTGTTGTTCCGTCTTCGTTTACCTTATATGCGTGGAGACGTGAGCTTGATGCGCGCTGGTTAGAGCCGTCGTCTACCATGCTCTCGGTGATGGTTGAGAGGATGCTTACGCCGTTCTTTCCGCCGGGGCAGTGGAATGCGTCGATAGAGCATACGCGAGAGGTTGCTCCGCGGTAGTATGTCTTGCCCTTGTATTCCTCTGTATAGAGCTCAAAGCTTACGCCGTACTTTTCCTCGTATGCTCTGTATTTCTCGTAGCTTTCTTTATCGATAACAGATGCGGAGTGGACAGTGTTATGGTGTCTTTCAAAGGTTACGTTATAGGATCTGCTTCCCGAAACCACGGAAAGAGAGCCTGCGCGACCGTAGATAACGGTATCCTTGAAATGGATCTCGCTGGATGAGTTCGTAATATTGAGCGTTGAGCCGCCGCCGTGGCTGTAACGGCAGGTCATAACGTCACCGAGCTTGATCTTGTTATATACATAGCTTGCGGGAACGTAAGGACCGCGCTCGTTATTACCTCTGTCGTACATTGTGAGCGTCATTGTGCCGTCATAGTTTCCGTTCTCGTCGTAATTTCTGACAACGCTCTGTGAATCCTGAAGATTGAACTGTGCATAGGGTCTGCCGTTTCCGTTTTCGTCGGAGTAGAAGATCTCGGGCCACCAGGTGTGGAATATATTGGGGTCGGTCTTGGTGTATCCGTCAAGGAAGCCGGGATCGGAGATGATCGTGAGCTGATGGAAAAGTCCGTTCTCAGTCTGATTTATTGCCTTTTCTACTATGCGGACCTGTCCCGAGGATGCCTGCTTATATCCCAACGTGATTCCGCGGACATTGATATTTTTTGTATCTGTGATGCGCAGGCAGGTTCCGTTGATCTTGGTGGTATCGGTCTCTGCATTCTCGAGATACACGCCGTATGCGTAGAGGGTAAAGTCGGAATATTCGCTGCCAATAACAACGGTCTCGTATGTGGTATATACTCCGGGGGGGACGATTACAACGTCCTTGCCTGTTTTTGCGCACTCGAAGACATAGTTGGCAAAGGAAAGATTGGTGTTTGCAACGGTTTCCTGACGGTCCATATAAACGAAGAGGTCCTTGTTTGTGTGGGGGAGAATCTTTTCGTTTGCGCCGTATTCTGCGCGCTCGGTTATATCGGTGAGTGTATCTCCGTTTACATTGTCATTGTTTTCTGCCTTGAGAGCGGAATAGCTGTTTTCGTCAGCTATTACATAGTTACATCCAATTATTGAAAGCTCGCCATTTACGGTGTTTTCAATAACGTATATATTCTTGGAATCGGTTGCCTTTACAGCATCTGCGGTGTTGAGCACGACAGAAGTATTAAAGCAAGCTTCAAGCGCGAGAGCTCCTACCTTACAATGTGCAACAAGAGCATTCTCAGCACCTACAAGAGAGAGCGCGGCAAATTCGCACGCGCGAGCAACAAATTTTTCTGCTTTTACGGTTACTGCCTTTGCAGAAGCGTTTTCAAGCGTTACGTTGCTTCCCGTGACAATGATCTCGTCTGCGGAGAGATCATTATAGGCTACGTTATTCTCACTTAAGGTGAGTATTTTCTTTTCGTTCATTTTATACCTCCGCGGTTTAAAAATCCTTTGTTTGAGTACCCGAATGCGGCACATACCCATAAAAATATTATAAATTATTTTAAAAATAAAGTCAACAACAGTTTGCCAATATTTTTACATCAATATTTTAATATTTTTACCGATTGTGCTACGGGTTGAGACAATTATAAACTATATTTTTTGATAAGTGAATGGCTCTCACTGTACTTTACATTGCAAAAAATGAACGCAATTATTTTTTTGTGTTTTTGGGGCGTTTTTTACCGTTCTTTTGCCATTTCAAGAGCGGCGTGTTTTGCATATTGCTTTTCGGTCAGAGCCGATGCAAACAGAAACTCCTGCTCCTCATTTCCGACGGTTTTTGTTATGAATAGCAGGGCGACGTATATAAGAGATGCGAGGATTATGCCTACTGTAAGCAAAATTCCTCTGCTGAAGCCTGCGTGTACAAGATTGAGCGCGAGCTTTGAGATGTTTGTTGCTCCGATCCCGCAGAGGATAGGCATTGCGACCTGGCGAAATATATGCGGACGCATTTTTGTGACAGAGAACATTTTTATAAGGCTCAGAGTTGTATTGAGTATCTCGGTGGCATAGATCGAGACAATATATCCCCATATTCCGATCCTTGGGATCAGTGTTATTGCGAAGATACATGCGGTTAAGGTATCTGCAATATTTACGTTCATTGAGTAAACGTGATGCCCAGAGCCCTTTAGTATTGCATCAACTGCGCTGTCTATGTACATTACGGGAACGAGGGGGGCGAGGATGCGTATGTACCGTGCGGTTTCTGCGTTATTATAGATGCAAAGTCCGAGCTCCCTTGAAAAGAAGAGCATTATACACGAAACACCGATAGAGAAAAAGAGCGATAGGCTTAATGTTCTGTATGCTGTGCGTTCAAGGCGCGCGGAGTCTTTTTGCGCGCAACACTCGCTTACCTCGGGGACGAGTAGTCCCGAAAATGCCATAAGAAGCGCCGATGGAAAGAGAAGCAATGGAAGAGCCATTCCGTGCAAGGCTCCGTATGATGAGAGCGCGGCGCTCCAGCTCTTTCCGCTTTTTTCGATGCCCTTTGGTATGAGTATATGCTGAAGCATACTCAGAGCGGAGCGGATACACGCGGAGAAGGTCACGGGGAGAGTTATCGCAAGGAGCTTGCGTGTTATTCCGGTCGTATTCCTTTGCGGGGGCGCGGAGAGGGCACTGCTTGCGTTCAGCTTGCGCTTGTCGTAGAGATAAAGGAAGAAGCTGAGCGCAAGAGAGAATATTTCGGCTATTGCGCCGCCGAGGACGAGCGCGATACACGCTTCTTCTGTACCGCGAAGCACAAGGCGGCCAAGCAAAATGACGGTTACACCGATTTTAACGAATTGCGTTATTATTCCGAATGATGCGTTGAGCTTTACTCGGCGTACGGCGGTGAAATAACCCGAAAGGCAGGACGAGAGCGCAACGGGTGTGAGCGTAAACGCCAAAATGCGCAACGGGCGAATTGCGCGGCTGTCTCCGAGGACATTTAATGAGAGCGGCTTTGCAAAAGAGAGGAGCAGGAGGGTTGCTATGATTCCGCTGACCGTACAAACCGCAAGCGCGCGAGCCGCCGAGCGCTTTGCAAGCCTTGTGTCACCGACTGCAAGCGCATCAGACACCGTTCTTGTCGTGCCGAGGTTTATTCCCGCCATTGCAAGTGTCATTGAGAAGGAATATATGCTGCCAAGCAGTGAGAAAAGCCCCATTGCTTCGCTTCCCGCTCTGTTTGAAACGTAGACGTTGAATATTACGCTGACTCCGCGTATGAGCAATGCGGTTGCTGTGAGCGAGAGCGCGTTTAGAAAAAATTTTCTTGTTCTTGATGCCATATCTGCTCCGTTTTCCTGTTATTTTTCATTTTATAGTATGTCGGAGCATCTTTTTTTATTCAAACGTGAATTTTAGGCTTTTGTTTGCATAGTATGGATAAAAAAGAAAGGGGGCGGGGTATGAAATACGTTTGCGATCTTTGCGGCTATGAATATGACGAGGATCTTGGAGACTCGGAGAACGGAATAGAGCCGGGGACGGATTTTGAGGATCTGCCGGGCAGTTGGGTCTGTCCGATGTGCGCGGCGGGGAAGGAAGACTTTGAGGCCGTGGAGGAGATTTAACAAAAAAGGGCGGCAAGAAAATCTTGCCGCCCTTTGGCTTTTATATTTTATTCGGAGCGGAGCGCTATTACGGGGTCCTTCTTCGCTGCGGAGCGAGAGGGGATCAAGCCCGCGATGAGCGTCAGCGTCATGCTGATAAGAACGAGTATTACAGCGCCTGCCCAAGGCAACATAACGCGGATGTTGTCAAGTCCTGTAAAGAACTGGAGGATCGCGGTGATCGGTATGCACAAGAGCAACGTGATGATTATTCCCAATGCACCCGCCGCTAGTCCTATTATTAGCGTTTCGGCATTGAATACGCGTGATACATCCTTCTTCGATGCACCTACCGCACGGAGAATACCGATTTCCTTTGTTCTTTCAAGAACTGAGATATTCGTTATAATACCTATCATAATAGATGATACGATAAGCGAAATTGCTACGAACGCGATAAGAACGTAGGATATTGCGTTGACGATTATAGTGACAGAGGACATAAGTGCGCCGACGATGTCGGTGTACTCGATCTGATCCTTTTCGCCTACCTTGCCGTTGTATTCATCGATGAATGCTACGATCTTTTCCTTTGATTCGAAGTCCTTTGCATAGAAGTTGATCGATGCGGGGGATGCCTCGTCGGTGTCGTCAAGCTCGTCAAGCACGCTCTCATATGTTGCATCGATCTGGGGAGCCATATTGTAGAGGGTTTCCTCAAGCTCGATGAATGCCTCGTCGTCTGCGGTGAGAGTCTGGAGGATCGCGATGAAGATCTCATCGTTTACGGTCATATTCTTAACCGTTTCTGTCATATTAGCGTAGATCGCGGAAAGATCTGCGTCGTTTGCAAGATCCAAAAGTCCGGGAATTCCGCCAAGCATTGTGCCAAGAGAGCTTGTGTCAGCGAATGTGAGGATCATTGCGAGATTTTCGTTTGTGACCTCTGCTCCCGTCATGCCCGAAAGCATCTGTGTAAGCGTTGCAACAGACGTAGGATCATTTTCGACAGCCTTTGTTACTATCGAGGTAAGCACAGCCGCCTTCTGATCCTGCGGAAGTGTTGCGAGAGTCATCATGAAGGTATCTGCGGTGACGTTCAAATTGCCGTATATCTCTGCCATTGCCTCATCGCCTGCCGCCTCGCAAAGACCTGTTATACCTGTTATTGAGAGATATACGGAGGGAACATCGAGGATGGGGAGGAGAGTTGTGAAGTTATCGGGTGTGATAGTGATTCCGTCTGTTGTTCCCGAAACCAATCCAAAGAGAGCTTGGAGCGCAAGCGCATTGTTGCCGTCCTTGGTTACTGCCTCCATAACGCTGTTCATTACCGCTACGCGCGACTCAATGGGGAGGAGCATATATATGCCGATGAAGGATTCGAGATCCTTTACCTCGATCCTATCCGCAAAATCGGGGTTGGTGAGTATTTGCTCGGTCATATATCCGTAGAACATTTCCATAGTAGCATCATCGATTTTTTCGATGAGCTGGTCTATTGTCTCGGGCGTGTAATGCGTACGCTCGAACTTGAGTCCGGTCAGAACGTTATATTCGGGAGTTTCCTTTTGCTGGTTTATAACCTCGCTTTGGGTGTTCTTTTCAAGGATATAATCGGTGAGTCCCTTGGTGTAACCGATAGCACCGGATATGGATGCTGCCGCAACGCCCTCCTTGGGGCGGATGATTCCCGATATCGTGAGCTCGATTCCGTTGTTTGCAACGAAGGTGTTGAGATCGAATACGGGGTTTTCTCTCTGGTCGTCCCATGCGTTATAGGTCTTGCCGTCAACAGTATAGGTCTTGTTGGGGTTCTTTACAAAGAAATCCGACGTGGTGAGAAGCTTGAAGTTCATGCCTACGAAGTAATCGTAGCTGAAGGGCTTTACGTTTGATTCGGTGTATTCGCCGCTCATTACGTTCTTGAGCTCTTCCTCGATCTCGTTGGGATCAAGCACACCGAGCATATAAAGAGCCATTTTACTTATCTGGTTATTGGAGTTGATAACAAGAACGACCTCGTTTGAGGATTTGGGCCAGTTACCTGCTACGACCTCATACTGCTGGTCGAGAAGATCCTGGTTGTTGATCATTTCGCTGAAAATGTTGATTGTGGAGCCGCCCATTGACATAAGCTCAGACATTCCCGAGAAGGCCTCGCCCATATGATCAAATACAGCCTCAAGACCAACCTTTCTTGCTTCAATCGGATTGCCGTTTTCGTCATAGATCACGTTGAATGCCTGCATCTCATAGTCATAGGTGTACTGTATGTCGCTTACGTAGTCCTTGATCTTATCGTAGTTCTTTTCAAGATATTTCTTGAAGGCTTCGACGTTGTTGTCGATCGTGGACGTCATTGCGGACATCATCGTTCCGAGTGAATCGTCAACGTGGATCTGGTTTGTATCTCTGTAATTTTCCTCGTCGTTTACGTCGGTCATTGCGGAAAGAATTGCGTCATAATCCTGCGCGTGCTTCTGTATCGTCAAGGGATATGTTGAGAGTGTATCCTCCTGTACCTGTCTTATAAAGGCGTTGACACCCGACGATACGGAGAGGATGAGCGCGATACCGATAATACCGATGCTTCCCGCGAAGCTGGTCATTATCGTGCGCCCCTTCTTGGTTGCAAGGTTATTAAGAGAGAGCGAGAGAGCGGTGAAGAAGGACATTGATGTCTTTGCCTTTCTTCTTGCCTTCTTTTCTTTTCTTTTTGCTATCTTTGTTTCTTTTTTGGTGAGCGCAACCTCTGTTTTCTCCTCTTCGGCGGGAGCGGTGTAGGGATCGGAGTCGTCTATCACAAGTCCGTCAAGTGCCTTAATGATACGTGTGGAGTAGGTTTCCGCAAGCTCCGGGTTATGTGTTACCATTATGATAAGGCGATCCTTGGATATTTCCTTAAGTATCTCCATTACCTGCACGCTGGTGGTAGTATCAAGCGCGCCCGTGGGCTCGTCTGCCAAGAGTATATCGGGGTCATTTACAAGAGCTCTTGCGATTGCAACTCTCTGCATCTGTCCGCCCGACATCTGATTGGGCTTTTTGTGTATCTGGTCTCCAAGTCCGACCTTTTCAAGAGCTTCCTTTGCTCTGCGGCGGCGCTCTGCCTTCGGCACACCGGAGAGAGTGAGTGCAAGCTCTACGTTTGCAAGCACCGACTGGTGGGGGATAAGGTTATAGCTTTGGAATACGAATCCGATAGAATGGTTTCTGTACGAGTCCCAATCGGAATCCTTAAATGTTTTTGTTGATTTGCCGTTGATAACCAGGTCGCCGTCCGTATATCTGTCAAGTCCGCCTATAATATTGAGAAGGGTGGTTTTTCCGCATCCCGATGGACCCAAGATAGAGACGAATTCACTTTTTCTGAATTCGATGCTGACTCCGCGAAGTGCCTCAACGGTGGAATTTCCTGTAACATAATGTTTCGTTATATTTGTTAACTTAAGCATTATCTTCCTCCGTAAACAGTAAAAATTTCTTCACTGTACATTTTAGCACCTTAATGTAAACGGAATATGAATTCGAAGGGGAATAATATGTGTTTTTTTATTGTTTTTTGTGTGATGACGTATTTTTTATAATGTGATTTGAGTTTGGCATATTTTTTTCTTGACAAGGAAGAGCAAACATGATATAATATAGCCAAGAGGAAAGTATTTCCGAAAATTCCCGACTTCTAAGCGTGGAACATAATAACGAATATATTGCGCACAGAGGTCGGGCATAGGCTCTCTGTGCGTTTTTTTGCAAAAATGACAAATTTATCATTCTACTTGAAAGGAGACAATTATGAAAAAATTAGTGTGCGTATTAATTTTAATTCCAGTTCTGTTTTTGCTTTCTGCTTGCGAAATCGGTAATGGAGCAGGATCACAGCCTATTGAATCGGGATCAAGAGCTCATGTTGAAACGAATAATGAAGATCAATCTGTTACCGGAGACGCTAATAATGCAGATATAGAAATTGAGACTCAAACATCAGATATGCAACCGTCAGACAAGCATCCCTCTGACATTTTAATTCCGGATGGTATGGTGATTTATAGCGCGTGTTACGACTACTATACGTTTTACGAAATAATACAATATGCAACCGATGTTATCAGAGCAAAATTTGTTGGTGTTACGTTTGAACAAGACGGTTGTATACATTATGAATTTGAGGTGGTGGAAAGCTATAGAGGACTTGGCTTGGAGGAGACGATTATTGTTGATGAGTTGGCGATTGATGGGTGTGTAATAGTTAGCGGATTGTCTTTTTCCACCTATGATATCAGATATAAGGTAGGGAATGACTATCTGTTGTTTTTGACAAGGCGTGTTGATGATTTTAGCGGGGAATACTCTTTAAATACCGTTTCGGATATTCTTGTAGTCGCTGTGAACGAAAATGGCAAGGCCTGTCTGTCTTCCGGCGAAAGCATGTACTATGGAGAGGATCTTTCAATGCATATTGGGTCAGATGAAATCGCCAAAGCATTTGAAAATGAAAGTCTTGAAGAGTACGTAGTTGATCTGATTAAAGATAATCCGATGTTTGAGGGCAGAGAGTATATTGACTCTGAGGATGTGTCTGAAATACTTAAGGCATCTGACTTTGTTATTGAGATTGAAATTATTGAGGAGCACCCTATAAAAAATGAGACCGGATTACGTGATAACTTTATTTGTGAGTTGGTCGCAATATACAAAGGAGAACGAGAAAAAACAGATTTGACAGTTATATTTCCTGCAGGAACAGTTGAAATCGGAAAAAGATATATAGTAGCCGCTAGGCGAGTTAGCGATACGATGGTTATTTTAACAAATAAGCATAGCGTCTATACAATTGAGCAAAGAGAAGAAATTTGTTCCATGCTTGCAGAATAAATTGAGCGCGGCGGCTGAAATTTCAGCCGCCGCCCTCTTTTGGTGTGTGTGTGGAATAGTTGCGAAGATTCAAATAACAAATAAATCGCCTTAAATACTTGATTTATTATGGGAAAAGTGATATAATCGGTGTATGGAATGCGCTTTTATTCGCAGACGCTTTGAAAGGTAGAAATATGAAGCCTATTTGGACTTATTTGAAAAAATACAAGCTTGAGTGCTTTTTAGCGCCCTTTTTCAAGCTGCTCGAGGCGTGCTTTGATCTGCTTGTGCCTATTGTGGTAAAGTCGATCATGGACGTTGGAATAAAGAACAGCGACACCTCGTACATAATGTGGGGGTGTCTTATTCTCGTTGCGCTCGGAGTGATCGGACTTTTGTGTGCCATCGTTGCGCAATATTTCGCGGCTCGCGCGGCGGTCGGTACGTCTACGGGACTCCGCCGTGAGCTTTTCGGGCATCTTGAGAGGCTGTCATATACCGAGGCGGACAAGCTCGGTCGCTCATCGATGATAACGAGAATGACGAGCGATATAAATCAGATACAGTCGGGTGTGAATCTGACTCTGCGTCTCTTTTTGCGCTCGCCCATCATCGTTTTCGGCGCGCTTATTATGGCTTGCGTTATAACTCCGATTGCATTGCCAACGTTTTCATTTGTGATCGGTGTGCTTGCGGTCATTGTCT
Source organism: Eubacteriales bacterium (assembly GCA_045638385.1). GTDB lineage: Bacteria > Bacillota > Clostridia > Oscillospirales > CAG-272 > SVTX01. Next base: position 10,494 of record JAZUBI010000017.1, read on the forward strand.
TTACGATAATTCTGACCGGTATTCCGCTTTACAAGCGCGTTCAGTCGAGGCTTGACAAGGTGACGGGAAGGACACGCGAGACCCTGACCGGTGCGAGAGTTATACGCGCATTCAACAAGGAGAGCGACGAGATAGCGGGATTTGCAGAGGCGAACAATTCGCACACAGATATACAGAACTTTACCGGCAGGATCTCCGCGCTTATGAATCCCCTGACCTACGTTACGGTGAACATAGGTATTATCGCCATAGTTTATTTCTCATCTGCGGAAATAAATGCGGGAAATATGACACAGGGTGATCTTTTTGCCCTTTACAATTACATGTCGCAGATACTCGTTGAGCTTGTAAAGCTTGCAAATACGATCTTTACAATTACAAAGGCTGTTGCTTGCGGTCACAGAATCCAGGCGGTGCTTGATATTCCCACGGGCATGAGCATTGATGAGGGCAGAGAGAAATCGCCCGAAGCGAGCGCATTTGCCGTTGAATTTGATAACGTTTCCATGACCTACCGCGATGCGGGCGCTCCCACACTTGAAAATATTGATTTTTCGGTTGAGCCGGGAGCTACCGTTGGAATTATCGGAGGCACCGGAAGCGGCAAGACAACTCTTGTAAATATGATACCCCGCTTTTACGATGCAAGCGAGGGAGAGGTGAGAGTGCTTGGTAAAAGGGTTACTGAATACAAGCTTGACGATCTCCGCGAAAGGATCGCCGTTGTTCCTCAAAAGGCGGTGCTTTTCAAGGGTACTGTACGTTCAAATCTTTTATGGGGAAGATCAGACGCGACCGACGACGAGCTTTGGGATGCTTTGGCGGTGGCTCAGGCTGACGGATTTGTTAAAGAAAAAGAGGGCGGACTTGATGCGCCTGTCGAACAGTTCGGCAGAAACTTTTCGGGAGGTCAGAGACAAAGGCTGACCATCGCGAGAGCTATTGTGCGCCGCGCTCCCATTATAATTCTTGACGACAGCGCGTCTGCGCTTGATTTTGCCACTGAGGCGAGACTCCGTCACGCGCTCCGTGAGCTTGACTATTCTCCCACATTATTTATTATCTCACAGAGGACGTCATCTATAAGTCACGCCGATAAAATTGTCGTGCTTGACGGCGGTGAGGCTGTCGGCATCGGTACGCATGATGAGCTACTTATTTCTTGTCCTGTTTACCGCGAGATATATGACTCTCAGTTCAAGGGAGGTGACGTAGAATGAAGCAGAAAAATTCTGTTCCAACACTTCCCACGGTGAAAAAGGTGCTTAAATATCTAAAGAGATACAAGGCTCTTTTCGCGCTATCTCTTTTCTTGGCAATTATAATTGTTGCCGCTACACTTTACATCCCGATACTTGTCGGAAATGCTATTGACCTTGCCATCGGAAAGGGTAGGGTCGATATTGAGGGTATCAAGAAAATTATTGTAAAAATTGCAATAGTCTCGGGCGTAACGGCGCTTTTGCAGTGGATAATGAACGTTATCAACAACAAGATAACCTTCGGCATTGTTCGCAGACTTCGCAGAGATGCCTTTAACAAGATTCAGGAGCTGCCGCTTTCCTATATCGATTCTCATCCCGTTGGAGACACTGTGAGCCGTGTTATTTCCGACGTTGATCAGTTCACGGACGGACTTTTGATGGGATTTTCACAGCTCTTTACCGGTATTCTTACTATTGTCGGAACACTTGTATTTATGCTTTCGATAAACGTATCGATCGCGCTTGTGGTCGTGGTTATCACGCCGCTTTCTCTTTTCGTTGCCGCATTCATTGCAAAGAGGACACAGTCGCTCTTTAAAAAGCAATCCGAGACACGCGCGGAGCAGACGTCACTTATCGATGAGATGATTGGCGAGCATAAGACGGTTGCCGCGTTCTCTCACGAGGATGAGGCGATCGAGCGATTTGACGAGATAAACGCAAGGCTTCAAAAATGCTCCTTGAAGGCGGTCTTTTATTCCTCGCTTACAAATCCCTGTACAAGATTTGTAAATAATCTCGTTTACGCCGCGGTTGCCTTGGTTGGCGCCTTGATCTGTATTTCAAGCGGCGGTCTTGCATTGACTGTCGGTGCGCTTACGAGCTTGCTTAACTACGCTAATCAGTATACAAAGCCTTTTAACGAGATCTCAGGCGTTATAACAGAGCTTCAAAATGCTTTGACCTGCGCGGGAAGAGTTTATGAGCTGATCGAGGCGCCCTCCGAGACCAAGGATGCTACGGATGCCTTTGTGCTGAAGGAGGACGGGATCGACGGACGTGTTTCGGTTGAAAACGTTGAGTTTTCTTACTCGCCCGATCGTGAGCTTATTAAGGATTTTAATTTGTCTATTGAAAACGGGCAGAGAGTTGCCATTGTCGGCCCTACCGGATGCGGAAAGACGACGGTTATCAATCTTTTGATGAGATTTTACGATGTTGATTCGGGCAAAATTGAGGTTTCGGGTCACGATATTCGCGACTGCACGCGTTCATCCTTAAGGCGTTCATACGGAATGGTATTGCAGGAGACCTGGCTCAAAAACGGCACTATTCGCGAGAATATTGCGATGGGAAAGCCAGATGCCACAGATGAAGAGATAATTGAGGCAGCAAAGAGTGCGCACGCGCACAACTTTATCCGTCAGATGCCGCAGGGCTATGATACCGTTATCGGTGAGGACGGCGGAGCGCTGTCTCAGGGTCAAAAGCAGCTCTTATGCATTGCAAGAGTCTTGCTTTGTCTGCCGCCGATGCTTATTCTTGACGAGGCTACATCCTCTATTGACACGCGTACCGAGATGAAGATCCAGGATGCGTTTGCCAAGATGATGAAGGGAAGAACGTCGTTTATAGTTGCCCACAGGCTTTCCACCATCAAGGAGGCTGATGTTATTCTCGTTATGAATAACGGACGTATTATTGAAAAGGGAGATCACGCTTCGCTTCTCAAAAACGGCGGATTTTATTCCGAGCTTTGGAAAAGTCAGTTTGACAAATAAAATTCAGCGGGGTAGTCCCCGCTGAATTTTATTTTCTGAAATTTGTTATCTCACCGGTTTTATTCTGACTTACGAGTGTTCCCGATGTGTTAAAGGTGTATTCGAAGATATAGCAGTTTCCACCAAACGTGAAGGAACTTGTGGCGGGCGAATAAAATGTGGTCGTTATACTCTCAACATCCCACAAAAGTTCACCCGACTCGGTTATTGAAAGCTCTGCGCCCATAGAGCCTTTGACAGAGAAGAATTGTTCGGGAGAGCCCGTGCTCGGATCGCAGACGAGTAAAACCGCAGTGTAATTTTCCCGTATCATCGGTGTCAACTCATCGCTTGAAATGTCAAAAATATTGTTTGTTATCAGATAATCAACAATATTTCTTAACTCGTAATAGCAGAAGCTTGTGTTGGTTTCGCTGAATACGGGTGTGGTATATGCCGACAGATAAATTCGACCGTTGAATTCGATCATATCGGTTACGTGATAATAAAAGCTTTCGTCACTGTATGCAAATGATTCGGTTATATTCCCATCGCTGTCTATCCTTATAATCTTTTCGCCTTCAACGAAATTACCGATCAAGGCAATATATCCACCTGTAAAGCGTTCAATATTCCAGATGCCAAAATTGCCTATTTCGCTCTTTTTGAAGTGGAGCTTTTCTCCGGTGGGTGAGTATTTTGTAAGGCAAAAATAATAGCTGTCGCCACGGCTTATTACGTCGTAATTTCCTTCCGAATTTTCTATAACGTCAACGATCATTTCATATGAAAAATTGTTGACGTGCTTCTGCTTCCATATAATGTTTCCGTTTTTATCGATCTTGGCTATCCAATCAAAGCGATAGTTATCGGGGGCGTTTCCGTACACTATTACGCCGTCGGATATTTCGCTATATCCACTTATTATGAATTCAGAAAACGAAACTGACCAAACTAATGTATTGTTGCTGAATTTTTCAAAATAGCTTTTTTCAAAATCAATATATCCGTTATCTGCATATTCCAAGCGGTAATCGTACAGAATGTCATTTTTATCGGTTATTATAAATTCGCCGTTGTAATTTTTGTGATTCCACAGCCTTTCAATATCCTCGGGAGTGGGCTCGCCCTGCCATATCTCGTATCCTTGGATCTGCTCTTCGGTCATGCTGTTCATGATGACCTCGCCCGTTTTTGAATATGAAAAGGATTTCGTTGTAATGTCGCGGTAGATAGTCTTTATCTCCTTGCGTGACAGTCCGTCTGTAGAAAGACCGTGATCCTCAAAAAACTCTATTGCGTCATTATATTCTTGTATCTCTGCGGCGTACGTGCGAATTCCAACACCCAATGAAAGTGCTATTATAAAGCATGCAGCCATAGCTGCGAACCGTTTAAATCTGTTTTGGTTCTTTGATACTTTAATGTTTGCCGCCTCTATGTAAGCGGGGTCGATATTTTCAAGTTTTTCTAAAAATTCCTTTCCTCTCACAGCTCGTATCCCTCCTTTGTCAGAAATTCTTTTAGCTGATTCCTTGTTCTCAAAAGCATGCTTTTAATCTTGCTTTGGGAGATGGAATAGCGTTTTGAAATTGCGGATATGGAATCCATATACCAATATCTGCGAATGAAAACGTTTCTTTTTTCACTTTCAAGAGTACCGAGAAATTTATTGATGCCGTCACAGAGCGTAATGGAATCGATAATGCTTTTATCATCGGGATAGGGAATACATTGCTCCAATTCAGCACTTAATTCGCAGATCAGTGCCGTTCTTTTTAGTGCTCTTCGTTCCTTGCATATATCAAGCGCGATATGTCTGGTGATGCGCGCTAAAAACGCAAATAAATATTCTCTCGGCTCGTGAGGTGGTATGGAATTCCATGCTCTTACATAGGTGTCGTTTTCGCATTCCTCGGCGGTTGACTTATCGTTAACGATGCCGTACGCAATCCTTCTAAGACTTGCTCCGTATTTGTCAGAGGTGTATTTGATTGCTTCTTCATTGCGTTCCAAATAAAGATCAACTATTTTACCGTCGTTCAAATTAAACTCATCTCCTTTACTTTTATTTTGAAGGCCTTCACCTTAATAAGCGAAAAACGGTACGGGTCGGTTGCGCCTTAACGAAATAATTTGAAAAAATCTGCGATACCCGAACGTAATTCGTGTATCGCAGATTTTTGCTTGACGGATCAGCTTTCGTCGTTTAAGAACGAGAGTTGAGAGCTATCCTTCTGTATGTTGCGCGGTGTGAGTCCGAGATGCTCGTATGCCAAGCGGGTCACGCATCTGCCGCGAGGGGTGCGGCTGAGGTAGCCTATCTGCATAAGGTAGGGCTCATAGACGTCCTCGAGCGTTATTGCCTCTTCGCCTATTGTTGCCGCAAGGGTTTCAAGACCGACCGGTCCTCCGTCGTAGAACTTGATTATTGTTTCAAGCATTCTCTTATCGGTTGCGTCGAGTCCGAGCTCGTCTATCTCAAGCTTGTCAAGCGCAAACTGCGCTATCTCGTTGTCAATTGTCTCCTTGCCCTTGACCTGTGCGAAATCGCGTACTCTCTTTAAGAGTCTGTTTGCGATACGGGGAGTTCCTCTTGAACGGGATGCGATCTCGTATGCGCCCTGCTCGGTTATGTCTATTCCGAGTATGCCGGCGCTTCTTGTAACGATAGTTGCAAGCTGCTCGGGAGTGTAGAGCTCAAGCTTCAGTACAACTCCAAAGCGGTCGCGCAAGGGTGTTGTCAGCTGTCCTGCGCGCGTTGTTGCTCCTATGAGCGTGAAGCGAGGAAGGTCTATGCGTATGCTTCGCGCAGAAGGTCCTTTTCCTATTATAATATCGAGCGCAAAGTCCTCCATTGCAGGGTAGAGTATCAAGTCGGAGGCCAAGCGGTCTT
>JAZUBI010000018.1:0-35819 GCA_045638385.1 Eubacteriales bacterium
AACTACGTGGTGGGTGACGACAACCCCTTCACCTTCCGCCTGAAGGTCACTGCCTTTGACGAAAACGATGAGCAGGTTACCCTGACCTCCTACGTCTCGGTTTCTACCGTCTACCTGGTAGAGGGCAGCACCAAGACCCCTGCAGGCACTAACTATGTTGTTGTTGATGAAACCAAGCAGACCTTTGATTTCACCGATGCCGCTGTCGGCAAGACCTTTGAAATCGTCACCCGTCCCCGTGACATTTACGAGGAGGACTATCAGGACTTCACCCACTCCCTTGTCGTTGACGTGGTAAACGGCTACAACGTAACCGATGCCAAGGAATTAAACCTGATGACAAACGCTCCCACCGAAATGCATGAGATGTTTGCTGACAAGGATACCGTTCGCCAGAACGCACTCGCAGCAGCCTTTGTAGATGCACACTACGGTGCAGGCTACTACAATCAGTACGGCGGCGACCTGCTCAAGGGTCTGGTGCTCCACTGTGACCTTTCTCCCGCACCTGCAGACCTTCCTGCCGATTACATTGTCACCGTTGGCGGCAAGACCGGCTTTGACGACTCCTTTACGGTCTACGACCGCATTCTGAAGGGGGCGGGCGATACCTTCAACATCTACGGCAACTTCTTTACTGTTAACACCAAGTTCCTGCCCCTGATGTCTGACGCACCCGACATTGTAGGCAACCAGGTATCCTCGGACTCCGACGTCTTTGGTTTGGAAGATGACCAGTCGATGTCCGCCACGCTTGAGCAGCGTCAGAACTATGATTATACCATTTATACTTCCAAGGTTTCCAATCTTGCCATGCGCGGCTTTGACGGCACCAGCAACGATGCCTCGGCGTCCGGCGCCCACATGCGCGGTCTGAACGGCTGGGACGTCCTTAACATTGATATGACAATGGATAACGTCGTTATGGAGGCATACACCATCTCCATTGTCCTCTCCAACTGTAACATGCGCCTCAATATTCTGAACTCCAGATTTGATAACGCTTGGCAGAACCACATCTTTGTCTGGGCACACAACGGACTTCAGAACCTTGATGAATACCACGATAGCGAGCCCTGGGCAAACCTCAAGCGCATTGAGGTCAATGTCCGCAATACCACGATGACCAAGTGCGGCGGTCCCATCATTATGTGCATTTCCGACAACGATGAAACCTATAACAAGACCGCAGGCATTGACGTTACGGTAGATGCCGCCAGCCACCTGGAATCGATGGTTGTTGGTACCGAGGCGTGGTTTGAGGCCTATAACGGCGCACCCTACTTTGCATTGACGCAGGCACAGCAAATCAAGGCAATGAGCAGCCCCATCGCCAATTCTGCAAGCAACCAGGGCAAAACTGCCTCCTTTATTACCACACTGCCCGACAGTGGCGATGCGCAATTTATGAACATGGTTGTTGCCATTCTTACCGGCGAGGGCACCTACAAGCTGGTTGATGCTGATGGCAACGTCATCAAAACCTTGATGGATTCGACCAGCCAAACGGTTGCCGACCACGAGAACGGCGCGCTCTCCGCAGCACCGCTCTTCCAGTCCACCGAGGACCCCAGCGCCACGGCATTCTATCTCCAGGGCCAAATGGGCACCGACCCGTCCATCGTCTACGCACCCGACCCCACTTACATGGTCACGCCCAATATCCCCAACGCACTCTTTGAGGGCGATCATATCGGTATGTACTACAACGGTATGGCATTGCTGCTTGGCTATTTCCACTAACCAAATCTGACAAGGCCTGCCCCGAAGGGGCAAGCCTTGTCCACCCGAAAGGGCCGCGCGGTTGCGCGGCCCTTTTTTGTTTGTGCACAGGCTGTATGGCATATCATCAAGCCGTAGGAAATACACGCTTTGCGTGATGAGATGCACGCTAAAACATGATAATATGCCAAGCTTGTGGCTTGGATAAAAAAACGACAGGCCAAAGCCTGTCGTTTTTTAGATGCCGAGGCAATACCGCTCGCACGCAAATCAACGCGTGCTCTCTTGTGGCAGTTTTTCTTCAAAGAAGATACTGCAAAATCCATTGCTCACGAGAAAATCAAAGGTCATATCCAGCTTTTCTTCAAAATCACTTTGATAGCGGAAATAATCAGGATAAAAATATTGCTCGTGTATCATTACCTTAATAAAATTACGGTTTGCCAGTGCGTTTAATCGGCACATGATATCTTCCTTGCTATAACGGTTCAAAACGATATCAATACCTGCATATATCATCTCTTTGCTGAAAACCACATTTCCATGGCGCAGAGCTTCACACTCCGCGGGGGTGCTTTGGTAGGAGCTGCAGGGATTTATATCGCTCCCATATAATCCGAGAAGCCCACAAACCCCATTATCCTTCAGCGCATCAAGCCCCTCGTCCGTTGCAAGACAAAAATGCACCGTTGTCGTTTTCGCAAGAGAACAGTCAGATGCGAAACGAACAATCTCGCGATGAACCTTCTCGCAGTCATCAAAAACCTCTTGATATCCCGACGCCTGATAAGGCTTATCGTTTTCTGTTCTTGAATGAAAGGAAAGCTTCAGCCAATTGGCACATAGGAGCCACTCATCTCGGTAGCGCTCGGTCATTTCTGTTAAATTGAAGCCGTCACATTCATAAAAAAGATTTAATTGTATTTTTAATCCGTATTTTGCATGCATTCGACGATACATAGCAAGGTATGGGTGCTCGAAAATACTGCGATAGGAGGCTTCGCTGATTTCCTTCAAAAAACGAATATTGTCGTCAACGGTAAAGCAAAAATATTTCATAGGTCAACTCTCCTTTCTGCTTGGGAAGGATTGATATTTCGCGTTTCTTTGGGTTATAGAGTGGTCACACACCTTATACCGAAAGCTTGCGGAAAGTCCAGAGGTTTGGGGATTTTTATTTATTTCACTGCGAAGATTTTGCTGTTTTGCAAGAAGCAATTAGCATAACACGAATTGCCGCGCATTTGTCCGACAGAGCTTTATACCGTTGTTCATTGATATAGTTTGTTCTATGTAAAAGCTCGAGCCAATAACCTGTTTCGCTTGCTTCTTTCAGGGCGATTTCGAGCTTTGATATAAAATCCTTTTTGCCTTGTGCATACTGTGCTTCGTGGATATTTGCGCCAATGCTCGTACCGCTTCTGCCGATTTGGTTTGCAATAATCGTTTCGTGATTGGATTTCAGATATTTGACAAGATTGATAATGTCAACGGAAAAGTCCATTGATAATTCACGCAATTTTGATTCAGCCATAGTAGCACCTCACTTTCTGTTTATATTATACCATAATTTCGAGCGCTTGAAAAGAGTGATGCTTTTCTGCAGCGGTATTATACTTGCAAATTTTATAATCTTTATGCGCCGCAGGGTTCAAACCGATACCTGCGAGCAAACAGAAAAGACCACCCACTCGGGTGGTCTTTTCTTTTGTTGTGTCGTCTTGACAAAATAGATGCCACCCCTAATGAATGGATTCGAAAACTTTATTTTACCTGCTCATACATCCAAAGTACCGTATACCGATCCTTAAGATCCTTTGCATACCTAACGCCGTCGATTATCTTTTTCTCTCCATACATCTTTTCAAATTCATTTACATTAAGTCCGACACTTCCAAGCATTTCGAGCACTTGCTCGGGTGTTGGCGAATAGGCAAGGATTTCGCGAATCTCTGACCATTTTTCTCTGTAAATAGGAAGCTTGTTCTCGTAGATCCATCCAAGTTTTTCCTGTAATGCAATAATCCCGTCAGCAGTAGCAGTATTGTCTTCCGCACCGTAAACCCTGCGGATATCATTTTCCCATTCGTCCGCATCGAACGCTTTGGCTTCGGGGCTGTCGATATTTTGCAACTTTTGACGAAGCCTTGCTGTTACGTAGGTAGAATACGCCACATCAATACCGTGACAGAAATAGGGCTCACCTCGCAAAAGTCCCGTTACTTCGAAATAGTGGGAAAGGTGATGCTCACTTCCGGATGCGGGGCGAGAGTTTCCCATATACGCCATAGCAATTCCTACGATAACGAGCGCTCGCATCAATGCGGCAATGCTTTTTTCGTCACGCAAAACGATATCCTCACCAATGCCCGCAACGTGCTTGACCGTGTCGTAGGTAAGAGAGTAAATATAATCGCACAACGGCTCTCCGTTCACAATATGACTGAGCCTCCAGTCGTTTAAGCAGCTGTATTTGCCGATGATATCACCGTATCCCGCCCGCAGCATTTCGATCGGAGCATCCCGTAAGACGGCAGTATCGGCAATAATTGCTCTTGGAACGGCTGCGTTCATCGTGATTTTCATACCGTTGAAGAGCATTGCGGCACCCTTGGAGGCGTAACCGTCCATAGAAGGCGCGGTCGCGACGATATAATAAGGAAGAGTGTGACTAAAGCTTACATATTTGCACAGATCGTTGATGACCCCGGATCCTACACCGATAATAAGATCCGTCTTCTCACTCAGGCAGGCCTCCAGCTTTGCTACCGCCTCTTCGTTGGGAATCACAAAACCGTCTCCGCTATATGTCAGTCTGGAATCAATTTTATCGCCAAGTAGTTCGTCCACACGGTCACCGCATGCTTGACGGGTGTTTTCATCACATACAAGTAGGATATGACGGTATTCTTTCGTCATGGCAGGAAGCTCACTCAACGCACCGTGGCGGATCACAACTCTTTTAATATTACAGCTATGAACCTCACCGCAAGCACAGTCTGTCTTTATGCCCAAAAGTCGGTCAATATCCGTAACGTTTGTGTCAAGCCACGGCGCCAAAACTTCGTCAAGGCGAGTATAATCGTCGGTACAAACAAAGCGGAAATCTGAGCGGTAAACGCTTTCATCGTTGCCGCCGAGCCCGTAATCATCTCCAACGAAGACTACCTCGCTGTGATCATAGCCGTTTTCCCGACACCACAGATCAAGAGCATAATATTTATTGAAGGGTTTGGGTGCCATATCGAAGGAGGAAGAACCGCCTATGAAGACGTTATAGTCAGAAAATGCTTCACATACCTCACCGTAAAAAGCACGGCGTTTTTTTCTGTCAGGGTCAAATGCCAGCTTGTCGGCTTGATTTGCCTCTGTGCCAAGCAGAGGAATCGTCAGACAGCCCGATGCATGATATTCCACGTTATCGCCGACAAAATCGGTATATCCACGCCGTCTTCGCAGCTCCGTAACTCTTTTTTCGACAAAAGCATTATCCGAGCACGGAACTGTGTCATCGCGCACGATCTTCAATGCCCCGTCCGCATATTTCGCATATTGCATACCGTAGTTCCCAATCACGTCCATAGGAAATTCGCCAAGCTGCTTGTGAATGCGCATGCAACTACCCGACCCGACCATAAGTAAAGTATAACACGAGGCAAGCTTTTCTAAAATTCGGCGGTTTTTACCGTCAAGCGGCGTTTTATGTTGTGTGAGTGTTCCATCAAGATCGAAGGCAAATACTTTTATCATGATTTTCTCCTTTGCATGCAGCTGAAATTTTACGAGCCACTATTGACTCGGGTACGATTTTGTAGTAAAATTGTATCATAAATGCGCAAAAAAAACAATATATGGACACGAAAACGGAGCTGATGCATTTTATATGCGCAAAATGCGTCATTTTTTGCTCATATGAGCGGTTTGGAGGAAATTATGTCAAAGAACAGTCGAAACGAGGAAATTATTTGCATTGTAAATGAGAAAGGGAGTATCAGCATTCGTGAGCTTGCGGAGCGAACCTTTGCGAGCCGTTCTACGATACGTCGAGATCTTGAAAAACTGGAGCGTCAGGGATTCATTCGACGTCATCACGGCGGCGCAGAGTCTGTTTTGTCTTCGAATCCTACCCAGATTATTCGGCGTGGGCGCAATCAAGCAGAAAAAAGCAGCATTGCTTCAAAAGCAGCGGTATTGGTAACCCCCGGCAGCACGATATTTATTGATGCTTCAACGACTGTGCAGTATATGATTCCTTATCTTTCCGCGATCGAACGGCTGACCGTTTATACAAACGGTGCTGACACAGCAATGCGTCTTGCCGAAGCACGAATTCGTGCTATCTGTACAGGCGGTGAATTGTTAGCTGAATCTATGGCATACATTGGCTCGGCGGCAGCAGATACAGTACGAAAAGTATATTTCGATGCTATGTTTTTCTCCAGCGCGGGCTTTGACGACGGTGTAGTCAGCGATTGGTCAGAAGGAGAAACAGCGCTCCGACGAGTTGTTATAGAGCAATCGGCAAAGCGTTATTTTTTGGCTGACCATACCAAGCGCGGTGAACGCTTTACCCATATTGTCTGCCACACAAATGAGCTTGATGAAATTATCTGCGACTGAACGATCGCAAAATCTCCCCTTAAAAGTCGATAATTCAAGTTCAAATCCTAACCACACGGCGTTTTTGGCGTTTGGCATCTATTAAAAACGCACTATGAAAAATGGGCACAAAAAAGCCCAGAAGTCTTGTGACATCTGGGTTTTTCGTGTTGGCATCTATTTTGTCAACACAACATGGTTGCGGGGGTGGGATATTGCCTTTTCATTCGGGTTATTTGCTACGTGGCATAGCCACGTGGTGCAATCATTCCGCCACCAAAGTGGCGGAATGGATCCCAACGCACGCGGTGTGTTATCTTTTCGTTAGTTATCCATACTTTATAATATAGCGCCTTCTCTGCCGCACACCGCCACCGCGTGCTCGGTTCGCACGGCGGAAGCCGTGCGGTTCAAACCCCACCCCCGCCTTGCCAAAGGCAAGCAAAACGAAAAAAGCACCCACAAGGGGTGCTTTTTCATTTTGTGTAAGGACTCATTCGTTAATACAATGAAGCCTTGAAAGCCCAAATTGTGCATTTATTCCCTTAAAATATAGGCAAAATTAAGGGAAAGTTGCGCTTTTTAAGGGAAAGAAATTATATTTTCAAAATACCCCTTGACTTTTTCGCCGTTTAGAGTGATATATACAAGCACTCGGAGGTGAGCGTATGAACAAAGAACAAGGACGGGCGGAGAGAGATTACCGCCTAGCAAAAGCCGTTTTTATGACGTTGCGCGATAAAGGAATCATCACGGATGAGGAGCTTTCGGCACTCAAGAAGGAGTGCGTCGAGAGACTCAAGCCGATGGTGGGAGAATTGGAGGTGAACAGCATTGCCGAAGAGAAAAGTTACACAGGTTGAATTCGCTCCCCGACTTGGGGACTTCGGTCGATCTCCTACAACAAAGTTGCGAGTTGCAGCCTACGCTCGTGTGTCCACCGAAAAGGAAGAACAGGAGCACAGCCTGGAAGCGCAAACCGATTATTTTGAAACCTACATCAAGGAGAACCCACGATGGGAATTCGTAGGTCTTTATGTGGATGACGGCATCTCCGGTCTTTCCTATCATAATCGTGACGGGTTCAATCGTATGGTCGCAGATGCCATTGACGGAAAGATCGACCTCATTATTACCAAGTCCCTCTCGCGCTTTGCCCGTAATACCGTGGATGCTCTTATGACCATCAGAAAGCTGAAAGCCGAGGGCGTTGGGATCTTCTTTCAGAAGGAGGATATCAATACTCTCGACTCCAAGGGCGAATTTATGCTGACTCTTATGAGCTCCTTTGCTGAGGAGGAGAGCCGATCCATTTCGGATAATGTCACCTGGGGCAAGCGGAAACAATTTGCCGACGGCTTTTATACCGTTCCGTTTGCACACTTTCTCGGCTATGACCGTGGCGCAGAAAAGTGTGAATTTGTAATCAACGAGCATGAGGCACGAATTGTAAGGTTCATATATATGTTGGCTCTTGAATACTATTCCCCCAACTCCATCTCAAAGCTTTTAATGGAATTGGAAATCCCCTCTCCCAGCGGCAAAAAGGTGTGGCAAACAAGTACGGTGGAAAGCATCCTAACCAATGAAAAATATAAAGGCGATGCACGTCTGCAAAAGAAGTTCACGGTAGATTTTCGCACCAAGAAACGTAAAATCAACGAGGGTGAGCTTCCACAATATTATGTAACAGGCGGTCACCCTCCCATCATCGCCCCCGAGACCTGGGATGCCGTTCAGCAAATTTCTCTCCCCGAGGGTCAACGGCTTACAAGAAGATATCCTATGTCGGGCAAGCTTGTATGCGGAGAATGCGGAGGGCGGTATGGTATGATGCTTTGGCATTCTACAACTTACCGCAATTATGTATGGGAGTGTCTCCCCAAGAAGCAAGGAAAGACACGGTGCCGTTGCAGCCATATTTATGCCGAAGAAATGGAATCCGCTATCGCCATAGCCTTACAACGCTTATATGAGCGAAATAAGAAAATCGTAGGCTTGTGTACGGAACTGCTGTCCTCCGTGCCGTTAAATGACCGAGAGGGGGCGTTAAACGAATTAAAGCATATCACGGCACATAATGTGGTGTTCGACAACTCCGCCGTCAATGTTCTGATCACGAAAGCGGTAGTTACAACTGATGCACATATCGTATTCCACTTCATAGACGGCAGCACATATAAATACCGCATCTGTGGGAACACACCCCTGGGGCAAACGAATATGAACTTACGGAAGGAATATCACCGGAGGATCGCAGAGCTTTATTCTCAAGGAATATCAGCATCGACAATTGCCGAAACATTGGGACTATCGCTAAACACTGTGCGAAGTTATATGAGGCGATCACTAAAATAACACCGTATATGACAAAAGGCAACAAGCATCGAACTTGCTGCCTTTTATTGTTGTAAGGGTTAGTCCTGCGGACAAGCGGGCTTGCTCAAAACATCAAGCATCATCTGCGCTCCGAGCCGAAACGCATACACGAATATCGCCTCCTCGGCAAGACTCGCATACTCGCTCCAACAATCATCGAACCGCTCAAAGATGTCCTTCTGCTCTTCGTTCATCAACTTCAGAAGGTCATCGTGATGCCGAGCCATATACTCCATTAATTGCTTCATCTCCGGCGTGTTGTTTCGGCTGTCCGTTTGGGGACTCACATTCCCGTGCCACAACTCTTCAAGTGTACCTTTCATACGCGCACCTCCTTGTAGCACAACACTATACCATAGGAGACGGCAATAGTCCAGATAACTTTTTGTGAACAACTTAAAATCTAATGGGGACTGTTGATTTATATACTTTGACCCCATCCATTTCTGCCGTACTTAGAACTTCCTTAATACTTGCTTTAGCAATATCATACTCAACCATTGGAGCTATAGTAATTCTATATATAGACTTGTTCGAGAAGGAAATATTCAAAAACGGGACAATCAACCCACGCTTTGTTGTAAATCCCTCAATCATTTTTTTGTTATGTTCTCCGAAGTACTTATCCGCATCTCCTTGTTTGCGTGGTATTCTATCATCTCCGATTTCAATAACCACTCTAAATTCATCTTCAGATTTGAATTTAGGATGCTTGAAAAAAATTCCTCTTGAATCGATATAATTTCTAATCCATAATTCGGCATGTGATATGCCGCGTCTTTTAGCGTGTTCTCCACCCGAAGCATTTAGCGTGATGCCTTTTTGAATGCCCTCTGCTATTCGTTCAATTTCTTCAAATTGTGTTTTTTCTGAGTAAAGAACATTTCCGTAATATACGACAAACGCGTCATTTATTCTCGCATCTGGCGTATCAAACGATCGCAAAAACTCATCAATTTTAAAGCCGATATTATATCCTTGGTATGCACCATTATTAACATAGTAATTCCACATATTAAGCGAATCTGGTTCGGTAGAGGTGCAAAAGACGAAAGCACGAACAGGTTTATATGGCATTTGAGGAATTTCCGAGTAGAGGATTTCTAATGTTTCTAGATCTCGAATTTTTTTATAATCATTTTCTTTTAACAATTCATTTACAGCTAATTCGAAGTATGGATATCTTCCTTGATTCTTATCTAAGAAATCCAAAAGTGCTTTAACAAAATAAATACCTTCCGTCTTGTCATTTAGAAATCTTACATCCGTAAAGCGAACAGATTGGTTTTGAACTATAGATAAAAAAGCTTCTGGAGATGTGTAATGATATGTAATATTTTTCCCATCTTGCTTAATACTCTGTTCACCGTTCATCGGCAAAAAACTTTTTATTAAGGAGGAATTGAAAGAAAAAGTATTATTTGAATCTCGCAAAATATGACCCCCGTTTCTTTTAAACGTACTAATGAAAGATTTTGAGCAAAGAGTCTCCGATAGTATTCACTTCTATAATGGTATTGATACTACTAAGGGAAATTCTGATAGTACCTTCAGCGTATTCTTCCTCGGTACCAATAGCATCCAACACGTGGGACACTTTAGTATTAACACTATCACAAGCAGCCCCTGTCGAAACGCATATTCCCATCAAGTCCAAGCGATGAAGAATGGTTTCGCCATCTGCTGACCTGAATGAAAGGCTAATGTTGCCGGGAATATGATTATCACTTCCGTTTCTAACAAAATCAACGCCAGCATTATTTAATTTCTCGATAAGAAGGGTTTCGCAAGTTAAGAGATGCTTGGTTGACTCTTGAATGCGTTCGCAGTTTTTCTTTAATGCAACCGCCATTCCGACTATAGAAGCTACATTCTCCGTTCCAGCACGCATGCCGAACTCTTGAGCACCGCCGCTAGCATATGAGTTGATAGGTGTTCCTTTTTTTATGTACAGAAATCCAATTCCTTTGGGACCGTTGAATTTATGCGCGGAAGCGGATAACATATCAACACCGAGTGCTTTGACATCGATTTCAATATGACCTACGGCTTGTACTGCATCGGTGTGAAATAAAGCTCCGTTTCGGTGAGCAATTTCGCAGAGCTCCTTGATAGGTTCTATCGTTCCAATTTCGTTATTTGCATACATAATAGAAATAAGGCGTGTATCGGATGTAATTGCAGAATTCAAAACTTCTGGAGTAACAACGCCTTCTTTTGTAACAGGCAAATAAATAACGGGACAACCAAGCTTTTCAACATCCTCGCAAGCTCTTAATATCGCATGATGCTCAATTTGCGAGGTAATTATTGTATGTTTCTCAGCATCGGCGAAAGCCACGCCTTTAATTGCCCAGTTATCGCTTTCTGTGCCGCCGGATGTAAAAAATATCTCTTCCGGTTCTGCGTTGATACACTGGGCAATTATAGCACGAGCTTCCTTCAAAGCTCGCTTGGGTTTCCGTGCAAAGGAGTATGGCTGAGAAGCATTGCCATATTCATCAAGCAAGAATGGCTTCATTGCCTCAAATGCATCAATATCTAGTTTTGTAGTTGCCGCATTATCGGCATAAATAAATTGCTTCATAAAAGCTCCTTACTTGAACAACGTACAGCCTTCTTCTTTGAATTCTTCTATCTTGGCAAGAAGTTCCTCTTCGGTAACCTCAAGAGATTCTGCCAGGCATGGCAAACAATAGAAATTTACGGTCTTTTTATCAATCAGTTTTTTTGTCAAACCAATCTCATCTTTTGATAGCGGTGATTTACCGCACACATAGCATTTTTTCTCCGCCATAATTATTCCTCATCGAATGTTTGGATTGTAAACGGAGGCAGATCTTTGCCGCTATACTCAATATCAAGAAGACCTAGTTGATATTTGATGGTATCTCTCATTTTTCTCGCTCTATCGAAGCAATATTTCTTGAATTCATAATAAGAAATATCTTTCGCGCTTTGAACGTGCGGGAAAAGCAATTTCAAATATGCGGTAGCAATTCTTTTAACCGCCTCAGTATCACGTGTATCAGCTCCGGCGGGAACAACTATAAGCTCATCCACAATTGCTCTATAGGTCATATCTCCGCGCAATTCGTGCATAATGGAGCAGAAGTATTCAGAGTTTAGTGCCCAACCAGATACTTTAAGGTCATCTTTCATACGAGGAATATTCCATCCCTTAATGAAACCGTGGAAACGTTCAATAAGAGCAGACTCATGGAACACTTCGGGAAGTTCGACAAACATATTGCTGTATCCATCAGCGTCCATAATTTCCTTGCGAATATTACCGCAAAGAACCATACCCGCATCAGCAACACCTTTATAATCGCCAACGGTAAAATTACCTTGTTCCAAATATCCCTTTAAGGCAGCACGCATTTCATCGGTATCGGTAAAAGAGATGGTTTGCACTTCGTCCAATGTAACAAAGTCACTGCCGGAAATCAAACCTTCTCTGCGTTTGCTCTGATCGTAGAACATCTTTGCTCGGCTCATAACACCACCGCTGGAAAGCCATCCAAATCTACTGACATTGCCGAACAAATACGATTTACCTGTTCCCTTGGGGGCGAGCTCTATAAGATTCAACCTTTTTTCCACAAACGGCAAAAGCCTGGTAAGCATTGTCAACTTTTGCTCTTGAGTTTCATACCCAGCAGCGTTGTAGTCGACGGCACCAAGAATCACATCGATCCATTCTTCGGTTGTAAAATCTTTACGCGCATCCTTGTACTGATCCAAATCTATACGATAGGGGCAGAAATTTTTGAAAGATACTAGGGTGATTTTTCCAGCCTTGGAGTTCTTAGCTTTTGACGTTTTCTTCTCGTATTCAAACTCGAAATCAAAGTCGTCGGGAGAACGATATCCCAATTCTACCATTCCCCACACATCTTTTCCTTTGACCAGGTCGTCCTTGCAAACATCCCAAACATGGCTTTCAATAATGGTATCTTTAAAACCAAGACCAAAATCCGGAAGCGCAAACGATACCTCACCGGTTTTTATGTCAATGTTAATGGAAACTTTGGCAAGAAATTTCACTTTTTCATTCTCGACAATGATGCGGTTCATGATAGCCGTCCAATCATCTTTTCTCGGAATGAATTTCTTTACAAAACGTAGAAGTTCATCCTTATCAAACTCGCCATCCTCGTCTTCAAATTTTTTAAGCAACCAGTCTCGCATAAATGCGGGAAGGCTCAATGCGGAAAAGAAATTTGTTTTTTGGAGATCTTTGTATACGACCATCTCATCAAAACAATCTCTCAATTTATCATGAAGCTCCATAATTTCATCTCCTTAGAACAAATCATCAAAATCATCGTTGAGGGTAGCAGTTTTTCCTTTGACAGAGATTTCGATTTTACCAATCAAATCATTACCGTCATATACGTCAGCAAGATATTTCTTGGAACGCTTAATATCGTGTAAGTGTACTGTGAAATGAGTTTTATCCGTAGCCTGGGCATTGTAACGATTACCATTTAACACTACACTTACATTCTGACTATGCTGGGCATCGGATACATAAATCGATATTGTAGTACCATTATGACGATCAGCATAAATCTTATCGGCGTTAAGCAGTTTAACTACAACGGCACTTTCTCGTTTTAAGGTTAACGTTATAATCGGAACAACAACCTCTTCCAATGAGGCTCCTCCGTGAACCTCAACATTTGCCGCTCTGCTACCTTTGAATCTGCCGTAATCCGCAAGAACAATATAGCCATTTTCCGGTATAGCAAACGGCAAATCATAACCATCAAAAATTTTACAACATCTACCGGAATGCTCACCCTTGGTGTCGGTCTCATACTTTTCCTCTTGGTGATGTATAACAGCCATTCTGGACGCACCGTGGTCGCTTGCAATAACAAATTTTTTGCAAGTATGCATTGCCAAATCGGTTGCTGCTTGGCTCATAACTTTTTCGATAACCGCAAGTTCGCTTGCCAAATGTACCGGCGCAGAACATTCAACATAATTAAATCCGCCTGCATCCTTGTGTTTGATATCATCAAGTTCAGAAATCTTAAATTTTGCTCCGCCTTGCCATTCATCAAAGAATCGCCGATTTATAGAGGTAATCGTGGGTAATTCAGATCTGGCAACATCGATATGAACCGAAAGTCCCTTGATACGAGCCAATTCGGTTATATAAGATAAGTACTCAACTCCAAGCGCATCAATCCAACACAAGCGAGTGTTTTCTTTATCCGTAATAGACATCAATGCATTGTCACGCATATCCAATTGGGCATAACGCATACTTAACGCATATTTTTGAATATCTGACAAGAATGCATCGCTTACAACATTGGTAACCTTTTGTTTCTTGTAGTCTTCAAAATAAGAGGTCAATTCAGAACTAAGTCCTCCGCAAGCGAATACATATTTTTTAAGATACATATCCAGCGCCGGGTAGATCGTTGAAATGGCTGGATGCACCCCAATTTGAGCAATCAACCGAATAATGGCTTCTCGCTCCACCTGCGTATTGTCTGTCAGACGATATATACCTTCCTGAGGATCCACTTCGTTTTCGTGGATAAATACGGCTATATCCGATTCTGGGAAATCTCTAACAAGTTTTTTGCGCTCTTTATAAAATTGTGGAAAACGAATATCCGAATGAAGTATATCAACAATTGCTGTTACAACATTAATCTTGAAATCCTGAAAATTTTCCGTTTTGTCAAGTACATAGAGCAAATAACTATTGCCAATGAGATGGCGATAATACTTCAGAGCGATAAAAAACAACCAATTTTTGTATTCAAATCCCGCAATATGGTCATAAAAATCAGTTTCAAATCCTTCATTGTAACCACGTTTCTCAAACAACACATCAAGAGAATTATTGCATTTGGCAAGATCAGAGCAAAGCCTACTCCATTGTTCGTCATTTCCATATGTCCGGTTAAAAGAGAAATCTTTGCAAACGTACCGAATTGCATCGTATGCGTTTGCGATAACGGATACGGGAAGCAAAGAATTATCAAGATTTAAATTTGTATGGGCAACTACATTACCGATAACTCCGTCCTCAAATGCTTTGAGCAACGGGCGGAATCCTTTCTCTTTCACCAAGTCCATATCCTGTTGGACATTCGTGACAGACAATGTTACCGAACAATCCTCTGAAACGAAAGTGCGTTGCTGATTTACAACCTTGATGTCATCTTTCAGTATCTCGGACACCTGCGGAGCTATTCCTCTCAAAAGCAACACAACCCGGGCATTCCCAAGGGTTACATACTTTAATTTGCGTAACACCTTCAACGCTTCTGCTTCGCCACGTAAAGCTAAATATTCACCAAGCCCAACCAATACACATTTGTTGGTCTTGAAATCGACATCAGAAGTTCTAAAGTAATCCGTGATATCGTCCATGCTCGGGAATTTGTCTTTATTTGAGCAAAAATCACTAACGCGAACTACGGCAAGTCCCGCTTGTTTGAGTTCTTCAAGCGTAGTGCCGTAATCGTTATCACCGACAACATAAAAGAACGGCAATCCTTTGGCTGTAGATATATAATTTTTTACGGCACTACACAACATAGTCATTATTTCCTTCCGTTGATTATAATTTTAATTCCCAATTCGATATCTTTTTGAACAAGAGCCTTCAATCTCTTCTTCAATTCATCGGCGGACATATCTTCTATGAATTTTTCTGCCTCATCGCTGCCACCGGCATAATACTCGGCACTTGCCATCGACTTTACTTTGCCTTTTACAACAGGGCTATCAAGCCAATCATAAGCATCGATAGCCAGCTTGTCCAATTCGCTTCGTATAACAGAAATATCAGGGAGAACCGCAGCATATTCGCCGACAAGCATATTCATGAAGCAGTTGTCTCTATAGCTCTCAGAAGCAAGATCGTTCCAGTAAGTAACGCTCTCAAGGAATGTCAATGCAAACTTTATATCGGCTTCGCTTTGTGTAAAGGCATTGATGATTGCGAAAGCACGCTTGGCATCACTATAATACTCTTCCGGTATACAAGCTAAAATAGGAGTCTGATACTTTGCGGACCATTCGCGGGGATTTTTAGTGCCGGAAGCGTTTTGTTTCCAAAGATTCATCAGCTGTGTCTTAATCTGCTTATCTTTGAAGCTCTTAGCAGCATCTCTTACCGTTACATTGCTTTGTGTAGAGGTAGCGGTAAACATGTCCACAGTAATAGAGTTGCGTATTTCTTCAATCTCAATTGCTGAGAAGCCCTCCAAATAGGGGGCATAGATTTCGCTAAATACTCCAAGGGTGTTATTGAGAACATCGCGAATCTCTGCATTATGCATAAGCAGTTCGTCAAGCAGAGATTTCATATTATCCGGGAGCATATCTTCACGGTTGGCAATCTTAAGCAACTGATAAAACAGCTTGTCCAAAGCAGGCTTTTTAGCTCTAACCGATTCGCAAGAAAAACCTATAAATTTCAATGTATCTCGCCACTTATCAAAAGCCCCATCCTTATTGTGAGCGGAAACGTTCAGCAAAATATTGGTCTGTTTGATTACTTCGTATTCTACTATGAGTTTTCTCAGTTCATCCTCGCCGGTTGAACCGATCCAAAGGGCAGAATACTGAACACTGAACAATTTCTTAATGTCCGTAAGTAAAGATGCATTGATTTCGGTGGCAAGTTTAGCCAACTTACCGCTCTCAAAATGCTCTACAAAGGAAAGCATTCCTTTTTTACAATTATCAGCTGTTAAGAGCAATCCCAGGTTTTCTGCAAGAGTCGGGCGCTGAAGTGCAACCTCTCCGATTTCAATAGCAATACCATGAATCTCATTTCCCTTGCTTTGAACCAAAGACAGATATTTCTTAACAATGTCAAACACACCGAATGTATCGACGTCTTCAAGACACCATACAGGATAGCCAAACTCTCTCATCTTTGCAAGAATCAAAGAACTTGCTTGGCTAGGAGAAGAACACGTGTTTTGCGGAATACCCCAAGCGCTTTCCGTAACCGCATAAAACGCCTTTTCATTGGGGGTCATCTTAACGATATATGTGGTCTTGGGGCGTTTGCCGATATAATTTCCGATCATTTCTGACAACTTGTCGGGAGTCATAGCCTCGGGATGTCCTTCAGAATCGATAGAACGATACGGATCTGTGCTATACTCTCTAAGCAAGAAACCGGTAACGAAGGCAGAAAGGTTACACGGTGAGAAACCATATGTTCCTTCCAAGAAATCATAGATCTCGTCAATAGATATCTTTCCGCTTGTATCAAAAGCATTAGCAATCATTTTATCCAATGCCTTTTTGATAACAACAATAGGCAAGGTTTGAAGCTCGGGAGCAAGCCAATAATCTGTTTTTCCCCAAACCTCTCCTAAAATATTTTTCTCGCATCCGGCGATAAGTCCCTTTATTTCTACACCGCCCATACCATAGCGTGATACATTCTTGGCGTGAGTAAGTTTCAACTGAGACTCGGAAACCCCTTTTCTGAAATCGAAAACATAACGATAGCGATTCAAAACAAAGGTTTGGAGAATGGTTTGTACAGCATTGGACCCGGTTGCTTTTTCGCCATCCTGGTTCTCGTATGTGTATACGATAAACTGACCATCGTGAATACGGTCTTTCCATTCTCTGTCAAGTACTTCCTTTGCTTTACGGGCATTATCTTTTGCTTGCTGATTATTATTGCCCTGGTAGTACATCGCCATAGCCGAATATTCTACATACTGTTCAAACGCCTGTAATCCCAAGGGGGTAGACAGCGCATCGATAACGATAATATTCTTGTAAGCATCATTGGCGATGGTCTTTTTGATAAGATTACGGAAGCTGATAGCCTCATCATCGGTTTTTGCCAATGCGAGAACAGCATAGAACCGCCAACCTACATCTTTGTCTTTGAGGGCATCCATCTTTTTGATAAAATCCGCAGGCGTGACAACGGGCAACGCTCCCGTTTCCATATCCAACGCATAACGCAATTTCAGGGGATTGCTAAGAGCGAGAGCGGTTGGAAGTGCAGTAGACTCGGACACCAGTTTAGATGTGGTCCCTTTGTCGCGTATCTCTTTTCTGTATCCGTCTATCTTGGCACCATCTCCTGCAAGTACGGCTGCCGAATATACTTTTTTGCCGTCTGCAATAGGCGTTTGAATCAGTATGCCCTTGTTAACAAGCCCCTTGGCAATATTGATGCAGTTACTTCCTTCGTATCTGTCAACACCTTCAAACGCGTAGCTCAAGTTCTGTTCCGTAGGCTTCAGCGCCGCAAGCTGTCCACCAAGACGCTGGTCGATTGCTTGCATAATCAAGACGGCTTTAAGAACGGTCTTTTCTTCTTCGCGGAGCATCGTCTGCTGCGGAAAAGTATCAAGAATCAGCTTTATATCCGATGTAAGATAGTTTTTGCCTTTTTCATAGAAGAAATCCCAAAGCATATCAACCGTCAATAAAGGATGATCATCGAGGGGACCGGTGTTCTCGATAAACCATTGAAAGGCTTTGACGTCCAAGTCCTTAGGAGTCTTGATAAAGTCAAACATACTGCGCTGATTGGATTGGAATGCGGAAGCGATATTTTTTAGTACAAGTGCAGCAACCGGATGCAACGGCAAAATATTGCGCATTACATCATGGTTTGTGATATTGACCGCTTTCATAATTGCACTTCTTGATGCGTGAAGTCTTTCGTTAAGGTCGTCCGTCATCATCGCCCATTCATTACGGGCGGTATCCTTAACATTAAATGCGGCACCAATCAAATCAAATGCAATATTGTCAGGTAAGGCGATTTCGGATTGATCAAAACGCTGCTGTACGATTTTCCAAGAATCATCATTGGAGCTTATAGACGAAATAGGATGAGTAACGATAATAAAGTAGAACGGTGCCTCTTGGCAAATAGAAACGATTTTTTGGAACTCGCCCAACGCATTTTTGTTCTGACGGAAGAAATCACTGAACTCGTCCCAAATGAATACGAGCTTGATATTGTTCTTGTTGAGAATATCAAGAATCCAGTTTCTCAAAGAATCCGCATCTAACGAAAGCGCAGTAATACCTTCCTTGGCAGCCATTTTGAAAATGTTGTCCATCAATTCGGAAACATCATTGCCCTTGCGAAGGGTATTGATAATCTCATCTGCAGTGGACTGTGAAAAGGTAGAAACCCATTCAGGCTTTTCAAGCAAAGCATTGATGAAATTCTTCTGCGCGGGAGAATCCATCCAAGAAATAACGCTTTCTTTCAATGTGCTTTCGCCCATATAAGAAACCCCATTTGCTATCAAAGCCGCCTTGACGCTTTCTTGTACGGCAAGGAATAATTGTTGGGGAGAAGTGATGCTACCGGAAGCATATCGATAGCAAGTTACAATCCCTCTACTCTTATGTCCGATGATCTTTTCCAATAAGGCGGGATTCTTTTTCAAGGGGTCATACTTGTTCCAGTAAGTTCTAACCTCATCCTCGGGAAGTTCAAGAATCTTTTTTAACGCATATGCACATTGGCTTTTACCGGTACCATAAGCACCATGAATCCAAACCGAACGTTTCGTTGCTCCTCCCAACATTTTCTCGACATTGTTGAGAAGCTGAACAAAAGTTTCATGGGGATATGTTGTATCCCAGGGAGCGCCGGCGTTGATGGCGGATTCATCAATACAGGGAAAATATGTCTCGTTGACATCAAAGTATTCACAGTATTTTCTGTTTTGTATTGCCATCGTTAAATGTCCTCCCTAAACAAGCCCAAAACATCCTCGGATGTCTTGTCTCTTAATGTAATGCTCTGAAGATCATTGGTAAAGGTTGCGTTAATGAATTCAGGGTACTGTGCAGAGAGACCGAGGAGCAGAGACTTGAGCTCTTCCTCGTCGGTGAGTCCAAAGATGCGGACGGGGCTGATACCATCTCTTTCAACGCTTTCGTCATAAAGATAGGAGAGATGGAACTCCTTATAGTCATTGCATTTCTCGGCAAACTTGTACAGCGCATACAAAAGCACTCTTGCATCGCTCATATTACATTTGCTACGAACAAGGTCTTCTTCGTCTGTGTAGAATCCAAAATTCAAAACATTCCCAAAAGGAGAATCCATCGTAATGCGTTTGTAACAACGTATTATTTGATCCGCGGGTTTATCTTTCATGCCATATCCCATAAGCATATCTTTAACCTGATTGCGTTCATAATAGATGTTGAGATCAAGATTGTTAATATACCATGCAAACTGGGGATTTTCCATCGCAAGATTAACGAGTATAAGTCCCAACGCTGTATCCGTCTCCCAACCAATATTGCTTATTAATTCTGCAAAAGGTGTGAAGCGGTTTTTATCATTTAAGCCTGCATCTCTTAAAAATCTTCTGAAGAAGTCAAACATTGCTGGACCGAGTCCGTGATCGGTAAAGAAATCATCCTTCATATCGAAGAAGCGAACCAGCCAATCTCTTTTTGGTGCATGATCAGTAAAAGTATTTATGCTTTTCATTGTATTTCCTCCTCCTTGTGGATGCCGTAATGAATGGAATAAAAGGCATCCGCTGTCTATATCATGACACTGATGGCAATTAATGCAGTTTTCGATTTTTACTTTACCGTCGACAAAACTGATACAGCCCTTTCTGCAGTTTGTCTCGCAAACACGACACGCTCCACAATATGCGGCTTTTCTGAAAACCTGGCGGAAAAGTTTTGAAAATTTCGGATTGTCCTTACTGATGCTTTCAGGAATAGATACAATGTATCCTTTATCAGTTTCTGTAAATGAAAAATCAATATACTGATCTTCAAACTTAACACTGTATCCGCTTTCTGTTTTAAGAACGGGACCGATGGTTTTCATCCATTCTTTCCAATCAGTCGTTGGAGCAATCACCTTAATGGTTATATTACCGTTAGATGAATTCTCAATGCCCCGAAAAGGATTGTCTGCAAGATCGCGTCCATTTTTTCTTGCATTCCAACCGCCATCTGTAATATATGCTTTTCGCTTTTTTTCATCAGAAGAAATATATGAATTCTCAATATATGAAATATACCGATCCATTTCCTCTGTATAACTTGCTCTGCGGAAATAATCACTTGCACCGCCAGACATTGGACAATATAAGCATCCAGCTCTTGAATTTCCACGTTTATAGGCGACATTGACATGGATATTATTAAAATAAATATACAACCATATTTCTGCAGAAGTCCATTCCAATATAGGGTTAAAGCTATATTGCCCCTTCTGCTTTTTTCCAAAGTTCTCCACCTCGTATTTACTACGAGCTGCGCTTTCGTGTGCTCTTACGCCTACAAAATCCAACCCAACATAGTTGTTTTTGCCAGTAATTTCACGCATTTTTATGGTCTGTGGTGTACTTTTGTGGACACTACAGCACCATCTTAACACTCGCGCGGGTGGTCCAAATAATTTCCAAGAATCTTGAGGATCAAAATGAGAACGAGAAATATAAAACGAGATCCCTTCCTCTTCGCATTGCTTTTTTGTAATTTCCGCCGCCTCGTATGTGTCAGGGAATTCCATTCCAGTATCTCCGAATATTACTACAAAACCGTCTTTGGGCAATGCTTTTTTTACCAAATCTAAGAGTACTGCACTGTCTTTGCCGCCAGAAAAGGCAACCTCAAAAATATCCAACTTCGCTTTGTGCTTTTCATATGCCTTTACAATGAGTTTTACAGTTGAATTTTCAATGATCGTCAGCAGATCCTTGTTCTTTTCGCACATGGCGGGGATGTCGATGGGTTGCAAGCGATGTCCGCCGTCTTTCCCAAAAAGTATCGAACCGTCTTCGCCTCTGATAGGCATCAATTCTGGGGCATTGTATAAATCTCCGCCCTTTGTTTTGGCGATTTGCTTTGCGCGATACCAGTAGGTGTTTGCTTCTGCCCACATATACGGGGTTTCGTTTTGATCTTCATAATCCCAAAATTGATGAAATCCCAACAAGGTCATTTCCGCAGCATAAACCGGACGTGGTTCTTTTGAAAAATTGGTTGGGGTGGAATTGAGCAATAAGCCCCCCGTTGTTTCGTCAAATGTATATGAGTACATAATTAGTCATTCCTCTCTCGCAACTCTTTTGCTTGGTCTGCAATATTGCCCAATCCGGCATATTTGCTTTTCGCCATATAACCGGTAGCAAAAAGATACGCACCGACAGCTTCCGTTGTGAGCGTTATATCGGCTTTGGATGCAGCGACAGCAAGCATCTCCTGGTATTTCAATTTGCATATTTTCTTGGCGACGATGCCTGCGTTTTTATCGTTAAAATTCATTACCTCTAGGCGATACTTCTTGCTAAATCGATAGCAAAAACTCTCTAAAAGATAATAGTTCCAGCTTTGACCGCAAAACGGAAACATAGCAAACGTTGCAATGCCCTTTATAGCAATAAAATCACCGGTAATAAGATTGTCCAGTATTGCATCTATTGCGTCAATATCAAAATTGACAAATCGGTCTGCCACAAACCTATTTGCATCAACACGAACCATAGTATCATAAGCGGCTTCAAATGCATATTGTCGATTTGTTCCACCTGTAAGCTCAATAACTCGCTCCGCTAACTCGTCGAAAGAACATTCGCTCTTATTAGCGCAATATGCTTTCACAAGGGAAACAGCACTTATGGTGGACTCCGTTAAAGTAAGAATCTTACCGTTCAGATAGAATTTTCCGAGAAGAATCTTATTATAGATTGCATTATAGAGAGCCGTGTTGGAAAGCTCATAATTCACTTCGGCAATTGCTCCCAGCGGAACATCGCTCAAAGATGCATATCCTACAATTTCGCAAGTGCTTTGCACGAAATCTGTGATAGCAGAATGTTCGCTGTCCGAAAGAATAACACGATCCAAGAGAGCATACGTCTCTTCAGAATTCCATACGAACTCTGTTGTACAGGATATTGCGTGTTTAATTCTGTCCAAAGGAATCATAGGTAAGCGCTCGGACATAGTAGTGAAATCTAGGAGTAATCCTTCTCCCCAGATTCGCTTCAGCTCCCAGACAACAGCCTCTATCTCGGTCAACCTTTCTCCAATAGTCATAAAGTTTCTACCAACATAAAAATTATCGCTGTTATTGGAGAGGAGCTCCTTCAATACATCCTCAGATACAATATGATGTTCTGTAAGCCATTCAGATTGATTCTCCTGTAATGCTTCATAAAAAATCACTCGGTTACCTTGGGCTACTATGTTTTCGACAATAGCAATCAATTCTTGGCTGATTTCATCATCAATAACGTATACTTTATCTTCAACGGTAAATCCGGCGTTTTGTATTTCACTTTTTAGTAATTCGTCGTCTTCTGGCAGGACTACGCCTTCACTTTCCGCAAATTGCCGGAAACGAATCATTTCAATCGGAGAATTATAGCGGAATCCAAACTTATATTTCTTTTTCAAAAGAGCAACGATATCATCGAAATATTTGGATTTTTTATAACCGACAGTTGCAAGATATTTTTTTGTTCGTTTCCTTGGACGAGTGTCCGAGCCAGTCCTGAATATCATATATTTGTGAATAGCAGCACTGAAACGGTTGTGCTGTTGATCGTTATAATCAACGTAAGCCTCCGTGCTTCTTAAAGCCGTCACCGCTTCTTTCAATTCTTCCTCGCCCACTATTTCGTAAATATTTTTTGTAAGCCAGCCGTTTTCGACGGCGTATTCGCTGATGGATTTTACCGAGGAAGAGTATCCGCGACAAGAGGCTGGAGCCATTTTTTCTTCTTCAGAAAGCCATCTATTGAATGCATCCAAACTATAGTCATTGGACTTATCCAAATTGTCAGGCGTTTCGGTTACTTGGGTAAAATCCACAGGGGAAGCAACCGGGACAACCGTCTCTTCCTTTGGAGAAGCCAAAGGTGCCGTGCTGTTTAGCGATTCCAGAAAAACAGCATAGTATCGCCATGATTTTTCAAAGATTTGTGCAGCGTTTTTATGAAGGATCTTAAAAAGACGATTCTTCTCCACAGCCGTTCTCATAAAAGTATAATCACGTACGGCACAAATCTCCCATACCGTCATTTTGGAAAGTTTGCGAGAAACGGCAAAATCGGACACTTCATCAAATGCGGATATAATTAGGTTAGGCACAGGCTTTTTCACATCATTCGAGCGAAGCCATTGCTCAAAGCCAAGCCTATTATCCATTTTATTCTCAATCATAATGCACCTCAATCGATAATGTCTATAATGTCATCGAACGTACAATTCAGAGCCTTGCATATTTTTGTTAAAGTCTCCGTGTTGACATTTTCGTTTCGGTTCATTTTTTGAATTGTATAGGTACTTAAGTCGGCAATTCGCGCCAAATCTTTCTTCTTCATATCTCTGTCAATCAACATTTTCCAGAGTTTTTTATAGCTTACCATGTGTACCTTGTCCTCCAATATAAAAAGAATCTTCTCTACATTAGATATTTATAATTATACAGAATAAATTATATCACAGAGACTGCGAAATGTCAATAAAAATGTTGCGATAACAACACAAATGACGATTTTTTAAATCAAATGTCGATAATTTTGATTATCCCCTTGACTTTTCCGCCTTTTAGAGTGATATATGTAGTACCCAAAATAAAGGAGGAAGTTTTATGAATTTCATTAGCAAAGAAGAATTACAGCGCATCCGTGAGCAATACCCCGAAGGGACGAGGGTTGAGCTGACAAAAATGAATGACCCATACCGCACAGACCTCGTTTCCGGTTGCAAGGGTACAGTTCGGTTCGTGGACGATATGGGTACCATCCACGTGAGCTGGGACATAGGATCTTCACTCGGTGTTGTATACGGTGAGGATGCCTGTAAGGTCATACAAGACGAATAAAAAACACTAAAAGTTGCGGTCGATGAGGGTCATTTACTAAACTTCTTCTTATACTGATTTTTTTGTTCTATAGAAAAGTTTTGTATTTGACTATCAACGACCGCAACTTTTGCCTTGATTCCACGCTGTCATATATACAATTTTATTGGCTGTAAACTTGAATAAGATATATGCTCTACCACTCCATGTTGCGGTCGATGAGGGTCGTTTACTAAACTTTTTCTTATAGTGATTTTTTTGCTCTATAGAAAAGTTCTGTAATTGACCATCGTCGACCGCAACATAGCTTTATTATATCACACGAAATGCTGAGCTCGTCCTTACATTTTCGTCAAAACCTATTACATTTTGCCTGTCCTTATGATGGGGGCTTGTATTTATGTCCAGATTGTACCCATCCGCGGTGCAAGGTGTATCAATATCATTTACCGAACTTTTTCTTAGAGCGATTTTTTCGCCATATAGAAAAGTTTTGTAAGAGACCTTGATACACCTTGCAAGCCTTAATGGTGCGGTCGACGAGGATCATTTACCAAACTTTCTCTTAGACTAAATTTTTTGTCCTATAGAGAATTTTTGTATTTGACTATCGTCGACCGCACCTTTTGCTATTTTTCAGTACTGATACAAGCAAAAATCTTGGATGATATATTTTTCCGTTCCTTTCGGGGAGCGGATTTTTTATTTTTCATTTCCAATGCAAAAAAGCACGATTTCCGTGGCTTATCTATGAGAGGATTTTTTACAAAGAGGGAGTTAACAAATGCCATTTTCGTGACCTACCAGTAGAGGGCAAAAAATTTTCAATTTCTATTGCTACTTTTGCCTGTTTCTGTGGCTTATCTATGAGGAGATAAATTTTTTTCATTTTTGGGGTTTACTTTTGCCGCTTTAATGACCTACCAGTAGAGGGATTGTTTTTTGAAACTTTTTTCGAAATACACCCCGCCCAAACGCCTTCCCCGTGGCTTATCTATGAGGGGATAAAAATTTATTTCTCTAAAAAACCTAAACTTTTCTCATTTTTATGACCTACCAATGAAGGGGTTAGAAGAATTTCTCGTTTTATTGCTGTTTTCGGTACTTCTCGTGGCTTGTCTATGAGGGGAGATATAAAAACAAAAAGGAGGTGCTTTTTATGATTTTGATTCGCAGCCCCTGCGATGATCCAATGACTTGAAGAGCTTTTTCCGTGTGACCGGGTAGGGGGGGCTAAATCTCTACGACCTTTTATTCGTACAGCGGGCTGGGGCTCTCACGCAAAAAAATCCGAATTCAAACGGGGTATTGACCCAAAACCAAACAACACCAAAATTTATTAAACAAAAAGGAGTAATTTAACAATGAACAACACCAAAAACTACAGCGAACACCTCGCAAAACTCAACGCTTTAAGAGAAGAAATTCTCGGTATTAAGCGTGATCCTACCGCAGAAGAGCGCAAAATTGAAGCGGAATATGCGGTAGCCTTCAAGGATATGCTTCACACCGGTATGCCTCAGAACGCCTTGAAAAAAGGCAGCGACGGCTCTGGCGGCTTCCTTGTTCCCGATACCTTTGAAAAGAAGCTCGTCGAGGGCTTGACAAAGGATAACCTTCTCCGCAGACTCGGCACGGTGCTGAAGACTACCAAAACAATGAAGATTCCGAGAGTGGTGGAGGAAGGCTCTGCTGCTTGGATTCCCGAGGGAGAAATCGTACGTGTCAGTGAGACCACCTTCGGTGAAATCGTGCTTGACGCATACAAGCTTGCCAAGCGCGTCCTCGTTTCGGACGAGCTCTTGGAGGACGCCGACTTTGATGTGGAGGACTTCATTTATCAGATGTTCGTCCACGCCATTGCCAAGGCAGAGGAAGCCGCATTCTTCACCGGTGACGGAAACGGCAAGCCCGTGGGCATCGTCTATCAGGCAGAGGTGGGCAAGGTAATCGACAACGCAGCAGACCTTTCCTTTGATGACCTCATCGATCTTATCTTCTCGGTCAAGGAGCCTTACCGCAAGAACGCCGTTTTCATCCTTTCGGAGGATACCGAAGTCAAGCTCAAGAAGCTCGGTCTTTATGACGGCAAACCTGCTTGGCGCAAAGCCTTGAACGAAGAGGAACCGGATATGCTCCTCGGCTATCCCGTATACGTTACCAACGAGATGCCCGATGTGGATACAGGAAATAAGCCTGTACTTTTCGGTGACTTCTCCTACTTCTGGATTGGAGAACGTGGCAAGCGCAGCGTGAAGCGTCTTGTGGAGCGTTATGCCGACCACGGTCAAGTAGCTTACATCACATCCGAGCGTGTGGACGCAAAGCTCGTTCTGCCCGAAGCCGTCAAGTCCCTTGAGGTAAAGGCGTAAACACCATTACGGGAGAGTAGCCCCCGTGGTTGCTCTCCCACCACATAGAAAGGAGATATTTATATGAAACCGCAAGATAAAATTGCAATCGATAACCTCCGTATGGAAGGCAAGTCCGCCGGGGACATCGCCCTTATCCTTCATCTCTCTCCCAACACCGTGCGCTCTCATATCCGCCGTCATCCCGACCTCCCCGGCACTCGTCGTTGTATGACTTGCGGTGTATTTGTGGCGCAACCCACGGGGAGACGTGAAAAGAAGTTCTGCTCGGACAAATGCCATATGGCGTGGTGGAATTCCCACCCCGAGGCAATCAATAAAAAAGCATACTACACGCTCGTATGTGAGGAATGCGGAAAGGAGTTTTTGAGCTATGGAAACAACCGTCGTAAATACTGCTGTCGCGCGTGTTACCTTACAGCCCGTCGAGCGAGATCCGTATGACCCCACACAGCGCATCCTCTATCATACATCGGTTTCTCTCGTTGAAAGGCTTGTAAAAAGAGGCATTCTGACTGCCTCTGATTACAAGAAAGCCATTGACGTATTGAACAAAAAGTACGGAATATCTTCGGATAGTATTTTCGCAGAAATCGCTTGACTTTCAGGGCGTTTAGAGTGATATATATAGTACCTTATAAATGATACAAGGAGGCTTTATGACAAGAAAAATTGAGCAAGTGCGTTTTGCCGAAAGCGCACCCAAGAAAAAGCGAGTGGCAGCCTACGCCAGGGTCTCAAGCGGAAAGGATGCGATGCTCCACTCGCTTTCGGCGCAGGTCAGCTATTACAGCGACTACATCCAAAGCAACGGCTGGGAGTATGCAGGCGTTTATGCCGACGAGGCAATCACCGGAACGAAGGACAAGCGTGACGGCTTTCAGAAGCTCCTCACCGAATGCCGAAACGGCAACGTAGATATGGTCATTACAAAGTCTATTTCACGCTTTGCCAGGAACACGGTCACACTTCTCACCACGGTGCGAGAGCTGAAGGAACTGGACGTTGACGTGTACTTCGAGGAACAGAACATCCATACGGCAAGCGCAGATGGAGAGTTGATGCTCACCATCCTCGCTTCCTACGCCCAGGAGGAGAGCCTTTCGGTCAGCGAAAATATGAAGTGGCGCATTAAGAAGAACTTTGAGGACGGCAAGCCTTGGAGCGGATTCGTCCTTGGTTACCGCTGTGAAAACGGACAGTATGTAGTAGTTCCCGAGGAAGCCGAGGTGGTTCGGCGCATCTACCGCGAATACCTTGACGGCTTGGGCGCAATTGCCATTATGAAAGGTCTTAACGATGACGGCATTCGCACAAGAACAGGAAAACCGTGGCGTATGGGCGGTGTCCTCAAGGTTTTGAAGAACTACAATTACACGGGCAACCTCATTCTGCAAAAGACCTACAGCGAAAACCACCTCACCAAGCGTAAGATGATTAACTGCGGAGAGCAACCGCAGTACCATGCCGAGGGAGCGCACGAAGCCATCATCGACCTTGAAACCTGGGAGGCGGTGCAGGAGGAGATTGAAAGAAGAGCCGAATACTATGCGCCGACCAAGAAGTCTACCTCCTACCCCTTTACGGGACTCATCGTATGCGGTACTTGCGGAAAGCATTATAGGCGCAAGACGACGGCAAGCGGTGTCATTTGGGTCTGCACCACCTACAACACCCACGGCAAAAAAGCCTGTGCCTCCAAGGCAATACCCGAAAGCATTCTTTACGAACTGACCGCAGATATCCCTCTCGGTGATTTAACGGCTATCAGAGCCGAGAACGGTAACACCTTGGTATTCTGCTTCAAAGACGGCACACAAGCCGTTAAACGATGGAAAGACCGCTCCCGTGCCGAGAGCTGGACGGAAGAAATGAGAGAAGCCGCCCGACAGAAGACTCTCGCACGGACGGCAAATAAGTAAAGGAGGATACTATGGCAGCCAAGAACGTAACCGTTATCCCTGCGACCATAAGTCAACGCACACGAAAATCTACCGAGGCACGAACACGCCGAAGGGTTGCAGGATATGCCCGTGTGTCCACCGACAGCGATGAACAGTTCACCTCCTATGAGGCGCAGGTCGATTACTACACACAGTATATCAAGAACAACCCCGAATGGGAGTTCGTCAAAGTCTACACCGATGAAGGCATCTCCGGTACGAACACCAAGAAGCGTGAGGGCTTCAATCAAATGGTCGCAGATGCCGTTTCGGGCAAGATAGACCTTATTATTACCAAGTCGGTCAGCCGGTTTGCAAGAAACACCGTTGACAGCCTTACTACAATACGAAAGCTCAAGGAAAAAGGCGTCGAAGTCTTCTTTGAAAAGGAGAACATATGGACATTCGACTCCAAGGGAGAATTGCTTCTTACGATAATGTCATCGCTTGCGCAAGAGGAGTCAAGGTCGATTTCCGAAAACATCACCTGGGGCAAACGCAAACAGTTTGCAGACGGAAAGGTCAGCCTGCCGTACAAACAATTTCTTGGCTACCGCAAGGGGGCAAACGGTCTGCCCGAAATCGTGCCCGAGGAAGCGGAAATCGTAAGGCTCATATACCGAATGTTTATGGAAGGCAAGTCGCAGAGCTATATCGCCAAGTACCTGATGGACAATGACATTCCGTCCCCGAGCGGTAAGAAGACCTGGCAGGTCAGCACCGTAGAGAGCATTCTTACGAACGAAAAGTACAAGGGCGATGCCAGGCTTCAAAAGACCTTCACCACCGATTACCTTACCAAGAAGATGAAGGTCAACGAGGGCGAGGTTCCGCAGTATTATGTGGAGAACAGCCATCCCGCCATCATCGATGCAAAAGCGTGGGATATGGTGCAGGGAGAGCTTCGCAGACGAAAGGAATCCTCACGGCGCACCACATCGCAGAGTCCGTTTTCCGGTAGAGTCTTCTGCGGTGATTGCGGTGAGCAGTTCGGTCCCAAGGTGTGGCACTCCAACAGCCAATACCGCCGTGTGATATGGCAATGCAACCACAAGTTCAAGGGAGAGGAGAAATGCACCACGCCACACCTGACCGAGGATGCTCTCAAGGAATATACGAGGCAGGCATTGAGCTTCCTCATTGAGAACCGCGAAGCCTTGATTGAGGACGGACGGCTTGTCAAGGCTGCGCTTTCCGATCATAGCGAAATCGACGCCGAGCTTCGTGCGATTGCCGAGGAGATGGAGGTTGTGGCAGTATTGATCGAGAAAAGCATCGCCACCAATGCGATAACGGCTCTTGACCAGGACGAATACGCCAAAACCTATGAGAGCCTTACAGAAAGATACCAAGCCTTGCAGAAGCGTTATACGACTCTCACACGGCAGAGGGAGGATAAGCAATTCAAGGCGGACGAGCTCGGTGGATTCCTCTTTGAGCTTGGCGAGCTTGACCTCCTCGATACCGAATGGAAGGACAGCCGTTTCCGCGCCACCGTTGACCGCATCACCGTTCACAACGACGGACGACTTGTGTTCACCTTTACAAACGGCAGCGAAGAGACGGTGATGATGTAAAAAAAGAGCAACCCCTTTCGGGGTCGCCCAACAGTCTCATTACCTATTCCAGTTTTTCACTATCGAAATGCTTGCTCTTGCGAACGCACATCCCTACTGCGAAACGTACAGAATTATGGCTAGAGTAGGGTTCACTGTCATAACTCCCAGATGGATTAGGACATTCAAGACCTAAAGAACCATCCAGGTGGCAGTGAACATGGTTTCGATTACTCTCAACATAATGCTATGCCTCCCTATATTTATTTTTGAGGTCACCCTCGAAATAATTATACTACAAATTAGAACAAAAAGCAAGAAAAAAGTGCCAAAACATAATAAAAAACTGCCGACCACATCATCGACAGTTTCCCCAATTTAACTTCCTTGAACCCAGGTGCAATGACACACGGCTTGCTTTTCTTGCAGTCAAAAAACAATTTACCAGTGAATCGTTTAAGTATCAGCTTTGTACGTTGGAACCGTATGCATAAATGGATGTGCATCAGTCTTACCCTGGGAAATCTCACTTTAGCAGTTTGGGTTCTGCTGTTCTTTGTGCCTACGCATCGATATTACCTAAGGACGGGCTTACTCAAAAGTTTTGTTAACATAATCAACCTTCTTTCTGCCATCGAGCCGAAACACGAATAGGCACATATTATTATATAGTTTTTTCAGAAATTGTCAATGTAAATATTGTAAATTCTCGAACAGTTAATTCAGCATTTTAACGAATACCAATCTTTTAACGATAGGAAGGCACTACATCTTTACGGGGAGTAGTGCTTTTCTGTATTTTGAGTATTTCGGGGCATAAGATATAGGCACCGCATATACCGAAATGCACCACAAAAGCAAAAAAGCCCTTGTAAATCAAGGACTTACGGCTAATATTTAACGATAAAAAGAAAACAGTAGGTCGATACGATTGTATCAATCTACTGTTCCTTATTTGGTTGCGGGGGTGGGATTTGAACCACACGGCCTCCGGGTTATGAGCCCGACGAGCTACCAAGCTGCTCTACCCCGCGATATGGAGTTAAATTGGTGCCGGAGAACGGGGTCGAACCGTCACGGAGATCACTCTCCACGGGATTTTAAGTCCCGGGTGTCTGCCAATTCCACCACTCCGGCGTGCCGGCGCGGGGCTTCCCGCCTCACTTGCCATAGTATTATAGCACAAGCACACCTTCTTGTCAACCCTTTTTCAAAAAAATATTGACACCGTTTTCTTTTCGCGTTATACTTTACTATATATGCGCTATATCTTACTATATGCAGGAAAGGGCGGTGCTTATACAGTGATACCCGAAAAATTTTTGGAACGAATGCAATCTCTGCTGCCGCCCGACGAATATGCGGCGTTTATAAAGGCGCTTGATGAGCCTGCTGTGCGCGCGCTGCGCGTCAACACCGTCAAGGCCGAGGCTACCGTGCTTTCGCCCCTTCTGCCCTTTATGGGAGAGGCACTCCCCTTTTCTGACATTGCCTTTTTGGCAGGCAAGGAAAAGGTGGGTGCACACCCTGCCCACCACGCAGGCATGTTCTATATGCAGGACCCCTCCGCGGTCAGCGCCGTTGCCGCCATACCCGTCACGCGCGGTATGCGCGTGCTTGACCTCTGTGCCGCACCCGGCGGCAAATCCACGGCGCTTGGTACCGCCATTGGCGCAGACGGCGTGCTTGTATCAAACGAATACGTTTCTGCACGCTGCCGCATTTTGCAGGGCAACGTGGAGCGCATGGGGCTTGTCAACACCGTGATTACCAACAAGGATACCACCGACCTCGCCGACTTTTACGGCCCCATATTTGACCTCGTGGTCGCCGACGCCCCCTGCTCGGGCGAGGGCATGCTGCGCAAATATGCGGTGGCAAGCGAGGAATGGAGCGAGGATAATGTCGCACTCTGTGCTGCGCGCCAGCGTGAAATTCTCGCCAACGCCGCGCGCCTGGTGACAGGTGACGGACTGCTGCTTTACGCCACCTGCACCTTCTCTCTTGAGGAAAATGAGGAAAACGTGGCGTGGTTTCTTGAAAACCACCCCGACTTCCGCTTAATTCCCACCCTCAATGCGGTTACCTCTGTAACGGCAGACGGCATCTCACTTGGCGGACACGACCTCACGCACTGTCGCCGCTATTACCCGCACAAGGCACCCGGCGAGGGACAATTCCTGGCTCTCTTTCAGCGTGATGCAGGAAAATCCGCCACACTCCCCCAAAAAGACGGCCTTTCCCCCTTGACCAAGGCGGAAACCGATACCGTTGCCGCATTTCTCTCGGACGTGCTTGAAAAATTACCCGAAGGCAGACTCTGCCGCCTGCGCGATACCGTTTATCTCGCCCCTGCATTCCCCACCCCCACAAGCGGCGTATTCGCCGCAGGCGTTGCCGTTGGCACCGTCACCAAGGGGCGCGTGGAGCCGCATCATCACCTGTTCTCGGCACTTGGCAGAGAGTTCAAGCGCCGCCTGAATCTGACCGCCGACGACCCCCGTGTTGCCGCATACTTACGCGGCGAGGAAATTGACGCACCCGAGCTTTTGGGCTCTAAAAACGGCTTTGCCTGCGTGCTGTACGAGGGCGCACCGCTTGGCGGCGGAAAGCTGGTATCGGGCAGATTGAAAAATCATTATCCCAAGGGATTACGCAATCACAACTAATAAAAAGAGGTTTTTACAATGCTTACTGTGGAAAACGTTACCAAAAAATACGGCAAGACAATTGCCTGCAACGACATTTCCTTCTCACTCTCGCGCGGCACCACCGCGGTTCTCCTGGGGCCCAACGGCGCAGGAAAATCCACTCTGCTCAAATCTATTACGGGCTTTCTGCGCTATGAGGGCGAGGTGCGCGTAGCGGGTCTGCCCAACAAATCGGTAGATGCCAAGCGCATCTTCGGCTACGTGCCTGAAATCCCCTCTCTTTACCCCAACCTGACGGTAGACGAGCATATGGAATTCATCGCACGCGCCTACAAATTAGATAACTATCGCGCGTATGCCGATGAGCTGCTTGACCGCTTCGAGCTCTCGGACAAGAAAAAGAAGTTCGGTGACGAGCTTTCCAAGGGCATGCAGCAAAAGCTGAACCTTTGTCTGGGGCTTCTGCCCCACCCCCAGCTGCTCCTCATGGACGAGCCGATGATTGGCCTTGACCCCCACGCAATCAAGGAGCTCAAGGAACTGATTGCAGAAATGCGCGAGGAGGGGCGCACCGTTCTCATCTCCACCCACATGATTGACAGCGTGGATATGCTCTGGGACCGCGCACTTATTATGCAGAGTGGTCACCTGATGGCAAACGTCACGCGCGAGGAATTGATTATTGAGCGAAAAACGCTTGAGGAGCTCTTCTTTGCCATCACTGAGCAGACTGCCGCTGTCGAGGAATAACCCATGCGCCTGACACTGTTTTATCTGACACACACCGTCAAAAACCAGATACGCAAGATATTCCGCACGTGGGTGGCGGTATTTATTCTTGTCTGTCTGCTCATCGGCGTAATATTCGGCATCGGTGCCGCCGCCCTTTCCACCCTCTTTGAGGAGGATACCGAGAGCGAGGTGACCGAGGAGACCCTGCCACCCGAAAACACACTGTCCGAGGAAGAAAAGAACGACCTGATTGAGCTGGTGGTGGGCGGCGTGATTCTCGCCGTGCTTGCCTATTCTGCCTTTTTTGCCGACAAAAGCGGCTCCTCGATTTTCCTGATGGCAGATGTCAATCTGCTCTTTCAAGCACCAATGAAGCCGCAATCGGTGCTGCTTTTCCGCCTCGTTATGCAGGCAGGCACCTCATTTGTCGCAACCTTGTATCTTCTTTTTCAGCTTCCCAATCTGATACTGAACCTCGGTCTTCCCGTGGGTACGGCTTTCGCCATTCTTGGCGCGTGGTTCCTGCTGATGCTCTATGCCAAGCTGATATCGGTTCTTCTTTATACCGTTTGCTCCACCAAGCCGCGCCTGAAGGCACGCTTACGCCCTGCCCTCTATACCCTGCTCGGCGCGCTTGCTCTCGGCTTTATTCTGTACGCGCAACGCCTTGACGGAGATTGGCTTGCCGCCGCCTTTGGCTTCTTTAACGCTCCTGTTACCCGATTTATTCCCGTTTGGGGTTGGTTAAAGGCACTGATTATCTTCTCGCTCGAAGGACGTGTGGGCGCCCTGCTTGCAGCCATTTTTACGCTTGTGGCAGTTGCCGTACTGCTGATACTTGTTATCCGTCGCATCAAGGCCGATTTTTATGAGGAGGCTATGGCACGCTCCGAGGAAACCGCCGCGCTCCGCGCGGCACAGCAGGAGGGCAAGGCCTTCAGGCAGCGCAAAAGGGAGCGCGGTGCGCGCATCAAAAGGGACGGTCTTTCCCACGGCTACGGGGCCACCGTCTATTTTCACAAGGCATTTTACAACCGATTGCGCTTTTCCCTTTTCGGCATTTTCACAAAGACAGCCACAACCTATCTGGTTCTGGCTGTCGGCACCTGTGCCCTGCTGCTCTTTGCCATAAAAGCGCCCCTTTTCTCGGTTGTGGCACTGATGCTTGCGGGCATCGCCTTCTTCCGTGCGCTTGGCAACCCGATTGCAAAAGATGCCGAACAAGAAAGCTTTTTCCTTATCCCCGACACGGCACACCGCAAGATTTTTTACTCCTTCCTAGCGGGTCTGACTGACAGCGCCATTGACCTTGCCCCCGCCTTCCTTGTCGCCGCACTGCTGCTCCGCGCAAACCCTGCCGAGGTGCTGCTTTGGTATCTTCTTACCCTCTCGGTAGGTTCGTTCTGCAGTGCTGTGGGGCTGTTTATAGACCTCTCTCTTTCCACGGGGCTTACCCAAATCGTCAAATCTCTCGTACAAATCATGTTCGTTTATTTCGGGCTGATTCCCACCGTCATATTCATGGTGCTGGGCTTTGCCCTTGATGCAGTACTGCTGTTTGCTGCTCTTGCAGCCCTGCTCAACCTCGGTATCACCGCCCTGTCGCTTGCCATATCGCCGCTTTTCATCATACGCGGCAAAAAATAAGGAGCTTATACCATTTTGCACCACGATATTTCAGCGATTTTGCCTGTACTGCCGACAAATGCACGTACAGCCACTCTCTGAAACGTAAAAAGGAACAGACCATTCGGTCTGTTCCTTTTCTGATTCTTTATTTGCGTACAAACAGCACACC
Source organism: Eubacteriales bacterium (assembly GCA_045638385.1). Lineage (GTDB taxonomy): Bacteria > Bacillota > Clostridia > Oscillospirales > CAG-272 > SVTX01. The sequence goes on from JAZUBI010000018.1 coordinate 35,588, forward strand.
AAGTGTGTTTCTGCCGCAGTGGGCGGAAACGGTGCAGCCCGCACGTGTCACATGCACGGTAGCATGCGGCAAAATCGACTTCACCCTTGCCACACAAGCCTCCACAATCGGGGCATCACACCCTGCGTGCGTGACAAACACGCAGGAATCATCAATACCGCTGCCGTCCCCCAGACGGTCGGCAATATACATTTCAAGCACGCGTGCAAATTTGCCGCGATACTTCTTGCTG
>JAZUBI010000019.1:0-4281 GCA_045638385.1 Eubacteriales bacterium
TTCCTAAGCCCGCTTGGCCTCCGACTTAAGGGAAAACCCCCACTTGTGTGTTTTCCCTCTTTCGGCTACGCCGAAATTCACCCTTTCGTGGCGCTTTCTAACGATAAGGAATTTGGCCGTCTGCGGACGGCGACCAAAACACGCAAAGCGTAGGGGGATAGCTCACTGCACCGCCTGTGCGGAATCGCGCGTTGGATGTGCGGTCGCTTTTTGAAAAAAGCGACGGAAAAACTTTTAAACTGCTTCGCTCTTACCGTGGCGAACGCCTCGGTAAATCAAAATTTGAAAAATTCGGTGATTTGCTTTTTGGTTGCGTTACAGCTACCCTGGATCATGAGATCCGAGCCGCCGCCCTTGCCGCCGAGCGCGGCACTTATATCCTTTGATAATGCACGGAGCGGTATATTTTCGCTTGCGATGATATATTTATATCCGCTCTCGTCATTGCCCGAAAAGCAAGCGCAGGTCTTTGTCGTTTTTTTGACTGCCTCATTAACAAAATTGCGAAGCGCCAACATGTCTCCGTCATCCTCAAAGAGCAATATATTCTCTGCTGTGCAGTTTAGCCTTTCAAGTTTCAGCGCCATAAGCTCCTTCTTTACGGCTGACATTTTGCCCCTCTGCTCGCTCATTTCACTTATCATGCGGTCAACTCCGTCCGCGACCTCGCTCTGCTTTGCGGAAATTGCAACCGATATGCGCTTGATCTGCTCCTGCCTTTGTCTGTAATCGGCAAGCGCGTCACGACCCGCCAGCATAGTAAGTCTCATTCCGCCCTTATAGCGTATAGCATCGACTATCTTGCAAAGTCCGATCTCGCCCGTGTTTTCAACGTGCGGCGCACAGCATGCGCACTTATCCACACCCTCTATCTCTACTATTCTCACGTTCTCGTAAAAATCGAGCTTGCTCCTATATTCAAGAGCCTTAAGCTCATTTTCTGTCGGGTAATACGCGCGAACATTGCGGCACTCGAATATAGCCTCGTTCGTAAGGGTCTCGACCTCCAAAATCTTCTCCTCGGAAAGCTCACCGTTAAAATCCGCGGTCATATATCCGTCGCCCAAGTGAAATCCCACATTTTCGTATCCGAAAAGGCGGTGTATTATTCCCGACACGATATGCTCGGCGGTGTGATTTTGCATTTTTCTGAATCGAGGCTCGAAATCTATCTCACAGCTTACATTTTTCCCGATCTCTATGGGAGAGGTCACGGTGTGTTTGATAATTCCGCCCTTTTCGTCAACAGATACGACCTTGACTCCATCAATACTTCCCGTATCGCACGCCTGACCGCCCTCATTCGGGAAAAATGCGGTCATATCAAGAACGGCGGCGTATTTTCCGTCCTCGAGAGGCTCACAAGAGATGACTTTTGCTGTGAAATCCTTGATCTTGGAGCTTTTATCAAATAATCTTTCGGTTTTGTTCATTTAAGCTTTATCCTCGCGCTTTTCTGTCCTGTCTAAAATTTCATCTATTCTGACAAGAGTTTTCTTACATGCCTCGCAATAGTCGAGGTTCGCTTCTCTTTCGCCATGGTGACGGGGCTCGTTTACTCTGACCCCACACATGACGCATATATGCTCTCCGCGCTTCTCCGCCTCGGCACACAGGGGGTATCTCGTTCCTCTGAAATAAATAACCTCATCGCCCTCTCTGTAATAGAGATCGTAGCCGTCGTCAAAAAGCTGAAAGCGCAATTTTCTGCATTTGCCGTTTGCTTCTCTGATTTTAAGTATACGGAGCGTTTGATAATCTACCTTTATTCTTCCCTCGCGGGAGACTCCCCTACCGTAGGTTCTTGACATTTTCATGGTCTCGATCCTGCCTTTTATACTGCGATCGGAGACAAATTTCTTCATATTAAAGATAAGCCATCCGCTGCCAAGCACAACGGCGCAGAATATCAGCATAAGCCACCATTCGAATTTTCTGTGGAGCGGCGCTTTGAGATAAAACATATACGCGAACGCCCACATGATTATATAGGCGATATAGAGAGCTATTTTTCTGAAATTTCTGAAAAAGGCGCTTCTGCGAACGTCGCGGTTTCTTTGTGGTATTTTGATCCTGCTCATTTGCATTTTCCCTTCATTTTTCTACGTTTATTATACTTTAATTTTCAAAATTAGTCAAGTATTTTTGATTATTCTCACTTTATACGCAAAAAAACAGTTGAAAAAAGGGCAATAATATGATAAAATATATAGTAGAAAAATAAATTTTTTGGAGGTTTATATATGTACATCACAAACGACATAAAATATATTGGCGTCAATGACCGCAGGATCGACCTTTTCGAGGGACAGTATGTCGTTCCGAACGGAATTTCCTACAACTCCTACGCGATCATAGACGAAAAGATCGCTATCATGGACACGGTGGATGCGTCATTTACTCACGAATGGCTTGACAACATTCAGAACACTCTCGGCGCTCGCCGTCCCGACTACCTTGTAATTCAGCACATGGAGCCCGACCACTCCGCTAATATTGCTAACTTTGTAAAGGCTTATCCGGACGTTACCGTGGTCTCCTCGGCTAAGGCGTTCGGTATGATGAAAAACTTTTTCGGCACCGCCTTTGCCGACAAGCGAATTGTTGTGGGCGAGGGCGACACGCTCTCTCTCGGCAAGCACACGCTTACCTTCGTGACCGCGCCCATGGTTCACTGGCCTGAGGTCATTGTAACCTACGATTCATATGACAAGGTTCTTTTCTCGGCTGACGGATTCGGAAAATTCGGTGCGCTTGACGCAGACGAGGAATGGGCATGCGAGGCAAGACGCTACTACATCGGTATCGTCGGAAAATACGGCGCGCAGGTTCAGGCTCTCCTCAAAAAGGCGGCAGGGCTTGATATTCAGAAGATCTGCCCCCTCCACGGCCCTGTGCTTGATGAAAATCTTGGCTACTACATCTCTCTATACAACACCTGGTCAAGCTACGAGGTTGAGGATGACGGAATAGTTATCGCCTACACATCGGTTTACGGAAATACCAAAAAGGCTGTTTTAGCCCTTGCGGACAAGCTCCGTGCTAAGGGTGCGCCCTCGGTCACTGTACACGACCTTGCTCGCTGTGATATGGCTGAGGCGGTTGAGGATGCCTTCCGCTACTCAAAGCTTGTTCTTGCGACTACCACCTACAACGCCGAGATATTCCCCTTCATGCGCGAATTTATCAACCATCTGACAGAGCGCAACTACCAAAACCGCACTGTCGCTCTGATTGAAAACGGAAGCTGGGCGCCCCAGGCGGCGAAGATAATGAGGGAGATGCTCTCCACATCCAAGAACATCACCTTTGCCGACACCACCGTTAAGATCCTTTCTGCTTTGAACGATGAGAGCTCGGCTCAGCTTGAATTGCTTGCCGACGAGCTCTGCCGCGAGTACATTGCCCTTCACGAGACCGGCGCGAAGAAGAACGATCCCACAGCGCTCTTCAACATTGGATACGGTCTTTACGTTATAACCTCTAACGACGGCAAAAAGGACAACGGTCTTATCGTGAACACGGTCACTCAGGTCACAAACACCCCCAATCGCATCGCTGTGACCATCAACAAGGAAAATTACTCTCACCACATTATAAAGCAGACAGGAAAAATGAACATCAACTGCCTGACTGTCGATGCTCCCTTCTCTGTGTTTGAAAACTTTGGATTTAAGAGCGGAAGAAATACCGACAAATTTGAGGGCTGTGAGCCCTTGCGCAGTGAAAACGGATTGATCGTTCTCCCAAGATACATCAATTCCTTTATGTCTCTTGTTGTTGAGCAATACATCGACCTTGACACGCACGGAATGTTCATCTGCTCGGTCAACGAGGCAAGAGTCCTTTCGGACAGAGACACAATGACCTACACCTACTATTATCAAAACGTCAAGCCCAAGCCCGAGACAGACGGCAAGAAGGGCTACGTTTGCAAGATCTGCGGCTATGTTTATGAGGGAGATGAGCTCCCCGAGGATTATATCTGCCCGCTCTGCAAGCACGGCGCGGCTGATTTTGAGCCTATAAAGTAATTATTAAAATTTTGATTTACCGAGGCGTTCGCCACGGTAAGAGCGAAGCAGTTTAAAAGTTTTTCCGTCGCTTTTTTCAAAAAGCGACCGCACATCCAACGCGCGGAGCGTTGGTCGCCGTCCGCAGACGGCGAAATTCCTTATCGTTAGAAAGCGCCACGAAAGGGTGAATTTCGGCGTAGCCGAAAGAGGGAAAACACACAAGTGGGGGTTTTCCCTTTCTACACAAAGGCTATCTTAATTGTTT
>JAZUBI010000020.1:0-30340 GCA_045638385.1 Eubacteriales bacterium
AAGACTTTCTCTCAGGTCAAAGACGGTTAAAATCGTTAGTCTTCTACTCATCCGTCTTTTGCCGCAAGCGTCAAAATCCACCTTCCCTCACAAGGGAAGGCTAACGCAAAGCGTGACGTGAGGGGAATTTGCAACCGTGAAATGCAAATTAAACAGTTCGACAAATCAAAATTTAAAATTAAAAAGGAGAAGATATTCGCTCTTCTCCTTTGACTTATATTTTTGTGGCGCCCGCCATTAAGAGGGCGCGTACAAGCCCCTCGTCAAACGTGACAAGTAATGAAATGTGTTCTTCGGGATCGGAATCGGTGTAGCTAATCGCTATCTCAAGTCTTCTTGATGCCCAAAATTGCGTGTCATAGGTGTATCTTTTCTTCTTTTTGCGGTCCTTGTTGACCTCTTTTTTGTTTGCGGCATTTACCTCTCGGATAAATACTATATCATTCACGGAAACATGACATACCTTTATCTCCCGGCTTCCCTTTTGCTCGGTGATGATAAAGTCACTGTCGCCGTCACCGTCAACCGTTGCTTTTCCGTCAACTATAAAGGTAAATCTTTTTAGTAAATATGCCGCCGCAACGTATATGGAAAACGTCAAAAATATTACTGCCACAGTTTGCGCCAGCCACGGAAGCGGAATTGCTCCGCTGTTTGACACGGCGAACAAAAACATTCCACCTATAAGCGTCATCAGTGCGCTCACCTTTGCCACCTTGTTTTTCGGTTCAGGCTTATTTTTATACATCGATATTCCCCTTTATAATCTTTTCCTTGTTTTTTGCCATCTTAACGAGCGTTTCCTTTTGATTAAGACCCGGGTCTTCGATTACAAGATCAAGAAGGTATGACATTATTTCGCCTATCAATCTTGGCTCTACACCCTCGTTTTTAAGTTCTCCGCCACTCAACGCAAGATCTGCTATTCTGATGCACGGTGCTTTTTCTTTTTCGGACAAAACAAGCTCTGCAAGCTCCTTTGTACCGTACAGCGCCACAGCGCTCTCGCAAAGCTCACCGTATTTGCTAAGAAGCAATCGGGCATTTTTCTCGCTTGCCTCACCGCAAAACTCGCTCTTGTTACAAAGTAGCTTTATTCCTGTTGATTCGACTCTTGAGAGCTTTAACGTTGACAGATCGGGTGTCTCAGCACCGCCAAAAAGCGCCGCCATGCGCGCCTCAAAGCACATAGGGAGTGCTATGATCGACCTGTTCGGCTTTTTTAGATCGGCGTGGATATACTCTTCAAGACCAAGATCAAACAAAAGTGTTATTCCTCTGTCTGCGCCATCCGACATAAGCATTTTTTTAAGCTCAACGATCTTACGCTCAATAGAAACTCGCGACAGTCCATCCTTACACGTTTTTGCGGCTTCTTTGGTATCTGCATCGATTTCAAAGCCGAGCGTTGCGGCAAACCTGACCGCTCTTAAAATGCGCAGAGCATCCTCGGTAAATCGTTTCTGCGGATCTCCGACCGCTCGAATGATCTTGTTTTTGATATCGGACACGCCGCCGTAAAGATCGGTGATCTCCTCTCCGCCCCGTGATATAGGATCTGCGGCCATTGCGTTGACAGTAAAATCACGTCTGCAAAGGTCATCCGAGAGCCTATCTGTAAACGTTACCGCATCGGGATGGCGAGAATCGGTATATCCTCCGTCAATGCGAAACGTTGTTAATTCAAAGGTCTCTCCGTCAAGCAAAACGGTTACAGTGCCGTGCTTTAATCCCGTGGGGATCGTCCGAATCTGCTCGGAATCGAAGATTTCTATTATTTTTTCGGGAGACGCGCTTGTTGTCATATCCCAATCCGATGGGCATCTACCCATCACGCTGTCGCGGACACATCCGCCGACCGCATAAGCGCGATAGCCGTATTTTTGCATTATTTTCGCTATACGAACAACCTTTTCGGGATAATTCAGCATTTTGCATCTCCTTTCTGATTTTTATTTTGCTTCAGTTCCGTCCTTCGGGAGCTTGCTTAAAAATACCACCGTTACCGGCAGAGTTATGGCGGCGGTTATAACATACGCCATGGGCTGTGCCATTTCAAGACCTAAAAGTCCGTCACTGAAATATTTTTCAGTTATAAACGGCAACAAATATATCATCGGAATAAAGGCTATTCCGTTTTGAAGAGCCGAAAGCAATATAGCAGGGATCCTTTTTCCTATGCTTTGGAACATCATGTTTCCGACAACGGTAAACGGCAGAACCCAGAGAACCATACAATTAAATCTGAGCGCCTGGACTCCTATTTTGGTTATATTGGGGTCGGTTTCGGAATTGAAGAAGCTGATGATGTGCGGAGCTAATCCGTAACATACCGCCGCAAGCGTTCCGATCATTATAAGACCGAAAAGCATTGTAACATAGCTTCCTTTCTTTACTCTGCTGTACTTTTTTGCTCCGTAGTTGAACGCAGACACCGGCTGGAAGCCCTGTCCTATTCCAAGTCCTACACAGAATATAAATTGAACTGCCTTCGAAACGTAGCCCATTGCCGCGATTGCCGCAGTGCCGTAAAATCTTGCTTGAATATTCAGCAAAGCCGTGGATACACTTCCAAGTCCCTGCCTGATAAGGCTCGGGAAACCGGTAGTTACTATATCCCAAGTAATGCGCCAGCTGAAGAATTTGTTTTTAAATCTTATCTTGCTTTGAGTTTTTCCAATAATAAACGGAATTGCAAGAATAATAAGACTTATGTATTGCGACATAGCGGTTGCAAGTCCCGCGCCTGCGGTGCCGAGACCGAGGTACATAATGAAAATGTAGTCGAGCAAAATGTTTAATATTCCGCCCGATGTCAGACCTATCATTGCAAACGTGGCTTTTCCCTCATATCGCAATACGTTATTAAATACGCAGGATGCCGTCATTGCAGGACCTGCAATGAAAATATATTTCGCATATCCCATTGCATGAGGCAATATCTCTCCGTTACTTCCCAAAAACCACATCAAGGGCTCAAGGAATATAAGTCCGAACGTCATTATTGCGATTCCGCAAAGCGTTGACAAAAGCAAGCTTGAGGTTGCGAACTTTCCAGCTCTCTCCTCATTCTTTGCACCAAGCAATCTGCTGACATGGCTTCCCGCTCCGTGCCCGAACATAAATCCGAACGCCTGAAGTATAGCCATGATGCTGAATACAACTCCGGGAGCGCCTCCTGCAGCCGTACCAAGCGTACTCACAAAATACGTATCCGCCATATTGTATATGTTCGTAATAAGCATACTTATGGTGGTCGGTATTCCGAGAGTAATTATCAATTTTGCGACCGATGTTTCGGTCATTTTTTTATACTGTAATTCGCTTTTTGTCGCTGTCAAGGCCTCTTCCTCTTTCAATTACAATTGTATGTTTTATTTTCTCGCTACTCCGGTTGCCTTTGCGGCGCTTATAACAGCATCCGCAACTACTCTTGCAACGTCCTTGTTAAGCGCGGACGGAATGATGTTTTCCTCATTCAGCTCGTCCTCAGGAATAAGAGAAGCAAGCGCGTGCGATGTCGCAACCTTCATTTCCTCATTGATCTGGCTTGCGCGGCAATCAAGCGCACCGCGGAAAATTCCGGGGAATGCAAGCACGTTATTTATCTGGTTTGGATAATCCGATCTTCCCGTGCCAACTATTCTTGCGCCGCCCTTCTTTGCCTCATCGGGCATGATCTCGGGTGTCGGGTTTGCCATCGGGAATACGATAGCATCCTGAGCCATGGTGGAAACCATCTCAGCGGAGACTATTCCGGGTGCGGAAACACCGATGAATACGTCTGCATTCTTCATAGCATCTGCAAGGTTGCCCTTTTCGCCGCGAATATTGGTTACTTTTGCGATCTCCTCCTGCGCAGAGTTGTTTTCCGCCTTACCCTGATATATTGCGCCAAATCTGTCTACCATAGTAAGATCCTTGACACCAAGGTTCATGAGATGCTTTCCTATCGATATTCCTGCGGCACCTGCACCGTTGATAACCACCTTGGCCTTGCCTATATCCTTTTCAACTATCTTCAAAGCATTCAAAAGTGCCGCTCCGACTACGATAGCGGTTCCGTGCTGGTCGTCATGGAATACAGGAATATCACAGATCTCCTTGAGTCTCTTTTCTATCTCAAAGCAACGGGGGGCGCTTATATCCTCGAGATTTATGCCTCCGAAGGAGCCCGAAAGAAGATATACCGTTCTGACTATCTCGTCAACGTCCTTGCTTCTTATACAGAGAGGAAACGCATCAACGTCCGCAAACGCCTTGAAAAGCGCGCATTTTCCCTCCATAACCGGCATACCTGCCTCAGGGCCTATATCTCCAAGACCCAATACAGCCGTTCCATCGGTTACAACCGCTACTATGTTTGATCTTCTTGTAAGCTCGTAGGATTTGTCAATATCCTTCTGTATTTCAAGGCAGGGTTGAGCAACGCCGGGCGTATACGCCAAGGAAAGATCCTCTCTCGAATCTATGGGACAGCGTGTAATGACCTCGATCTTACCTTGCCATTCATAATGCTTTTTAAGTGATTCTTCTGCGATAGACATGATTTTTTCTCCTTTTTAAACCATTTTTTCGGGAATAACTATTTCATCGTATTTTTCTGCGCTGAGATAACCGAGCTTTACGCATGCTTCCTTGAGCGTAATCCTCTCGTTATGTGCGGTTTTTGCCACCTTTGCGGCGTTTTCGTATCCAATGTGTGTGTTAAGCGCGGTGACTAGCATGAGAGAGTTGTTGAGATTTTCCTTCATTTTCTCGTAATTTGCTCTTATTCCGTTCACGCAATTCTCTCTGAATGAATTTATCACGTCCGAGAGCAAGCGCACCGACTGCAAGAAGTTATAAATTATTACGGGCATGAACACGTTAAGCTCAAAATTGCCCTGCGATGCCGCAATTCCTATCGTTGCATCGTTGCCCATGACCTGAACGGCAACCATTGTTACCGCTTCACACTGGGTCGGGTTTACCTTTCCCGGCATAATAGATGAACCCGGCTCGTTTTCGGGAATCGTGATCTCTCCGATGCCGCAACGGGGTCCCGATGCAAGCCAACGAATATCGTTTGCGATCTTCATAAGGTTTGCCGCAAGTCCCTTGAGCGCACCGTGTACAAATACAAGTGCATCCTTGCTTGTAAGCGCGTGGAATTTATTTTCTTCACTCTCAAATTCTATTCCCGTAAGCTCGGAGACGTATTTTGCGGCAAGCGCTCCAAATTCCTTTGGAGCATTTATTCCGGTACCTACCGCCGTTCCGCCGAGCGCGAGATCTGACAAAAACTCGGATGCGGATACGATTTGCTTTTTAGACGACTCAAGCATAGAGCGCCATCCGCTTATCTCCTGCGAGAATTTTATAGGGGTTGCATCCTGAAGATGCGTTCTTCCGATCTTTACTATTCCCTCATTCTGCTCCTCGAGAACAAGGAAGCTTTCTATTAAGGAATCTATTGACGGCAAAAGCTTTTCGCTGATTTCGAGCCTTGCACTTATGTGCATAGCCGTCGGAAATGTATCATTTGACGACTGCGACATATTAACGTCGTCATTCGGATGTATTTTCCCGCCGCTGATGCCTTCGCTTGCTCTGTTCGCAATTACCTCGTTGAGGTTCATATTGGTCTGAGTTCCGCTTCCGGTCTGCCATACTGCGAGAGGAAAGTTTCCGTCAAGCTCACCTGCGCATATATCAAAGCAAGCCTTTACGATCGCCTCATATTTCTCTTCTGTCATCTTGTCGGGGCGAAGCTCAAAATTCGCTCTCGCCGCCGCCGCTTTAAGTATTCCGAATGCTCGGATTATCTCGCGCGGCATTTTTTCATCGCCTATTTTAAAATTATCAAGGCTTCTCTGTGTCTGAGCACCCCAATATTTGTCTGACGGGACTAAAACCTCACCCATCGAATCATGCTCTGTTCTGAATTTCTCTTCCATTTTTCGTTCCTATCTGTAAAGCTCGTCAAATCTTATTATATTGCTCCAAGCCATAAGTCCGTTTGCATCCATGACCTCTGCTCTGACAAACCGCTCTCCGTCCTTAATGCTGTAATCAGCCTCAAGAAGGTTCTCTCCGCGAACTACCTTTCCCTGGCTCTTGTCGCTATCCGAGAAAAACTCTATTTTAATAGCGGGCGAGCAAATGACTCTGACCTTATCCGCGCCAATTCTTTCAAGATGAATTTCAGGACCCTCGGTTGTATAAAATTTGCCCTGTCTCAATGCACGTATAATGTGCGGAGTGTCGGCATTTGCCGATTCTACCATTACAGCACATCTGTGATCCTCTCCCTCATAGCAATTGACACCGTCTGCCGCTATAAGCACCGTGCTTTTGCCGTAAAGCGAAAGCTTGTCCGATATTTCTCCCGCATATCCGCTATCAACGTCTCCGTATTCGGTTTCGGAATTATATATCTCAATTCCATCGATCTCCTCAAGCTCCAAAAGCCTTTCGGCACTGTTTCGGTTATGTGCGGGATACGCGACAAAAGAAAATCCATTGCTCTTTTTTATCATAGCGGCAATCTCCGCGGCCTTTGAAAGCGCGGTCTTCTTCATGTTTTGCCAAGCAATGGGCACCTCGGGATCGCTCGTCATTCCTATTCCTACGATATGATAGGCTTCTCCGCCTTCCTCAAGGCTTCCGGTGCTGTATTCGCATCCCGAGATGATCCTCAAGCCCTCTATCTCTCCATCACCGTTATAGATCCAATTATCCGTCAGCGCGATAGCATCGTAATTTCCGTCTATATATTTTTTTGCAAGCTCGCCGGGCTTTTCTTTTCCGTTCGAGCGCGTACTGCATACGTGAAGTCCGAGCTTTATTCTGGTTTTACCCAAAAGATCAACAAACATAGCTTTCCTCCAAAATTCAAGGTCGACATTATCCTATTCTAATTTTAACACAGTAAAGCCATTAAATCAAGGCGTTTATAAAATTTTTGATATTTCTTTGTAAATAAGATGTCCTTCCCTTCATTTTTTGCGTAAAATTCCCGACAATTTAAAGAAATCTATTGAAAAAAGCTCGAAAATCTATTATAATTATATTATGAATATTATATATTCTAATGTTTATTTATGAGGTAACAAAACATGGCAAAACTTAAAATTGGTATTATCGGTTGCGGAGGCATTGCAAACGGCAAGCACATGCCTTCTCTCAAAAAGCTTTCTAACGTAGAAATGGTTGCTTTCTGCGATATTATTGAAGAGCGCGCTATAAAGGCGGCAAAGGATTACGGAACAGAAGACGCAAAGGTATATACCGACTATAAAAAGCTTCTTGAGGACAAGAGCATCGATGTAGTTCACGTCTGCACCCCCAACCGCTCGCACAGCTATATCACGGTTGACGCTCTTGAAGCCGGCAAGCACGTTATGTGTGAAAAGCCTATGGCTATAAACAGTACAGAGGCTAAAAAAATGATAGATGCGGCAAAGAGAACAGGCAAAAAGCTCACTATCGGTTATCAGTCAAGACAAAGACTTGATTCTCAGTATCTCAAGACCGAGGCTGAAAACGGCACCTTTGGTGATATTTATTTTGCAAAGGCTACCGCTATTCGCCGCAGAGGCGTTCCCACCTGGGGCGTATTCCTTAACGAATACGAGCAGGGCGGAGGTCCTCTTATCGACATTGGTACACACGCGCTCGACCTTACTCTTTGGATACTCAACAACTACAAGCCCAAATATTGCGTAGGTACTACATACCACAAGCTCAACAACCAGACAAACCAGGGGAACGGTTGGGGTAACTGGGATCCCGAAAAGTTTACCGTTGAGGACTCCGCTTTCGGTTTCGTCGTTATGGAAAACGGCGCAACGATCATACTCGAATCCTCTTGGGCGCTCAACACACTTGAGACCCGTGAAGCTGTTACAAGCTTTTCCGGCACTCTCGCAGGCGCGGATATGTACGACGGCGTTCGCATAAACGGTATCAGAAACAACTCTCAGTACACTCTTGTCCCTACCTTGAATCCTGCAGGCGCGGCTTTCTTTGACGGTGCGCAGTCGGCGGATATGTCAACTCTTGAAGCAGCACAGTGGATAGATTCCATCATTAACGATCACGATCCTTGTGTTCTTCCCGAGCAGGCTTACGTAGTTACCCAGATTCTTGAGGGAATCTACGAATCCGCAAAGAGCGGCGACATTTACAGATTCGATAGCAAGAACTGATTTCAAAAGAAAGGATTTTACTCATCATGTGTAATGAACAGCTCCCTATAGCTCCTGAATACATAAAGAATTTTGAGCAGCTCGGTCTTGGTATGTTTGTGCATTTCGGTCTTTACTCCCAGCTTCGTCAGGGTGAGTGGACCATGCACACCCACAAGATAAAAAAAGAGGATTATATGCCTTTGAAGGAGAATTTCAATCCTGTGCATATGTCCGAGATCGTAAGTGTAGGTAAGGCGGCAGGATGCAAATACATCTGCCTTACTACCCGTCATCACGAAGGATTCTCCCTCTACGACACCTGCGGTCTTAACGATTATGATGCTATCCACTCTCCTGCAAAGAGAGACGTGGTTCGCGAGTTCGTTGAAGAGTGCAGAAAGGCTGATATCGTTCCCTTCTTCTATCACACCACTCTCGACTGGTATCGCGAGGACTTCAACACCGATTTCAACGGTTATCTTGAGTATCTCCGCAAGAGTGTTGAGCTTCTCTGCACCAATTACGGCGAGATAGGCGGTCTCTGGTTTGACGGAAACTGGAGCAAGCCCAACGCTGACTGGCAGGAGGATGCGCTCTATTCCATGATCCGCCGTCTCCAGCCTAACGCGATGATAATCAACAACACCGGAATACATTTGAGAGGCGCAAAGGGTAACGAGTATATCGACTCCTTGACCTACGAGCGCGGAACTCCCACTCCCATCGATCGCCGCGGTATGAAAAAGTACGTTGCAGGAGAGATGTGCGAAACCCTTAACGATAACTGGGGAGATGCCGACGACATTAACTTCAAGCCCGTAAAGCAGATAATTGAAGAGATCTGCGATTGCCGTAAGATCGGCGCAAACATGCTCCTCAACATCGGTCCCTCCGCAAACGGTACAGTTCCCAACATGTCTCGCGCTACCATGGAGTGTGTAGGATATTGGATGAACATCTACGGAAAGGCCATTTATAACGGCCGTCCCTATATTGCACAAGCAGATAAAAAGGATTTCGTGCTTCGTGACATTAAGGACGAAAAGACCTTCTATGCCTTCAAGTACGATCTCGGGATGGGCGGAGACACAAACGTGGCTCTCGACGGCGGAAACGCAACAATTGCAGAATTCCCCGGATTTGAGGGTGAGGTTGAGTCTGTTAAGTGGATGGATAATTCTCAGCTCCTCGACTTTGCAAAGGTTGACGGCACATTGAAGATTGCTTGCCCCAACTTCCGTTACGGACAAAGCCATTGCGTTCGCGTTGCGGAGATCAAAGTAAAATAATTCTGAAAGGATCTAATTATCATGAAATTAAGCGTTCTTGCTAACTTATATGCGCAGAAGTCTCTTGATGAAGCACTCTCTATCATTTCCGGACTCGGCGTTCACACGGTAGAGATCGGAGCAGGAGGATATCCCGGAAAAGCACACTGCAACCCCGAGGAGCTTCTTGCGGATGAAGCTAAATTCAACGAGTTCGTTGCTACCTTCAAAAAATATGACGTTGAGATCTGCGCTCTCGCTTGCCACGGAAACCCCGTGCATCCCGATGCCGCTACCGCAAAGCAGTACCACGACGATTTCTGCAACGCAGTTCTTCTTGCGGAAAAGCTCGGTGTTGACACGGTGATCACATTCTCCGGATGCCCCGGAGACCACGCAGGTGCAAAATATCCAAACTGGGTAACCTGCCCTTGGCCCGAGGATTTCCTTACCATTCTTGATTGGCAGTGGAACGAGGTGCTTATCCCTTATTGGAAGAACACCGCCGAATTCTGCAAGGCTCACGGCGTAAGAGTAGCATTTGAAATGCACCCCGGATTCTGTGTTTACAATCCCGAAACACTTTTGAAGCTTCGCCGTGCAGTCGGTGACGTTCTCGGCGCAAACTTTGACCCCTCTCACCTTATTTGGCAGGGTATGGATCCCGTTGCGGCTATCCGCGAGCTTGAGGGAGCTATATACCACGTTCACGCAAAGGATACCAAGATCGACAAGTACAACACCGCAAAGAACGGTGTTCTCGATACCAAGCACTACGGTGACGAGATCCACCGCGCGTGGGTATTCAGAACCGTTGGCTACGGTAACGGTGAGACATATTGGAGAGACCTTGTGTCCAATCTCCGTCTCTGCGGATATGACCGTGTGCTCTCGATCGAGCACGAGGACTCCCTTATGTCTATTGACGAGGGTCTGAGAAAAGCTGTTGAGTTCCTTAAGGACGTAGTAATTTACGAGGAAAAGCCTTCAAGCATGGCTTGGGCATGAAAAAATAAAACCCTTTCCTATGAAAGGGTTTTATTTTTTTGCTTATTTTCCGCAGATCTTATCTGCTACGAACAATCCCATCGCTCCCGATTGAGAAAGTCCGCGCGTTATTCCGCTTCCGTCACCTATAAGGTAGACGTTATCAAGTATTTCAAAGCTTCCGTTGTGCTCGGGGCGGATGCTGTAATATTTATTCTCACATCCGTAAAGCAAGGTATCGGGATTTGCGGTACCCGGAGCCACCTTATCAAGCGCATAGATGGTTTCTATAATATTGGTAAGCGCACGGTAAGGAAGAACTATCGACAAGTCTCCGGGATATGCCTTTAAAGTAGGAATTACCGAGTTTGCAGACAGTCTGTGCTCATTCGTTCTTCTTCCGCGAACAAGATCTCCGAATCTTTGAACGATAATATTACCGTCTCCCGCGAAATTCATATTTCTCGCTATGTTTTCAGCATACTCTGTGGGCTTATTGAAATTGCCGTTAAAGTGAATCGAGGAAAGAATAGCAAAGTTGCAGTTTTCGGTTTTCTTTTCGGGCTCCGCAAAGCTATGTCCGTTTGCGGTAATAACTCCGTGGTTGTTTTCAGCAGATACAAGTCCACCCTGGTTAAAGCAGAACATTCTCGTTCTATCCTCGAACGTCTTTGTTCTGTACAATATCTTAGGCTCGTAGATCTTCTCGGAAAACTCTCTCCAAATTATATCCTTCATCTCTACTCTGACACCGATATCAACAGAGTTTGCATTCATTTTAACACCAAACTTATTACAGAATGTGCTTACAAATTCTGCTCCGCTTCTTCCGGTAGCTATTATGAGCTTTTCACATTCGATTTTCTCTTCGTTTTTGCCCTTGAAAATATCCAGAATAAATCCGTTTTCTGTTTTCTCTACGTTTTTACAGTCAGCACCTGACAGCATACTAACACCCGCATCACGTATCCATTCGATAAGCTTTTGCATCGTCTTGAAGTTCTTATCCGTGCCGAGATGTCTTACGTTCATGTCAAGCAAGCGGAGATTGTTCTGAAGACACTTAAGCTTAAGCTCTTCATTTGAACGGTAAAGGGGCGGATAATCATCTGCAAATGACTCAAGAACCTCGTCTACACAGTTGATATATTTCATAGCCGTGTGTTCGCCAAGCTCCTCGCCCATGCTTCCGCCGTAAGCGGTTCCTATATTGAATTTTCCATCCGAAAACGCACCTGCGCCTGCATATCCACCGGTTATAGAGCAGACCTTGCAGTGTACGCACGCTTTATCGTGTCCGGCAGGGCATTTTCTCTTTTCAAGCTCAAATCCTCTCTCAATAATTGTTATGTCGAGATTAGGATCGTTTTTCTTAAGGCGGTATGCGGCCATAAGTCCGCCAATTCCGCCACCGATTATTGCAACGTTTGTTTTCATTATTTATCCTTTCTTATCGGGTGAAAAAAGGGAGGCGTATTCAAACCTTCCCTACTTTTCATTGCCTTAAAGTGTTTTTAAAAATCCGGCAAGTCTGGATGCAATTATTCTCTGTCCCGCATCATTCGGATGAAGACCATCGGGGCAGTATTTTTCACGCAAGACCTTAACCTTTGGCTGTATTCCGCTCACGCTCCACAAATCAAGCAAAGGAAGCGAATAATATGCCGCAACCTCTTTGATTATCTCAACGTACGTAGACAGAGGAGCAATTCCGTCTCCGTCCTTCTTCATGCCGTCTCCTCTCGGGTTGTCCTCCTGGATTCGGTGCAAAGGAGTCATAATAACTATCGTAGCTTCGGGGTATTTGTTGATAACACCCTCAAACAAGGTGTGGCAAGCTCCGTAAAAGGTATACGGATCTCTATCACTCATCTCTCCGAGCGGCGCGTCTCCGTGACCGAAATCATTTGTTCCGCCAAAAATAACAACAACGTCTGCATCGTCATCCATGTCGGGATATCTCTTGATAAAATCAAGATCCCATCTCTCCTTTTCGGATGGAACTTTCTTTTTTGCAAATCTTGTGCCGCTTATTCCGTATCCGCGCGCCTGTGCAAGTCCGTACTCTCTTTTGAGAACGTTCCAATAGGTATTCTCCACACTGCTGACACCGTATCCCTCGGTTATACTGTCACCGAGAAAATTCATTTTAAGTCCTTTGATTTCCATATTATCCTCTTACTTAATACGTAGGTGAATCGAGATACCAATTACCTCTTTCAAAAACGAATGTCAACAGCACAGTTTTTCTTGTTCTGTCCTCTAACGTGTAGCTTTCAATGTTGATGTTGACATATTCTCCGTTCGAAGGCTTTACAATCTCCATAGTGGAATAATCATATATTCTGTCGCTGAGGTTGTAGTCTGTTGCGTATCTGTTTTGGTAGATCCAATTACTTGTCTCCAAAAATCTAAGATATGCAGACGTGCTTCCGGTCATTACACCGTCAAACGCAGTTTCATAAATGTCAGCCATATATTCGGTTGAATATATTTCATTGGACAGTTGCTTCATCTCATCCACAGTAAGATAGCTTGATATTTCCATTACTCTGTTATACGCAGGAAGCTCGTCGTTATAATATATTCCCTTTTCTGTTGCGATAACTCCCTCTCTTTCGTATACGGGAAGTCCGCTTCCGAAATATATCATATTGACCTTTTTTGAGTTTTCTATAAGATAAATAAATCTTTCTCTTACATCATCGAGCTCAGGTGCGCGCCTTGAGCATGATATCAATGATGTTGTTGACAATAAAGTAATAATTATCAAGCAAATTACTATTATTCTTTTCATGCTCAAGCCGCCTCCAAAAAAATTAGATCTCTGTGTTTTCTGCGTTAGAAGTAGCTTCCAATGCTTCTTCTGTTGTTTCGCCGTTTTCAAGCTCCTCTTCGGTTTCCTCTTCCTTTGCTGTCTTTGTAATGTTGACAAGCTTCTGACCGTCCTCAAGTCTCATAACGATAACTCCGGACGCGGTTCTTGAATAGGTAGAGATGCCCTCTGCGGGTGTTCTGATGATAATTCCGTTGTCAGTTATCATCATTACGTCATCGTCGTCTCCGACAGCGATGATTCCTGCAAGGAGTCCTGTCTTTTCAGTGAGGTTATGGCAGGTTACGCCTCCGCCTCCACGGTTCTTCATAAGTCTGAAGTCATCAAATTCTGTTCTCTTACCAAATCCGTTTTCTGTAATTGTAAGGAGCTTTTTATCCTCTTCAACGCTTACTACGCCGATAACGTAGTCGTCCTCACGAAGTCGAATACCACGCACACCGCGTGATACACGTCCCATTCCTCTGACCTCGCTCTCATCAAACTTAACGGCACTACCGTGTCTTGTCGCGATGATAAGCTGCTTGTTTCCATCCGTCTTGGTTACGAAGAGTAATTCGTCGCCATCATCAAGATTGATAGCGATCTTACCGCCCTTTCTCTGATATTCATACTCAGAAAGGAAGGTCTTTTTGATAACACCCTTGCGTGTAACCATTGTGAGGTATTCGTTATCTGTAAATTCATTTACGGAAATTACAGCCGTGACCTTTTCGTCCTTTTCAAGCTCGAGAAGGTTGACTATATTAGTTCCCTTTGCGGTTCTCGAGGCCTCGGGAATCTGGAATGCACGAAGCGCCTGAACACGTCCTCTGTTAGTAAAGAACATCATTGTAGAGTGGCTGAATACTGCGTCAACTCTCTCAATAAAGTCCTCATCCCTTGCGGTCATACCCGTGATTCCCTTTCCGCCTCTATGCTGTGCGGCATAGGTATCGGAGGGAAGTCTCTTAATGTAGCCTGCCTGGGTCATTGTTATGATACAGTTGTGCTTTTCAATAAGATCCTCAAGGTCAATATCGTCAAGAGCCTGCTCGATATTCGTACGTCTTTCGTCGCTGAACTTTCTCTTTATCTCAAGCATTTCTTCCTTAATGATAGCAATTATCTTGCCCTCATCTGCAAGGATGCCCTCAAGCTCCTCAATAAGTGCGTGCAATCTTTCAAGCTCGTCCTCGATCTTCTGTCTCTCCATACCGGTAAGACGTCCGAGAGTCATCTCAACGATCGCCTGAGACTGAATATCGGTAAGTCCGAATCTTTCCATCAAGGTGATCTTGGATGCGACTATCGACTCGCTCGTCTTCATTATCTGAACGATCTCATCGATATTGTCGTTTGCGATCTTATATCCCTCAAATATATGTGCTCTTGCCTTTGCCTTTTCAAGATCAAATTCTGTTCGGCGGCGAATTACAGACTTCTGATGCTCAATGTAGTAATCAAGCATCTGAGCAAGATTAAGTACCTTAGGCTCCTGTCCTACGATTGCTAAGAAGTTTGCAGAGCATGTATCCTGAAGCTGTGTGTATTTATAAAGCTGATTGAGAATAACCTGTCCGTTAGCATCGCGCTTGAATTCTATAACTATTCTCATTCCGTCTCTGCCCGACTCATCGCGCAGGTCTGTAATTCCGTCTATTCTCTTATCCTTAACAAGACCCGCGATAGATTCGCAGAGCATAGATTTATTTACCATATAAGGAATTTCGGAGACGATGATCTGTCTCTTCTCTTCATCTATTTCGGCCTTAGCTCTTACAACAATTCTACCCTTACCGGTGGTGTAAGCATCAACAATTCCGCTTGTGCCGTGAATAGTTGCTCTTGTCGGGAAATCGGGACCCTTAATAAACTGCATAAGGTCTTCGATAGAGCATTCGGGATTTTCCATACGGTAAATTGTACCGTCAATAACCTCACCGAGATTGTGAGGGGGCACGTTTGTAGCCATACCTACCGCGATACCGATGCTTCCGTTTACCAAAAGGTTAGGAAAACGCGAGGGCAGAACGCTCGGCTCTCTGAGTCGGTTATCGAAGTTGGGGAGAAATTCTACGACCTCTTTTTCAAGATCGCGAGTCATCTCATCGGCAATTTTATCAAGTCTTGCCTCTGTATAACGGTAAGCTGCAGGTGGGTCACCGTCCACAGAACCGAAGTTACCGTGTCCCTCTACAAGAGGATAACGAAGGCTGAAGGGCTGTGCCATTCTTACCATCGTTCCGTATACAGAGCTGTCACCGTGAGGATGGTAGCGTCCAAGCACGTTACCTACCGTAGTCGCAGACTTACGGAAGGGCTTATCGTGCGTCAGATGATCCTCGTACATAGCGTAGATAACTCTTCTCTGACCCGGCTTCATACCGTCTCTTACGTCGGGAAGTGCTCTGGAGATAATAACAGACATGGAATACTCCATGAATGATTTTTTTACCTCTTTTTCCATGTTGATGTCAACGATCTTCTGATTTTCAAACAAATAAACATCGTTGTCGTGCTGCTGCTTACTCATTGATATTTCCTTTCTTTTAAAAGGGGGTTATTTCAAACTTCCCTTTCTGTTGTTCTTTCCTTTAAAGAGCGCATAGACGCCCAAAACCGCAAAATACGCGGGAATCATACAAATAATGCATGAGAAAAATTCAGGAATAATAAGCTTTCCTATTTGCCCCCACATTTGAGGACTTCTTGATATTATCAGATAATAAACGAATGTAAAAAAGATGTGCGTTGCCGCCATGATAGGCGCGAATATGAGATAAGATAAAAGATTCCGTCTCAATATTATTCCGGGCAAGGCTCCCGATAAATATCCGCACAAGGTGTAAAGAATGGGCGCAAACGATATTCCGCTTGATCCGAGCGCCATAACCAAAACGCCGCCGCAAAGCCCGAATATTCCGCCATATTTTTCCTTTGCCACAAATCCTATTGCGCATACAGTACCGAATGTTACCTCAGGCAATACTCCGAATAATTTAATATCCGAGCATTGAATGATCGCGCAACACAATATAAATGCAGAGAAAAAAACAGCGTAAAATATGTGACTCCAAAGACGTATTTCTTTTTTTCTGTCTACGCTACCCGTCATTCCTGCTCACCCGCTTCCCCAAAATCCGTTATTATTACAACGTATTTCAAGCTTTCAAAATCCACCGCGCATTTTACTGTGGCATTTTTTTCTCTGGTATATTCGTTGGATTTGATCTCTGTTACAGTTCCGATAAATATACCGCTCGGGTAAACGCTTCCCTCTCCGCTTGTGTATATAAGGTCGCCGACCTCAATATCGGCATTCTCCGAAAGATACCCTAATGTGCAGTATCCCGTATCCTTATAAGCTATGTCTCCGCTCAGAACACCGAGCTCTCCGCTCCTTTGCACGTATGCTCCGACAGACGAGGATGCCTCATTGGCTAATCTTACCCTCGACCAGTTAGCGCCAACGTCGCAAACCGAGCCGACAAGTCCTTCTTTTACCATGATCGGCATTCCGATACTGATTCCGTCATTTTTTCCTTTATTGAGAGTCAAAAACGTAGTATGATTTTCGCCCTCGACACCGATTACAAGTGCCTCTGTAAGCTTGAAGCTCGAAAAGGTATCCTTCATCTCAAGATAATCGCGCAATCTGCGATTTTCTTCTATTGCTGCTTCCTTTTCAACAAGCTCCGCTTCAAGTGATACAAGCTGTGTTCTCAAGCTTTCATTTTCACCTTGAAGCTTTTTCACGGATGAAAAATAGCTTTTGAATCCTTGTATCGACTCGCTGATCTTCTGACCGGTATATCTGAACGGGACCGTAACGGTATTCAACACGTTTTTTATCGGATCGGTATATCCCATAACCGACAAGGTTGAGGTTAGAATAGTTAGAAATAAAGAAATCGACAGGATAACTATAAAAAATTTATTTTTAAATATTTTCACCCGTTTTTACCTTTTTTTCAACTTTTTTCATTGTTTGTAACATCCTTTTCAACACAGTTTCCCACACCCTGTTGAAAACTTTTTTCGCTGTCGAAAAGTTTGTGTCATTTTTTTATAAAATCGATATTTGCTATGTTCTAAAAGGTCATTTTTCATCAACACGGTCTGTTGAAAACTTTTTTGAAATTGAATATCCCAATATTTATCAACACTCCTATTGACGATTTTTCAACACTGTTGAATACAAGCTGTTAAATATCCAGATTTTCCGCAAGCTTTGCGTTCTGCTCAATGAATATTCTTCTCGGCTCAACCTTATCACCCATAAGAAGCGAGAACATCTCATCGCATGCGATAGCATCCTCAACTGTCACCTTAAGAATGGTTCTGGTTGCAGGATCCATCGTTGTCTCCCAAAGCTGATCTGCATCCATCTCACCAAGACCCTTATATCTGTCTGCTTCGATGTTGTCGGTTCTTCCGCTTTCACCTGCAAGCTCTGCGATTATTTTATCGCGCTCTGCATCCGAGAATGCGTATCTTTCGTTGCCCTGCTTGCTTCCCTTCTTGTAAACCTTGTAGAGCGGAGGCTGTGCGAGATATACGTGTCCTTCCTCGATAAGCTTGCGCATGTGTCTGAAGAAGAATGTAAGAAGAAGTATTCTTATATGAGATCCGTCGACGTCGGCATCGGCCATAATAATGATCTTGCCGTAACGGAGCTTTGCCATATCAAATTCATCACCGATACCGCATCCGAGTGCTTGAATTATCGGTATGAGCGACTGGTTTCCGTAAACCTTGTCAGCTCTTGTCTTTTCTACGTTAAGAACCTTACCGCGCAAAGGAAGGATAGCCTGGAACTTGGAGTTTCTTCCCTGTGTTGCGGAACCTCCTGCGGAGTCTCCCTCTACGAGATAGAGCTCTGTAAGCTCTGCGTTTCTCTCGTTACAGTCACGGAGCTTTCCGGGAAGTGAGCTTCCTTCAAAGAGTCCCTTACGTCTTGTAGCTTCTCTCGCCTTCCTTGCCGCCTCACGCGCACGCGACGCCGCAAGTGCTTTATCAAGAATAGCCTTTGCTGTACTCGGATTTTCCTCGAAATATTCAGCAAGCTTTGCGTTTACCGTGTTTTCAACAAGTGTTCTGATCTCACTGTTACCAAGCTTTGCCTTAGTCTGGCTTTCAAACTGTGCATTTTCAAGCTTTACCGAAACGATTGCGCAAAGTCCCTCTCTTACGTCCTCACCGGAAAGATTCTTTTCGCTGTCCTTAAGTATTCCGGTCTTTCTCGCGTAGTCGTTTATAACTCTTGTAAGACCCGCCTTGAATCCCGTCTCGTGCGTACCGCCCTCGATGGTATTCATATTGTTTGCAAAGGTCATTACGTTCTCATAATAACCGTCGTTATACTGAAGCGCGATCTCTGCAACACTCGAATCCTTTTCGGCTCTCATGTAAATAACGTCATTGTGAACGGGATCGTTATTTCTGGTCTCTGTAAGATAGCTTACAAAGGACTTGATACCACCCTCATACTGAAGATCGGTCACAACAGGCTCGTTTCCTCTGTCATCGATAAGTATGATTCTGATTCCCGCGTTAAGGAATGACTGCTCTCTCATACGGTTGAGAAGTGTATCGTAGTCAAACACGGTCTCCTCAAATATCTCAGGGTCAGGCTTGAAAGTTACCTTTACACCGTGAGGACGCTCAGGTGAATCACCCTCACACACGAATTTTCTCGCTACAGCGCCTCTTTCGAATCTTTCCGTGTATCTCTTGCCCTCGTAGCAGTCATCAAGCTCTACCCACAAAGAAAGCGCGTTTACAACAGACGCACCAACTCCGTGAAGTCCGCCCGCGATCTTATATCCGCCGCCGCCAAACTTTCCGCCTGCGTGAAGAATGGTATAGACGACCTCAGGCGTAGGTATTCCCTCCTTCGGGTGAATGCCTGCAGGGATTCCTCGTCCGTTATCCTCTACTGTTATACTGTTATCATAATTTATCGTTACGGTGATCTTATCACAGTATCCAGCCAACGCCTCGTCTATCGAGTTGTCAACTATCTCATACACAAGATGGTGAAGACCGCGGATAGACGTAGTACCGATATACATACCGGGTCTCTTTCTTACCGCTTCAAGTCCCTCAAGCACTTGTATTTCATTTTCGCCGTAATGATTTTCTTCAAGCTCTGCGGAATTTTTGATTTCTTCTGACATTTTTACTTCCTCGTTCTAAAATTGTGTTGTTTTCACCACGATTCAAACCGTATCGGTTCTTCCCATAAGTGACGATGTTGATATCTGCGAAAAGCAGATCATATATTTTCCGTTTTCCTTGTAAAGTATAAACGATTTGGGAATTTCATTTTTTGCGGATATTACCCTGTTTTCCTTTTCCGCATCAGAAAGATATTTTCTCGTTATATAAGACAGCGTTGAATTATCAGCATCAAATATACCGATTATATCCTTTTCCCTTATGTTTTTATTGTTTCCTGCGTGAAGGTACATTTTTTACCTCCTTATATCTCGCAAAACTTGCCGTTTTGCACGCCGATAATTCTTTCGGCATTTATATCCTTTTTTTCACAAGACGTCATTATAACCTGTTTTCCCTCAAGATTTGAGAGCAAATAATTTCTTCTTCCCGAATCAAGCTCCGAGAGCACGTCGTCAAAAAGGAAGACCGGATAATCTCCGCCGCACTCATCGCGTATTATTTCGCCCTCGGCAAGCTTTAATGCAAGAGATAGAGATCTCTGTTGCCCTTGTGAAGCGAAAATTCGCGCTCTGTTGCCGTCAAGATCAATTTCAAGGTCATCCTTGTGTATCCCCCACAGCGTCGATTCTGCGGCAATTTCCCGTTCATGGCGACTTGAATAAAGCTCAAGGTATGTATCTTCGCATTTTCTTTCATCAAAGCAATCCTCAACCGAGAGCTTTGACGAGGATATATATTCAAGTCTTGGCTTTTCCCGCTCCCCTGTCATATCAAGGAAGCATTCCGAAACGTATTTCTTTAACTGCTCAATATATTTTACTCTGTATCCCGTAATGATCGCCGCTTCATGAGCAAGCTGTGAGGAAAACAGATCGATCGTGTTATTGAAATTCACTCTGTTATCGTCTGCAGATTTTATAAGTGCGTTGCGTTCCTTCAGGATCAGATTATATCTTTGAAGCGAGCGCATATAAAGCGGACGTATCTGCGATATAGCAACGTCAAGAAAGCTTCTTCTGACTGCGGGACCGTCTTTTATTATAGAAAGATGCTCGGGGCAGAAAAGCACGACCTTGAATCCGCCGACCATCTCTGACGTTCTTTTTATCTTAACGCCATTCTGCTCGATCTGCTTTGCACGCCTGTCGGAGAAAATGCGTATCCCGACCGTCATATCCCTGATATCGTCAACGTATGTGTTTTTTATATACGCATACTCCTCATCAAAGCTTATAACGTCCTTATCCGTCCCCTGCCTGAAGCTCTTTCCGAGAGCTGTCATATAGATCGACTCCAGAAGATTCGTTTTTCCCTGCGCATTCTCGCCGAGAAGCACATTCGTGCCTTTACAGAAATCAACGTCTGCGTACTTTATATTACGAAAATTCTCAACCGTTATATTTTTGCAGAACATCGCCGATTCCTTTCATAGCTTTTTAATCTCTTGTTCTTACAGGGAGGAGCATAAAGAGCTCTGTATCCTCTTCGTCATCGCAAGGCTCAATATTGATGCTCATAAGAGGAGATGACATTGAAAGCTTTACAGTCTGGCTTCTGCAAGCTCTTATGCTGTCGATAAAGAATCTGTTATTGAAAGCGATCGACAGATCCTCTCCGGTGTGCTCGATATTGAACTCGTCATATATGCTTCCTGCTGCCGAAACCGCAGAAACCTTCATAACGTCACCGACAACCTCAACCTTAACGTGTGAGCGAACGCTTCTTGCGATTCTCTCCTCGGTAATGAGTGCCGCCTTTTCAAGCGCTGCAATAACGTCCTGCTTTGCAGCCTTCACCTCGATCTTGTGGTTCTTTATAATTATTCTGTTGTAGTCCATGTATTCGCCGTTTATGAGTCTTGTAAAGAATATCATATCGTCAAATTCAACGACCATGTTCTTGTGGCTCATATAAACGGTTGCTTCCTCTTCCTCGTCATCAGAGAAGAGTCTGCAAAGCTCGCCTACGCTCTTTACGGGAATAATGAATGAATACTCAACACCGCGCTCAGAGTTTTCAAGCTTTTTAAGCTCGACGCTTGAGGTGCATATAGCAAGCTTAAAGCCATCGCACGCAACCATATTGATCTTATTCTCCTCGGTCTTCACAAAGCATCCGTTGAGAACCGGGCGAGGCTCGTTAACACCCATAGCGTAGGATACCTTTGAGAGCATATTCTTAAGTGTGCTTTCCTTAACGGTAAATCCCTTTTCGGTTTTGAGGTCGGGAATTTCGGAGAATTCCTCAGCCTTCATAGCGCCGGTCTTGTGTGTCGATTTTCCGCATTCAAATGTTGCAGTCAATCTTGAATCAACAGTGAGGATGATCTCCTCTCCGTCCATTACCTTAAGTGTCTGATTGAACTTCTGCGCGTTGATGATGTAAGAGCCCTGTTCAAGAACGTCTGCCTCAACGTTGATTCTTATTCCCTTTTCAGTATCAAATGCGGTAAGTGTGCATCTGTCGTTTGAATTAGCCTCTATAAGTATACCCTCCGCCGCAGGAAT
The DNA here is from genome assembly GCA_045638385.1 of Eubacteriales bacterium. GTDB lineage: Bacteria > Bacillota > Clostridia > Oscillospirales > CAG-272 > SVTX01. Next base: position 21,938 of record JAZUBI010000020.1, read on the forward strand.
TGCGCCTTTGTTTGATACTACGTTCATAAGAGGTGCGATCTTGTTGCTGATGTCCTGTCTGTTGAATACGATTTTCATAATTCGACCTTTCCGAGCTTCAAAGCGAAGTCTCTGCCTTTTTTAATTTCCGTTTTCTCGCGCACGCGAGATAAAGAAAGAATGAATGATATAAATTTTTAGTGGGAGTATTAAGGGGGCGTGAAATGTTCAAAAGTCCGTTTGTTTCATATTCTGTAAGCAAAAGTTACAAAGCATCTCATGTAGAAAAGCTTGTGAAACGAATTGGTAAATTTTGCGAAAAAGGCAACGGATATTGAAGAATATAAGCGAAATTTGCGAAAAATGATAAATTTGTGGAAAAGCTTACTTTTCAACAAATAAGATACCATGTTGAAATGTTGATAATTGCAAAAGTGCTTTGAATACAAAGAATAAAGCAATTTTAAAATATGTTGAAAACCGGTTTATTCCTTGATTTCTTTGATAAGGTTGTTCATTTCAGCCTCAAACGCGCTTGACGATGCCATTTTCTTATCTATAGCGTCGAGCGAGGAAATTATCGTTGAGTGGTTACGGTTGAATATCTTACCGATCGAGGGAAAAGACATTTCGGTGATAGTTCTGATAAGGTAGATAGCAACATGTCTTGCCTGCGCGATCTCCTTTACTCTCGACTGGCTGACAAGATCAGCCTTTGATACCTCGTATTTCTTCTCAATAGCGGCAAAAATTTTGTCAACTGTAACATTTATGGGCTCTGCACCGCCCAAAAGCTCTGACATGCGACTCTTAACTACATCCATCGTTATTTCGTCACCGTGGAGAAATTTGAGAGCCACAAGCTTCTTTACCGCTCCCTCTATCTGTCTTATGTGAGAGCGGAGGTTTTCTGCAAGATATGTAATTATCTCATCCGACACCTTTATGCCTGCCTGAGAGATTTTGTTTTTGAATATTGCTATTCGAAGCTCAAGATCCGGCGGCTGAATGTCGGCTATAAGTCCCCATTCGAATCTCGTTTTTATTCTATCTTCAAGAGTTTCAATATCTCTTGGCGGTCGGTCGGATACAAGAATTATCTGCTTTCCGTCCTCGTAAAGAGCGTTGAATGTGTGGAAGAACTCCTCTTGAGTGGATGTCTTTCCTGCGATAAACTGAATATCATCGATCAAAAGAACGTCGCACGTTCTGTATTTATCTCTGAAGCTTGTCATCGACTTTTTTGCGATGCTCTCTATCATCTGATTGGTGAAGTCCTCGCCCTTTATGTAGATGATGTTACAGAAGGGATTTTTCTTTTTTATCTCGTTTGTAATAGCATAAAGAAGGTGAGTCTTTCCAAGTCCGGACGGACCGTAAATGAAAAGAGGGTTATAATCCTGAGCGGGTCTGTCAGCAACAGCAACGCATGCCGCGTGGGCAAATTTATTTGAGCTGCCGACGATGAAGTTATCAAACGTGTATTCGAAATTCACAGTAGGCATGGTTGAACCCAAATTGAGATTTTTGTTTTGCTCCTCGGATGCCGTCTCCCCATCTCTGTTATCGCTTATCTGCTTTTTGATCTCATAAACGCTTGATTGCGAGGCCTTGGATTCAACGTTTATCTTGATGTCAAATCCCATGAACTCCTTGAACAGAGCCTCAATCTCGGCAAGATAGCGTTCTACAACGATCTTCTTTTTGAAATCTGTTCCGACAGCGAGATTCAATACATTCTCATTTGTGTAGGACACAATTTCCGCGTCTCCAAACCAAAGATCCATTGCGGTTGTTCCGATCTTTTGCTTGATCTTGTTTTTGACCATTGACCATATTTCATTTATTTCGTTAAGGTAATCCATTTAAAATGTCCTTTCGTAAAAAAATCGGTCTATAATTTAAATTAAATATTATTTATTATAATAGTATATACGCCTATTATATCACAAACGCTTCAAATTTGCAAGAGAATAAGACGCAAAAAAGCATTTATTTATAAATAAATGCTTTAATTTACAGAAAATTAACATTTTAAAAAGCGTTTTAATGAAAAAAAGGGGATAAAAATCCCCTTTTGGTGTTAAATTTAGTCTTTTTTATACGGTAGCTTAAGTGTTCTGTGTCCACCCTCAGCGATGAAAGCTTCTTTTATTTTTATGGTTTCAAGAAGATGGATCGTGTGAGCCTTCTCCCATTTTCCCTCTTTTACGAGATTGAAAAAATAAGCCGCAGTAGGCCACATTGCGTACTCGGGTGCTATGAGGTCATAGAGCTCGTCCGTACCGCCCGAATATCCGTGATGACCGACCTGAACAAAATCACTCTTCCATGCGTCAGAATACATTTTAGGCAATATCGCATCGGACTGCCCCTCATTATCCGCTAAAAACATAAATGTCTGTCCGCCGAGATATACCTTAGTTATCAATGATGTCGCATTCATTTCATTGATCATTGAAGGATAAATATCCTCGTGAGTGTAGAATACCTCAATAATGCAATCTCTTATTGCCATTCTCTGTCCTGTGTGAAGTCTTACGTATTTGAGGCTTGAAAATTTGCCCTCTGCAAGATCGTAGATCGTTGAGGTCAGAAAATCGTCAAAAGCCTTTTCGTTTGAGAAATATTCCTTCTTTGCCGCATTGAAAACAAACTGTTCTATATTGAGCTTATCGGAGAATTTCTCCAAAACGGTTTTAAGACATTCGTAATGATCGTAATGGGCATGAGTCATTATCCACGCGGCAACGGTCACCTTTCCGTCCTCGCGCTTGTTATTCTCTTCCATAAAATCAATAAGATGGTCCGCATCTCCCCAAAGTCCTCCGTCATATACAAGATAGCTTCCGTCAGACAGAGTGAACACATAGCTCATTCCGTAAGCCGCTCCCGGAAGCATTCTTTTATAATCGAGAGACATTACCGTAAGGGTGGGGTCTGTCACTTTTTTATAATCTTCATCTTTGATTGCGGGGATGACAGAGCTTGCAAGAGAGTCAAAAACAAGTCTTACAGTGCTTGAATAATCGGTATAGTATGTATGAAGCATACCAAACGGAGCAGTGAACGTATAAAATGCGTTGTTATCTATTTGATTTTCGGCGTAGAGCTTGAATGACTCATCATTTGGAAGACTGTTTATAAACGAGTCGAACGATTCCCTGCCTTCAACCTTGAATATACTTACAAAGCAATCATCTGAGCAGGAAAAATCACCCGAATGCTCTCCGTCCGGACACTTTATGAAATTTTTAACGTCATCGAAATTCATATGTTTATCCTACGTTGGTTTTGAAAAAGACTCAAAGCCAAATGCTCCTTTCTTTTTTTTAAGGTTTTTTACATCACAATTATATCACATATAATTATTTTTTCAATACAAAAATCAAAAAACATCAATAAAAATGAGGAGAGCATCCATGCTCTCCTCGTTTGAATATATTACTTTGTTTGGGGCTTTCTGATGCGGTTGAGCTGCTTGTTCATCTTAAGGAGCTCTTCCTTTGTGAAGTTAATATTAGCCATTCCCATCATGCTTGAAAGACGAAGCACTGTAAAGCTTCCCATCATTTCCATCATGCTGCTGCCGGCACTCTTCATGTCGATCTCAAAGCCACCGCTCTTTTCGCCGTTCTTAGCCGCCTTCTTGTTTGCGTCCATCTTCTTCTTAAGCTTAAGACCGAGCTTCAAGAACCAAAGCTTACCGCGCTTTGTGTTCATGATGTCGCTGAGCTTATCGTTGAGCGAGAAACGTCCTTCGGGAGCGTTAATATCGAACCAGTTAAGAACTGCGCCCTTTTCGACAAGGACATAGTCCATATTCATTTCGTCTACCTTGCGGATAATTCCTTCATCGGTAAATTCTCCTGCCTTAGCAACGATAGTGGTCTCGCCCTCATTCTTCACCTCAAAATAGAAGAAATGATCCTCTGCGGTCTTTTTACCGATGCTCTCGCCGTTTACAAAGAGCTCAACCTCGGGAAGATTGGAATATACGGTTACCTTTGTAACGTCCTCTACTCTGTCGATATATCTCTTACCGCAAAGATGTACGAAAGGATCCTCCTCGGGAGATGCAAGCCATGCCTTGTAAGCATAGAACGCGTCCTTCTTATACTTGCGGTCCATAGTCATAAGACCCTTGTGGTTCTGACCGTTTTCTCCGCCCTCTGCTCTCGCATCAGCGCCGAAGTCAAACATATTCCATACATGAGTAGCCCAAACGTACTTACGGGTGAAGAGCTGCTTTATGAGCTCCTCATGATAGTATGCCTGATATTCCTCTGTATAGTCACCTTGTCTTGGATCACTTGTGTGCCAGTTAAGAGCCTCACATCCGTACTCGGAAATACCGATCGGAATGTTCGGGAATTTTGCATGGAACTTGTCAAGCCAAGGTCCGTTCATATCTGTCTCGCCGCCGTACCAGCCAAAGTAATGGTTGTAAGAAACAACGTCGGGGATCTGGATATAAGGATCATCCATCTTGCACATGGATACTGCCGCGATGGTGGTGAGTCTTGTCTTATCCATTTCATGTACGAGATCGTTGAGTATTCTGTGATTCTCAAGAAGATCCTCGTCAGAGCCGGCGATGGAGATCTCATTTGAAAGTCCCCATACAAAGATAGATGCGTGGTTATAATTCTGTGTAATAAGCTCCTTCATCTGCGAGATAGTATTTTCACGTCCACCGGGCATATGTCTTGAAATGTAAGGAATTTCTGCCCAGATAACAAGACCCTTCTCGTCACAGAGATCATAGAAATACTGATCGTGCTGATAGTGAGCAAGACGGATAGTGGTAGCACCAACCTCCATAATATAATCAATATCCTCTGCGTGATGCTCGGGAAGAAGCGCGTTACCTATTCCGAGTCTGTCCTGATGGCGGGATACGCCGCGGAGGGGGTATTCTACACCGTTGAGAATAAATCCGTTTTCGGGATCGATCTTAAATGTACGGCAACCGAATCTTGAGCATACGTTATCAAGAACATTGTCACCCTCTACGATCTCTGCCTCACAGCAATAGAGATAGGGATCCTTGCGTCCGTTCCAAAGATGTACGTTTTCTATTGTGAATACTGCCTTTTTATCGGTTGATTCGATCTTCTGAAGCTCGTTTTCTTCCTTATCGTAGATGGTATAAACGATCTTCTGGCCGTCCTTGAGATCGGTAGTGTAAACGTCAACGGTAACAGTAGCGTCAGCTCCGTTCACCTCGGGGGTGATCTGGAGACCTGTGCCGCCATAATAATCAAGATCGAAGTGTGTCTCGTTCACGCAAACAAGGTTTACACTTCTGTAAAGACCGCCGTAGAAGGTGAAATCCGCCATCTGAGGATAAACCTTCTCGTTCGGAGAGTTATCAACAACGACAGCTATGTCAGTATTATCGGAAAGCTTTTCTGTAATATCAACTCTCCAGGTTGAATATCCGCCGTCGTGATGTGCAACATTCTCTGCTCCTACATAAACGTCTGCGGAGGAGTTTGCGCCGCGTATTTCAAGATAGTATCTGTCAGCCGCGGGAAGCTCGGACTTGTTAAGTGTTTTTACATAAAGGCAAGAGCCGCGGAAATAGTCGTTTCCGCCGTCCTGACCGTCGGTTGCGTTCCATGTATGGGGGAGATTAACTGTATCACCCTCACGAACGCTTGCGTCAGTTGTATTTTTGACAAAAAGCCAATTTTCGTTAAGATTCAGAATCTGTCTCACTGTTTTTTTCTCCTGTTATCTAAATTTTCAAATAGGATTATATCACACTAATATTAACGCGATATAAATTGTTTTAAAAACGGCGTCCGACGTTTTGCCGGACGCCATTCTTTGAAGATTATGCGAGGTAATCGTTATCCTCTGCTGTTGTATATACTAAAACGTCGTCTGCCTCGACATTGCGGTTAAGCTCACGGCTCATCTTTGCAAGAGTCTTCTTGTCAAGGTTGTATACAAGTCCGAGACCGATGAAAAGCATTACACCGGCAACAAGGAACAGAATTGCAACGAGTGCACGAACGTCCATAGCGAAATCCCAAGAGAAGAGTGTAACGTCGATCTCTGTGAATTTACCGTTTGCATCGGGAGCGGCATTGTTTACATATCCCATTCCCTGCATAATGGTGAGAGCGATTGCGGGACCTACGCCCTGCGCAAGCTTGCGGAAGAAGGAGTGAAGCGAGTATACTATACCCTCTTCTCTCTTACCGGTCTTCCATTCGTTGTAATCGATAGCATCGCCCATCATTGCCCATGAAACAGTGGAGTAGATACCCATACCGAGAGCCATTATAAGCTGTGCTACAACGTACATTATAAGGTCAACGCCTGTGTTTCCGTCAGATACGGGAATTATACCCAAGGGAGCGAGGAAGAGTACTGCCGCACCGAAAATATAGCAGATGGATCCTACAAAAGAGAGCTCCTTCTTGCCGAATCTTGTAACCATTTTACGGGCAAGAGGGGTGAACACAATGATAGGTATCATTGAGAAGAGAGAAATAAGACCGGATATCTGGGGGTTTTTGAAATAGATCTGGAAAGTAACGGCAACAGCGGTATTTGCGCCCTGCATACCTATAAACATACCCATAGCGGCGATGGTCGCACCAACAGCGGGGCGGTTTTTCAAGAAGTTGCCCATTGCCTTGAGTACGTTGAATTTGGGCTGATCCTCATTAGCCATGATCTCAGTATCAACGCGGATTTCGGTATTCTTTATCATAAACTGGAAGCAAAGGAATCCGAGCGCGCCCATAATGAGAGCGGTTACGAATACCATCATACCGTTAAGGGATCCATCCTTATTGTATACAAGGAAAGGAAGGATAACCATGGGAACTAAGTTACCGAAAATGGATCCTACAGAACGCCATGCAGAAAGAGACGCACGGTCTGCGGGGTCATTTGAGATCAAGGACAGAAGCGAGCCGTAAGGAACGTTTGCTACTGTATAGAAGGCATCCCAAACGATGTATCCTGCCATGAAAATGATGATCTTTGCCCATTCGGGTGCTCCGGGAAAAGGAAGGAAGCAGCATGCTCCGCCCACGATAAGACCGATGGAACCGATCCAAATGTATTGAAGAAACTTGTTTCTTCTGTACTTGCGTCTGTCTGAGTCAATGATCGATCCGATGAGCGGGTCGTTTATCGCATCCCAAACCTGAAGAATAACGATCAAGAGTGAATACCACATGCTAAGACCCATTACCTGAGTCCAGAACAGAGGCATAATAGTGCCCTTCAAGGCAAAGCTCATATTACATCCGAGATCTCCTGCAGCATATGCCACGTTGTCTCGCATGCCATATTTACGCTTTCCATTGGCATCGAGTTGAATTGGTTTTTTAGCCATTTTATCCTCCAAATAAAAAATTACTACATTATTTATTATAACAAAAACTTATAAAACAAGCAAGTCCCAAAAAACGATTTTTGTGACACCTAAGTAAGAAAAAGCTATGTAATTTTTGTTTAAAATGACTAAAAATACAAATAAAACTACAAAATATTCTTGACTTAACGCAGAATATTCTGTTATAATGTAAATGAAAGTATAAAAGTGCTGTGGAGATGTGGAATGTATAAGCTTTGTAAAACCGAACAGTCTGCAAAAAGGCAAAAAGAAATTGAAAAAGCGCTACTTGAAGCGATGGAGAAAAAGTCGTACGGCGACATAACGATAACCGAGCTTTGTGACAATCTCGAAATGCCCCGAAAGGCATTCTACAGATATTTTGAGAGCAAAGAGGACGCATTATACGGACTTATTGAGCATACCATGTCAGAATATCAAAGCTTTTCTGCTGTGGGCGGCGAAAGAGTCAAAAAACTTAGGAAGGAGATAGAACAATACTATCTTTTTTGGTTTAAAAACAAACGCTTGCTTGACGTTCTTGACAAAAATAACATGCTTGGAAAATTGATAGAGGTTTCTGTAAACTTCCCTGTCAACGATATGGTAAGCATGAAAAAATTTTTGCCCGATGACAGCGATCTTATAAGGGAAAAAATATTTAAATTTGCTGTTTGCGGTCTCGTTTTTCAAATGATAGATTGGTACAGAGACGGCTTTAAAATGAGTGTGGCAGACGTGGCAATGATCTCGTGCAGAATACTCTCAAAACCGCTTTTCCCTAATCTTGATAAGCTCGGAATAGAAATTGAATAAAAAAAAGACCGTGTGCTTTTCATCACACGGTCTTGCTTTTAAGCTTTTATCAGCTGAGCTTACCCTGGTTGATCTTGATACCGGGGCCCATTGTAGAAGCTACAACGCAGCTCTTAATGTACTGACCCTTAGCAGCAGCGGGCTTTGCCTTGATGATTGCACCAAGGAGAGTCTCGAAGTTCTCCTGAAGCTTTGCAACACCGAAGGATGCCTTACCGATAGGACAGTGAATGATGTTGGTCTTG
>JAZUBI010000021.1:0-45177 GCA_045638385.1 Eubacteriales bacterium
GCTTCTTTTACTTCTTTTAAGAGTAGTATTTCTCTTTGGTTTTGACAGATTTTGTATTCGCACTTGCTTAAATTTTGCTTTGTACTTCTTTCATCTGTTGTTCAATTGTCAAGTTTCAATCGCTCCCGCTTTCGCGTGAGCCTGTCTATTATATCACCTTTATTCCCCTTTGTCAATACCTTTTTTGAAATTTTTTAAAATTTTTTTCGAGCTTTTTCAGAGGAGCATTTTTTATAACAAAATTTGTCTTATTTTCCCCATCTACACCTAATAAAAAGCGCAAAAGTCATTTATTTAGAGCAATATTTGCCTATCCTTGTGCAATATTTGTCTTGAAAGAGTTACTTGCATGTTGTATAATAGATAATGAAGGGTGTTCCCTAATTAAATTTAAGGAGGAAAGAATATGTCTTCTTTACCTATCGCAGTTCAGATCTATTCTGTAAGAAATGATGCGAGCGCCGATCTTTACGGCACTCTCAAGCAGATAAAGGCCATGGGATACGACGGAGTTGAATTTGCGGGACTTTATGATAAAGAGCCTGCGGAGATAAAAGCCTTTTGCGATGAGCTTGGTCTTGTTCCGATCTCTGCGCACGTTCCCTTTGTCGACATGCTTAAGAACCCCACGGGTGTTCTTGAGAAATATGCCGAGATCGGTTGCAAATACGTAGTTGTTCCCTATCTTGTTCCCGAGCACAGACCCGAGCACGCCAACTTCCCTTACGTTGTTGAGTTTATCGGAATACTTGGTAAGGCTGCCAAGGAGCTTGGCATGACTATGCTCTACCACAACCACGACTTTGAATTTGTTACGGTTGACGGAAAATACGCGCTTGACCGTTTATACGACACGGTTCCTGCAGACCTGCTCCAGACTGAGCTTGATACCTGCTGGGTGAACGTTGGCGGAGAGAATCCCGCGGAATACATCAAAAAGTATACCGGTCGCGCTCCCGTTGTGCATCTCAAGGATTTCGCAGGCGAAAAGTCTGACGACATGTACGAGCTTATAGGAATTGAAAAGACAGCTCCCAAGCGTCCCTCTAATTTTGAGTTCCGTCCCGTTGGAAAAGGAAATCAGGATTTCCCCGCTATTCTTGCTGCCGCCAAGGCTGCAGGCTCCGAGTGGGTCGTTGTTGAGCAGGACGAGCCTTCTATGGGACTTACTCCCATGGAGTGCATAAAGACAAGTATTGACTATCTCAAGTCATTTGAGTGGTAAATAGATTTCATTTATTATATATTGGAGGATAAAACAATGGCAGAAAAAATGGACGCGGCTCTTGATTACAATGCAAAGGCCGACACAGTAGTAGTTGACACGAACAGAAAGCTCCGTATAGGTATCATCGGATGCGGATGGATCGCAGACGCTCATATGTATTCCTATAAGAATATGCCCGACGTAGAGATCGTTGCAGGTGCGGATATTATTCCCGGCAAGGCAGCGGCTTACATGGCAAAGCACGGTATCACCGGCGCTAAGACAGATTACGCTTCTCACAAGGAGATGCTTGACGACGAGAGCCTCAAGCTTGATGCAGTTTCTATTTGTACTTACAACCGCGCACACGCAGAGCCTGCGATCTACGCACTCAAGAAGGGCGTTCATGTTCTTCTCGAAAAGCCCTTCACCGTTACTCTTGACGAGGCTATTGAGGTTATGAAGGCAGAAAAGGAATCCGGAAAGATCCTTTCCATCGGATTCCAGCCCAGACTTGACGCTAACATGCAGCAGATCAAGAAGATAGTTGAGTCCGGTGAGCTCGGTTAGGTTTACTACATCCAGACCGTTGGCGGACGCCGCAGAGGTATCCCGACTCACTTCGGTACATCCTTTATCGCAAACGAGACCGGCGGAATCGGTGCTCTCGGTGACATCGGATGCTATTCTCTTGACCTTGTTCTTAACGCTATCGGCTATCCGAAGCCCTTGACCGTTTCGGGCTACAAGTCCGATTTCTTCGGTAAGGATCCCAACTACTCGGGCTATCCTGCAGGCAAGAAGGAGGAATACTCCAAGGCATTCGGAGTTGACGACTTTGCGGCAGCATTCGTTCGCCTTGAGGGTGGAGTCATTCTTGACTTCCGTATAGCTTGGGCTATGAACCTTGACACCCCCGGTGACACTATCATCATGGGTACAAAGGGAAGCCTCCGTGTTCCCTCCACCGATTGCTGGAACGGCACATTCCATAGCCCCATGAAGATCTATCATGAGGTTGCCGGGCTTCAGACCGTTACCGAGGTTCCGCTTATTCCCTCTGACAAGGTTCCGCTCTTCGACAAGAAGATCCGTTCCTTCCTTGATGCTATCAAGTACAACCTCCCCGCTCCTGTTCCGTCCTCTCAGATCATCTACAACCAGGCGATCATCGACGGAATTGCAAAGTCTGCTGAGGCAGGCCGCGAGATCGAGGTTGTTATTCCCGAAATCTAATACTTTAAAAGAGGTTGAGTCTCAGGATTCAACCTCTTTTATTTTTGAAAAGCATTGACACGCAAATGGATAGGTGATATAATTGAGGAAAATTACACGCAAAGGATATTTTTCAAGTGGACTGCATATTTTCATTTTTTTGTAATATGATTCCGGAGCACGGTGTTGCTTGGTTCATCGGTCAGATATTCGGAATAATAGCAATCATTCTCGGCTTTATTTCATATCAGCTGAAAACCCAGAAGCAGCTTCTTTTTATGCAGACAAGCGTTGCGGCGGTGTTCTGCGTTCACTATTTTCTCATTGGTGCATATTCGGGAATGGCAATGAATGCGGTTGGCATCGTCAGAAATCTCGTTTACAACAGACAAAATCAAAAGGGCATTTCAAATAAGCTTATACCGATTGCTTTTGTAGCAGTCCAGGGCGCGATATGCGCGCTGACCTGGGAGGCATGGTATTCCGTGTTCGTCCTTTTCGGATTGACAATAAACACATACTGTATGTCCTTTAAGAATCCTCAAAACGTGAGAAAGAGCATATTCGTTACATCTCCGCTCGTTTTGACTTATGATATCTTCGCAGAGTCTTACGGCGGTGTGATATACGAATCCGTGGCAATAATATCCTCATTTATCGGTGTTTTGCGCCATCGTAAGCAATCAAAATAATATCAGAGGAGCACTCAAATGTATAAAATATCGGTTCCTGTAATGTGTAAAAACATAAATGCAAGCAACAGAGATGAATATCTCGCGCAGATAAAAAGATTCGATGCCGAAAGAGTATTTCTTGCAATAGGCACCTATCAGCACAATGAAAAAAAGCGCGCGGAGGTTATGGCACAGCTTTCAGAGACCTGCCGATTCTTCAAGGACAACGGACTTGAGGTTGGCGCTTGGTTTTGGACATTCAACGTGGGCGCGGCATCTGATTATACAAAGATGACGACGGTGTACGGCGAGAAGATACCGGATTTTGCTTGTCCTACGGACAATGGATTCGTTGATTTTGCCGCCGGATATATCGCTGACGTTGCGAAATGCGGCGTTGATATAATAATGTTTGACGACGATTTCAGATACGGATTTTTGGCTGATCATCCCGCGTGTCTTTGCGAAAACCACATCGCAGAGATAAACCGTATTACCGGTAACTGCAAGAGCCGCGAGGAGCTTTGTGCTTATATTACGTCGGGCGAGAAAAACAAATACCGTGATGCCTATATCAAGGTCAACGGCGATGCGTTCAGAAATTTTGCCGCGAAAATGAGAGAATCGCTTGACAAGGTTGCCCCTCACGTCAGAATGGGCGCGTGTGCGTGCATGACCTCGTGGGATCTCGACGGAGTGTCTCCGCGTGAGATCTGCAGAATTTTTGCAGGAAACACAAAGCCATTTGTGCGACTTATCGGCGCGCCGTACTGGGCGGCCAAGGGCGCGTGGGGAAACTCTATGTCGGACGTTATCGAGCTATCCCGAATGGAGAGTGCGTGGACACGCGAGGATGGCATTGAGATAATGGCGGAGGGAGATTGCTACCCCCGTCCGCGTACTGCCTGCCCTGCAAGCTATCTTGAGGCGTTTGATCTTGGTATAAGAGTCTCCGACTGTACAGACGGGCTTTTAAAATACGGCATTGACTATTATTCAAATATCGACTACGAGCAGGGCTATGCCCGTGCGCACGAGAGAAACCGCTCGCTATATCCCGAGGTCGACAGGCTGTTTGGCGGAAAGACCTCTGTCGGAATACGCGTATACGAAGCGCCCGCAAAGCTTGCTGATCTTGTTATGCCTACGGCGGTCAACGATACGGTAAATCTTCAGGAGCTCTTTTTCTCGAAGGCGGCGAGAATGCTTGGTTACAACGCTATCCCCACCGTTTACGAGGGTGACGGAGTTTGCGGAATCGCTTTTGATGAAAATGCCCGTCATATTCCGCTTGAAGCACTTAAAAAAGGCTTGATAATAGACGTTGCGGCGGCTGAAATACTGACCGCGCGGGGCGTGGACGTTGGTATTGAGAGCTTTGGCGATGTAATTTGCAATATCAACGTGGAGACCTTTGTTGACACTCAAAACTCAGTTGCCGCTAACGGCACAACGTCCTGTGATATTACACTTAAATCAGGCGCGGAGCTGTTGAGCACTGCTTGGACTCCCAAAAAGACTATTCCCATGTCGTACAGATATGAAAATGCCAACGGCGAGAGATTTCTCGTTCTGAACGTCAACACACGCAAATGTGAGACCTTGCTTAAGACCTACGCAAGATCGAGGCAGATAGCCGATGCTGTGGCGTGGTTTGGAAAAACGCTCCCTGCGTATTGCTACGGCAATCCCGCGCTTTATATGCAGGCAAAGGAGGGGGACAATTCCCTTTCCGTGGGCCTTTGGAATTTCCACGCGGACGGTGTATATGATGCGGAAATTGATCTTTCCGACAGCTATTCAAGCATTGAGTGCGTAAATTGCAAGGCTACCCTTTGCGGTGACAGAGTGACGGTTGAAAAAATATCTGCATTTGAATTTGCTTGCTTTGAGGTAAGAAAATAAAACAGAAGGAGAGACGTTTTGTCTCTCCTTTTTATTATAAGCTATCACTCATAATATTTTTCAAGCACTCTTGCCGCGGCTACGCATGCGTAGGACGAGCCGTGCGCGTTATCCTTGGGAATGCTGTCATCCGGCTCTATTACGACCGAAATGACTATTTCGGGATCATTGTAGGGTGCGGTGCAGACGAAAAGACGGTTATCGTTCTTATCCGCGCCTCTTTGCGCCGTACCCGTTTTTCCACCGACCGATACCGGAAGATTGCCCATATATCTGGTTACTGCCGCATCGTTTTGCGCCATCTGTTTCATTCCCTGCCTTGCGGCATAAACTGCGTCCGCAGTGAGCGGTATTGATACCACTGTCTCGGATTTTGATCTATACACGCACTCGCTCTTATCTCCGTAGGTTCGTACCTCTTTTAAAAGATGAAGCGAATATCTTGTTCCGCCGTTTGTGACTGTGGCTATATAGTTCGCTATCTGCAAGGGTGTGAAGCTGTTATCCGACTGACCTATCGCCGCGGCGATAGTGTTTCCTGCGGTCCAGCCGCTAAGTCCGTTTTCCTCGCGGTATTCGGGGCCTGCAAGAGTTCCCACCTTTTCGGGAAGCTCTATTCCCGTGCTTTCTCCGAGTCCGAAGGCTGAGCAATATTTATTCATTACGTCGATGCCCATAACTCGACCGAGCTCGTAAAAATAGCAGTTGCACGAGACCTGAAGCGCGTACATTGCGTTGACCGATCCGTGAGCATTCGGGTAATACCAGCATTTCGGCTGATAATCATCATAATAGGTATATATTCCGTTACACGGGAGGGTGGTTGATGATGACAGGGCTCCGCTTGTGATGCCGGAGGCGACCATACCTACCTTGAACGTCGATCCCGGTGTATAAACTCCGTTTAAAACTCTGTTGTAGAGCGGATTTGCGGGATTTGAGACAAGCTCGTTATATTTTTCGTTATATGTCGAGAGATCGTACGTCGGATATGATGCAAGGACGAGTATTTCTCCGCTGTCAGGGTCTATTGCGGTGAGTGCACCTGCTCTGGCATCGCCTATAAGCGCGACGTTCTCACGAAGACCGTCCTCTGCGGCGATCTGAAGCTCGATATCTATCGTCAGATACACGTCATTTCCTGCCACCGCAGGAGTTTCGACGCGGCTATCGATAATATTTCCGTTTTCGTCCTCGACTATGACCATTACGCCGTCACGACCGCGCAGATACTCTTCAAATGCCAGCTCACAGCCGCTAAGTCCGACCTTGTCGTCCATCTCATACCCTGCCGCCTTATATTCCTCCCACTCCTCGGCGGGAATGCTTCCAACCTGACCGAGAATGTGAGATGCGTATCCGGGATAGAGATATTCCCTTGCCGTGATGATCTCAAAATCAACACCCGGCACGGAGAGCTCTCCTATATATGCGACGGTTGACGTTGATATGTCAGACAAGAGGGTGTATCTGTTATATATCGAAAAATCCGACACCTCCATGTCGTACCTTGTGCGGATGAGCCTGTCTATCTGCTCATTGGTGAAAGCGTTGGTGTTATCTTCGGGGATAATATCGTATTTTGTGATATAGAAATTCAACAGCTCGGCTTCGCTTGGAAACGCTCCCGGATTGCTTGCGTAAAATTCCGCGAGATAAGATGCCGTAAGCTCATTTTTGGGCTTATCCGACTCTGTTTCAAGCTCATTTTCCGCTATTCTTTTCAACAAACGGTAGTAGACGCCCGAGCTTGTGTCCTTAGCCTCGGCGGAATAGGTATAATTTGGATATACTCCGTCAAAGGGGAAGCCTTCGCTGTCTGTTTCGGGTTGGAGTCCGAGAGAATCTATCGCGTAAAGTATTTTGAGTATGTCGTAGTTTCGGTCAAGCTGTGTTGCGGCCATTGCGTCGTAGTCTAAAACAAGATTCCTTTTGTAGACATTTCCGACGAGCTTGTTGCCGTTCCTGTCGTATATCTCTCCCCTTACCGCTTGTATCGGTTCTCTTCTTTCGTACGTTCCGGTTGCGATCTGATTTGGAGGCGTTGTTGCGCAGATAACGAACATTCTGACAACAAATACAAGACACACTATGATAAAGAATGCCAAAACACAAAAAACACGGACGGTAAATTTGTTCTTCATTTTTCTACCTCCGTGTTTTTAAAAATTATATTCAGAGCGGCAAAAGATTAAGGCCGAGCTCAAGTAAATATGCCGTTAAAAGGCAAATCATTCCCGCATTTGCGAAAACGGTATCAAATACGCGCCCTTTGGGAAGCTCATTTGTCCCGCGCGCGATGTTCAGTCTTCTTCTGAAGACAATGGGAAGCACTACGGCGCATATCATCGACGCATACATAAACATCGACAGTGCCATAAGTGCCAAAACTCCCGCTAAATTATTTGATATGAAAACAGTAAGCGCTTCTGTATCCTCAGCCGCTTTCAAGAGTCCGTCGATGGTTGGCTGAAGGAGTGATGTGATGACACCTCCGAAAAGGTTGATCAAGGCGTGCAGGGAGATCGTCAAAAGAATGCGGCCTGTTGAGTAATACACATATCCCAAGATGATTCCGAGCGCGAAGCAATAGAAGAACTGATAAAGATTTCCGTGCATAAGACCGAACATGAGCGCGGAAAGTCCAATCGATACGAAGGGACCGTATTTTTGCGTTCTGTCGATTATCAGCTTTCTGAAAACGAATTCTTCTCCGATAGGCGCGACAATGACCGTGAAGATCACGGTTATCCAAAGCGATTCGCCGTCGATCAGTGTGTTTAACGCGTTGCTGTAATCGTAATTCATCAGCACGGACAAGTAGTCCATAACGTAATTTCCGACGTAAGAGCCGATATACATAAAGCCGAATGACACAACGAATATAAGAAGCCATTTTTTAAGGCTCATTTTTTGCTTTACGGGCGGCGTTGGCTTGCTCTTTGATAGAACTATCAAAAGCACGGGCAACGCGAAAACATAGAGCGCTATCGGTGTCAGGGCATTCAAAAATAGATTTGTGCGGTAAAGATCGGGATTCACCGCGCTTACGATTATTACGATGGCGAGTGATGCGATAAACGATATGATCGCGAAGAGCGCATATCCAAGTCCTATTCTTGAAAAGTTGCGCTTTTCCTCCAAGAGAGGTGTGGGAGTGTAATGCTTGCGGTGCTGACCGTTAAAATCACTTTCTCCGAAATTTATCCACTCGTTGTACTGGTTATTGTTTCCCGAATTATTATAGTTATTGTGCAAGTGTATATCTCCTTAAAATAGCTATGCGCATGCGTTATCTGTTCTTATACAGAATACCGTCCGAGAGAATAGACGGCTTTTCAATGAGACGTCCGATTCCAATACATTCGCAGTCCATCGGGTTCTTGGCTATGGTGACCCTCAGACCGGTCTTCTTGGTTATCAGCTCTCCGATTCCTGCGATATTAGCGCCTCCTCCGACGAGCATGACGCCGTAATCGGAAATGTCAGCCGCAATTTCGGGAGGTGAGCTTTCAAGCACGCCGAGAATGGTACGGCAGATAGCTTCCAGCGCAATATGTATCGCGTTATATATATCCTCGGTGGATATGCGCACTGCTTGGGCGCATTTGAGCTTTTCGTTTCTTCCGCTGACGTCGGCAAAGCCTCTGTGGATGCCCTCGACAGCGGCGCCGAGCTTGACCTTGACCATTTCCGCGCTTATCTCGCCAATAAACAGATTTCTCTTTGAGAGAAGGCTGTTTATAATTGCGTGATCTAGCTTATCTCCGCCGAGCTTTATTGCCCTTGATTTGACTATTCTGCCCGAGCTTATGAGTGCGACCTGCGACATTCCCGCGCCTATATCAACTATCATACACGCCTTGGGGCTATTGATTCTGAGCCCCGCTCCGATTGCAGCGGCAATTGAGGATTTGACCGTTCCAACAGCCTTTGCTCCTGCCGCAAAAATGGCGTTTTCAACCGCGAGTCTCTCGACCTCGGTGCAGTTTTCGGGAGTGCTTACAAGCACTACGGGGCGGTTAAAGAGTGAGAGCGTTTCGGTCCTTACAAAATACTCGCGGAGCATAAGGCTCGCGACCTCAAAGTCTGCTACAACTCCGTTACGGATTGGACGGAAGGCTTCTATGTGCGAGGGGGTCTTGCCTATCATCATTTTTGCTTCGCGACCTATTGCGACTACCTTTTCCTCGTTTTTATCAACGGCTACTACCGTTGGCGAACGCATAATTATTCCCTTGCCTTTGACGAACATTCTCGTATTAGCTGTTCCTAAGTCAAGGCCTATGTGCTTTGGCATGAGATCCCCCTCCTTTCTTTGCGGTCTTCGAAAAATCTCCCAATACTGCGTTGTTCCTCGAAAGCGGCTCGACGTAGGGAACTACGTCTTCGCCTTGCTTTCTGCGGTACGCCTTGTCTTTGAAAATTTTTCATCGACCTTGGTTTATTTTAAATTTACTGTTGCGGTCTTCGAAAAATCTCCAAATACTGCGTTGTTCCTCGAAAGCGGCTCGACGTAGGGAACTACGCCTTCGCCTTGCGATAAAGGCTTCACGGAATACCATGGGTAGGCGGTTACCGCTTGTGCGGTATGTACGCCTTGTCTTTGAAAATTTTTCTTCGACCTGCGTTAGTTTTTTAGTTTATTGTTTTAAAGTTTATTTATGTCTATTCCAAACTCTGATTTCAGTGTTTTGCAGAGCAGGTTTACGGGGAGTCCGACTACATTAAAGTAGTCTCCCTCGATTCCGCTGATGAATGCGCTTGCTCTGCCCTGTATTGCGTATGCTCCTGCTTTATCGTAGGGCTCATTTGTGTCGAGATAGGATTTGATCTCGTCCTCGTTTAGCTTATCGAATACGACCTTTGTTTCTGCCGCAGCGCGTGCCTCCTTACCCTGATAGCAGAGGTAAATTCCGCTGACCACGCTGTGTGAGTTATCGGAGAGCATTCTTATCATGCGCTCTGCATCGGCTCTGTCTCGGGGCTTTCCGAGAAATTCTCCGTTTGCGTACACAAGTGTATCGCAAGCGATTATGAGCGAATCCTCCGCGCCTGCTTCAAGCTTTTCGAGCACTGCTCTACCCTTTCTTGCGGCGAGTGTCATAACGAGCTCGTCAGGCTTTTGAATATCGCTTGATTCGTCGGCATCTGCGACGACTATATCAAATTTTAATCCGAGATTTTCGAGTATTTCTCTTCTTCTCGGCGATTTGGATGCAAGAACTATTTTCATTGCGCTAAAACCTCTTTTTAAAAATGGGCAGACTATACCATTATTATTATCCAATATAAAATTATATCATAAGTAAATAGATTTTTCAAGGGTTATAGAACAACATTTTATAAAAAAGCGACAAATTTAGACAAAAAAAGAGGCTTTCTTTTTGAAAGCCTCTCTTTTACTGTTATGTTTTACCCAAAAGATGGTTGACGAACTGCTGGGCGGTTCTTCCGTTTATGCCGCCGCCGAGCATTTCCCACTTGTGCGCCTCTGCTATCATTTGCTCTCTATCCATCGTGATCTCGGGATGGCGAGCCGCAAGTGCTACTACCATTTCATCAAATTCGCGACGGGAGGGCTTGAAATAGCCTATCGACACACCGAAGCGGTTTACGAGCGAGAGCTTTTCCTCGATCGTCTCGGAGCGGTGCATATCGCCGTCCTGCATTACGTCATTTCTGTCGTTCCAGGTCTCCTTGATAAGGTGGCGGCGGTTTGACGTTGCGTAAATAAGCACGTTATCGGGCTTGGTCTCTACGCCGCCCTCAATTATCGCCTTTAAGTACTTATACTCTATCTCGGATTCCTCGAAGGAGAGGTCATCCATGTAAATGATGAAGCGATAATTGCGGTTTTTGATCTCGCTTATAATGCGAGAAAGGCAGCCGAACTGATGCTTGTATATCTCTATCATGCGAAGTCCGCGGTCGTAGTACTGATTTACTATTGCCTTTATGCTGGTGCTCTTTCCCGTGCCGCTGTCTCCGTAAAGCAAGAGGTTGTTTGCGCCCTTGCCCGAAACGAATGCCTCGGTATTCTCGATAAGCGCCTTTTTCTGAGGCTCATATCCTATAAGATCGTCAAGAGCTACCTTGTGCATATTGGTAATTGCGCGGAATTTCATATCGATGCAATGCTCATCGGTTTCTATCCTGAACGCCTTGTTAAGGCCGAACATACCAACTCCGTATCTCTTGTAGAAGTCCGCGACAAGATAGAAGACCTCCTCGCCGCTCTTTGCGCTTTCAATCGCGCAAGACAGCTCCTTTACCTTCTCGCTGACATTTTTGTTGAATATCTGCTCTCTTTTCTCGATAGCCTGATAGTTTGAAAGCACAGTGAAGCAATTTATATCGAGTGCTTTTTCGATTGCAGAAAAATCAAACTCAAAAAGAGCCTTGAAAACCGAAAAATCGTTTATTGCGAAGCTATTTACAGTTCCCTTCTGTACTCCTGCCTTTTCATAGGTCAGACTAAAGGGGTTTTCATCGGTTATGATGAGAAAGGTGAGGTAATTGTGCCAGAGATTTTTGTCAAATCCGTATTTGGTGGCAACGTCAAGCAGGTTGCGCACCTGCGCGTATATACGCGAGCGGAGGTCGTCATCTGTGGCGTTTTTGGTATCAAAATCCTTGAATACCTTGCCAAGCTCTGCTAAGATGGTGTCCTCTGCGCTTTGGCGGTATATTATAAGCTTGGATATTTCGCGATACATAAAAATTCCTTTCGGGATAAATGATTTTGAGTACTTAGGGACAAGGGAGAAAGGCCTTTTGCGGCTTTTCTCCCATATATGTCTTATTCTTCTTCAATAACTGCTATGCTGAGGTCTGCAAGAGCCTTTGCATCTGCGGGAGCGGGACATCCGGACATAAGCTCGCTTGCATTCTGTACCTTCGGGAATGCAAGGACGTCACGGAGAGAATCCGCGCCGCTCATTACCATTGCAAGACGGACAAGTCCCATTCCGGAGCCGCCGTGCGGAGGTGCTCCGTATTTATATGCTTCAACGAGGAATCCAAACTTTGCCTCGATCTCCTCGGGAGTAAGTCCGAGAGCCTTGAACATCTTTTCCTGGAGCTGCCAGTCTGTGATACGAATAGAGCCCGAAAGAAGCTCTGTTCCGTTGAGTACCATGTCATAGCACTTAGCTCTTACACTGCCCGGATCGCTCTCAAGCATGGGGAGGCACTCCTCAAGAGGCATGGTGAAGGGATGGTGCATAGCATCCCAGTGCTGTGTCTCCTCGTTCCACTCAAAGAAGGGGAACTCTGTGATCCAAAGGAAGTTGAACTTGCCCTCGGGAATAATATCGAGCTTTCTTGCAACGATCTGACGGAGAGCGCCCAAGGTGGGGAGAACGACCTTATCCTTATCCGCGCAGATAAGCATTACGTCGCCCTTCTCAAAGCCAACGGATGAATAGATTGCCTCAAGCTCTGCCTCTGTCATGAACTTTGCAAAGGAGCAGTTGGGAGCCTCGTCCGCCCAGCGAACGTAAGCAAGACCCTTGGCACCGATTCCCTTTGCGTGCTCGGTGAGCTTGTCGATCTCTTTTCTTGTAAGAATGCTTGCGGCATTCTTTGCAACGATACAACGAACGCTGCCGCCGTTCTCGATTGCGCTCTTGAATACTACGAACTCGCTCGACTTAACAGCCTCGGAGATATTCTGGATCTCCATACCGTATCTTGTGTCGGGCTTGTCCGAGCCGTATCTCTCCATAGCCTCAGCAAAGGTGAGTCTCTGCATGGGTGTCTCAATATCGAGATTCATTACTTCCTTGAATACTCTCTTTATGAATCCTTCATTCATAGCCATAATGTCTTCCATGGTTGCGAAGGACATTTCGAGGTCTATCTGGGTAAACTCGGGCTGACGGTCAGCTCTAAGGTCCTCGTCGCGGAAGCAACGTGCAAGCTGAATATATCTGTCAAATCCCGAAAGCATAAGGAGCTGCTTATAGATCTGAGGAGACTGGGGGAGCGCATAGAAGCTTCCCTTGTGTATTCTCGAGGGAACGAGATAGTCGCGCGCACCCTCGGGAGTTGCCTTGATCATCATGGGAGTTTCGATCTCATAAAATCCGTTCTCGTAGTAGTACTGACGTGCAACGCGAGCGATGTCGTGTCTCATCTTGATGTTCTTCTGAAGCTCGGGACGGCGAAGGTCAACGTAACGGTACTTAAGAGCTGTCTCGTCCTTTACCTTCTTGGAGTCACTTACCTCGAAGGGAGGAGTTTGAGCCGCAGAAAGCACCTTCATGCTCTCAACGTAGATCTCTACCTTACCTGTGGGGATATTGAGGTTTACTGCGCCTTCTCCGCGGGGTCTTACCGTTCCGTGAACGCAAAGAACGTACTCTGCACGGCAGGAGAATGCCTTATCAAATACTTCTCTGTCTGTCTTGTCGTCAAATGCGAGCTGAACGATACCCGTTCTGTCGCGAAGGTCGATGAATATGAGAGCGCCGAGGTCTCTCTGTCTCTGCACCCAACCCATAACGCATATTTTTTCGCCTATCTGCGCCTCGTTGACCTCTGCGCAATAGCAACTTCTTTTGTCCTGGTTAGTTAAAAATTCTGCCATTTTCTATTTCCTTTCTTGTCGTTTATTCGGTTTTTAGTAAGCCTCTGCCTTTATTGTATATGCTCCGTCGATAGCTTCCTGCGCCAGAGCCTCGAAGTCAAGCTTCTTCTCTTCTGCAAGCACCTTGTCAAGCTGAGGCTTTGTTCTCGGATGCTTGGGAGTGAATACGGTACAGCAGTCTTCATACGGCTCGATCGATATATTGAACGCGCCTATCTTTGTTGATATGTTGATTATTTCAAGCTTGTCCATTCCTATACAGGGGCGGAATACGGGGATCGACGATGCATGGTCGGTAACCGCTATTGCCTCCATAGTTTGGGATGCGACCTGACCTAAGCTTTCGCCCGTGATAAGACACTTGCTGTCGTGATCTGCCGCGAGTCTTGATGCGATGTACATCATATACCTGCGAAGGAGAAGCGTGAAATAATCCTCATCGCAGTGCTTTACAAGCTCTTCCTGTATCTTGGTAAGGGATACGACGTGCACGTAAATGTCGCCGGTATATGCCGCGATTGTCTTTGCAAGTCTTATCACCTTGTCTCTTGCCAGCTCGCTTGTGTAGGGGAATGACTCAAAGTGGACCGCCTCGACTCTGACACCGCGCTTTGCCATCATGTATCCCGCAACGGGGGAGTCGATTCCTCCGGACAAAAGAAGCATTCCGTGTCCGCTTGTGCCGACGGGGAGTCCGCCTGCCGCGCTCATCTGTCCTGCGTGGACGTATGCCGCCTGCTCTCTTATCTCAACCTTTACGGTAATATCGGGATTGTGGACGTCAACGCGGATCTTGCCGTGTGTGGCGTCAAGTATCTCTCCGCCGATTATCTGCGCGAGATCCATGGAGTTATACGGGAAGGTCTTATCGCTTCTCTTTCCGTCAACCTTGAAGGACTTTTTGCCTACAAGGAATTGCGGAATATACTCCTTTGCAACTCTCTTGATGTCCTCTATGTTCTTTTCGCATACCGCTGCGCGTCCGATAGCCGCAATTCCAAACACCTTCATTGCGTCATCGTACATGCCGTCCATGTCGCAAAAATCGTCAAGAGGCTTTACGTATATTGTGCTTTGCGCACGGGAAATTTCAAAATTACCGTGCTTTTTTGCTCTCTTGCGAAGCTCCTTGCAGAGTATATCCTCAAAATAACGCTTGTTTGCGCCCTTTAAGATTATTTCTCCGTATTTGCAGAGTAAAATCTCCTTCATAGGTTATTCCTCCTCTGTCTTTTTGTAGTAATTCGGGAAGAGCTTTTCCCAAACCTTCATACAGCCTATCGTGTCGGCTATCGAGGTGTGGGCGATTCCGTCCCACTCGATATCAAGCGCCGCCATTGCATCTGTGAGCGATGCGTGGCTGAGGTCGGGAAGATGCTCATGCGCGAAGCGCACGAACTCGTTAGCACAGCAACGAGTCTTTTCCTTGAGCCACTCACGCTCGGATTCGGTCTCGTATATGTACTTTATATGGCTGTAATCGGTGGATACGCCGTATGCGATAATGTTATCCGCATTGGCAAATATCTCCTTGATCTCGGGGATCAGCTCGTCGAGCATAGGCGAATTTGCGACCATGTCGGGCGTGATGCCGTGTATCTTTTCGGTGTTCTTCCACTTTTTCTTGTGCGCGGGCTTAACAAAGGTGTCCATAATGACCTTTCCCGTAGCATCTGTTATCGAAATGGAAATAATCTCGTCGTGATTGTAAACGCCGGTAAGCTCAAGGTCAAAGAATATAACTCTTTCCCTGTCCATTCCGTAGTACGCGTTTCTGTGTATGTCACCCTCTGCGCGTCTTTCTGCAAGATCCTCCTCGTAGCAAGCCTTGCAGAGCTTTTTGCGAAAACGCACGTCCTTGCCGCACTTGACGCAGGGCAGGGGCAAGCGGATGGCTGTTTTTTTGTCGTAGAAATAGAGAGTTGTTCCGTCCCCCTTGACGGTAAAGGCAACAGGCTCCTCAAGGGTCTCATAGTGCATCTGAGCGAGTCTTTCCTTGGTGTAATATCCGCATGACGCCGCTCTCTTTATGCTCATTCTCTCGATAACGCTTCCGCTGTCAAGCGACTTTTCTTCTTTTCTCGCTCTTGGGAAATACCACTGCTCCGGGGGAGCCTCGACCACCTTGTTGGGGTCGAAATAATAGATGATGCTGCCGTCCTCTGCGGTGTCGAACGCCGCGGGGTCTCCGTTTGGCATTAAGTGCATCTGCGTGAGCACTCCGCGCGTCAGATAATTCTTCTTATCCGCCTCGGCGCGCGTAAGGTGCGGGATAGTTGCTCCCGACTTAAGCTTCATAGTGTTATTCAATTTCTGACCTCTTCCTTTTCCCCTCGCATCGGTAGAACGCATACCGTTATGGGTACGCGAATAGAGCCTTATGCAAGAGAAAATATATATAAACTTTAATTGTTCACAAAATCAACCACCTTACATTATAACATATAACATCGCGTTTTACAATAGTTTTTTGAAATTTTGTTTTACTTTTAATCCCACCTGATTGTGTAAAGGGCATGCAACAAAAACGCGGCGGCTGAAATCAGCCGCCGCTTTAGTGTATTCACCCAAAACAATTACTCAATCTCAAACGATTGAACGATACAATCTTCAAGAGAGCTTCCGCCGTTCTTTACCATCCACGCGCTAAGTAATCTTCCGTCGTCAAGCTTCCATTGAAGAATTATCGCGCCAGAGCCAACGTCCTCGTAATCCGAACCCAATATCCGCACTATCTCATGATATGTCATTCCCACGAAATCGATGTTGTCAATTATTACAGAATTATTCTCCTCGATCTCGGTTTGAGTTGCAGACTCGGATTCGTTATTATTCTCTTCTTTCCTTGCAGTATCACAACTCACAAGTAAGATTAATGTCACGATCAAAAAGATTATCAATATTTTCTTCATTAGAGCCTCCTTATGTTCTGCATATCTCCCTAAAAAAGCGCACAGAGAGCCTACACCCGACTTCTGTGCGCAATATATTTATTTCTGCGTCCCACGCTTCAAAGTCGGGAGCTTGTGGAAATGTTTTCCTCTCTACTACATTATAGCATACTTACGTATGTTTGTCAATGCGTTTATCATACGAGCAATTAATATTTTTGAAATGGCGGTTGCCGGTTTTGAATAGCATTAGTGAGAAAAAAGGTATTGCAAAATGCGAAAACATGTGTTATAATGTAAGTTGGATTATAATGCGGAGAGTGTGCGCTTGCGCAGAAAGGAGACGGTATGGTAAGGATCGAATCGGTTGAAAAGAAGAGCCGAGCGGCAAAAGCGGGACTTTTAGCCGGAGATATGCTTGAAAAGATAAACGGCAGAGAAATAAACGACGTTCTTGATTACCGTTTTTTCTTGGCAGAAAAGGAGATAGTACTCTCTGTTACAAGAGACGGTAAAAATCTTGATTTTAAGATCAAAAAATCGCAATACGACGATATAGGACTTGATTTTGAGACCCCTCTTATGGATAAAAAGCATTGCTGTGAAAACAAATGTATTTTTTGCTTTATAGATCAGCTTCCGCGAGGAATGAGAAAGACTCTTTATTTCAAGGACGACGATTCTCGCCTCTCCTTCCTTCACGGAAATTATATTACGCTTACAAACCTTCACGATAAGGACATTGACCGCATCATTGAGATGCACATTTCCCCCGTAAATATTTCGGTACATACCACAAATCCGGAGCTTCGCGTGAAAATGATGCACAACAAGCGCGCCGGAGAGGTGCTTTCGTATATCAAAAGGCTTGCCGATGCAGGTATATCGATCTGCGGTCAGATAGTGCTTTGCAAAGGCGTAAACGACGGAGCGGAGCTTGAAAGATCGCTTAGTGATCTCAGCGAATTCTTCCCTGCAATGCAGAGCGTGTCTATCGTTCCCGCAGGGCTTACAAAATTCAGAGAAAAGCTCTACCCCCTTGAGGAGTTTTCAAAGGACGAGGCGGCTGCCGTTATCGATCAGATCGGACGGTTTGGCGATGAAATGAAGCAAAAGCACGGAATCAGGGTATTCTACCCTGCGGACGAGCTTTATCTTAAGGCTGAAAGAGCACTTCCCAACGAGGATTTCTACGACGGATATCCGCAGATAGAAAACGGCGTTGGAATGATAACCTCAACGCTGACCGAATTTTACGACGAGCTTGATTATATAGACGAGTATTTAGGCGATGTTACACTTCCGCGCACGGTCTCGATAGCGACGGGCGAGGCGGCATATTGCCTGCTTAAATCAATGGCTTTGAAGCTTGAGGAGAGGATCTCGGGACTTAAGGTCAACGTCTATAAGATACGAAACGATTTCTTTGGAGAAAGCATCACCGTTGCGGGCCTTTTAACAGGGCGCGACATGGCGGCGCAGCTTGAGGGCAAGCCGCTCGGCGAGCTTCTTCTCTTCCCCGAAAACTCACTGCGAGCGGACGGCGATCTCTTCCTTGACGATACCTCGCCCGAAGAGCTTTCTGCGCTTCTCGGTGTTCCGGTAAAGCCGGGACATAATGACGGAGCATGCCTCATCCGTGATATACTTGGGGTTTGATCGGATAATTACCAACAAACGAAAGGACTTTGAAATGTCAAAACCAATTATTGCAATAGTCGGACGCCCCAACGTGGGCAAAAGCACGCTTTTCAATAAGCTTATAGGTGAGCGCCGCTCGATCGTTGAGGACGTGCCGGGTGTTACCCGTGACCGCATATACGGCGAGACCGAATGGTGCGGAAAGCGATTTATAGTGATCGATACGGGAGGAATTGAGCCCAAAAGCGATGATATTATTCTTTCTCAGATGAAATTTCAGGCGCAGGTGGCGATCGAGGATGCCGACGTTATCGTATTTATGTGTGACGTGCGCTCAGGACTTACCGCATCAGATAAGGATATTGCCATTATGCTCAAGAAGAGCGGCAAGCCGATAGTTCCCTGCATCAACAAGTGCGACAGCGTAGGACATCTGCCCTATGAGTTTTACGAATTCTATGAGCTCGGATTTGACTGCGAGCCGGTTGCGGTTTCATCGGTACACGGATCGGGCACGGGAGATCTTCTTGATGCCTGCGTTTCCGCAATTGGCGAGTGGGATTACGAGGATGAGGAGGACGATTCTATAAAGGTTGCCGTTATTGGAAAGCCTAACGCGGGAAAATCCTCAATAATAAACCGCATGCTCGGCGAGGAGCGCCTTATCGTATCCAACATAGCGGGTACAACTCGTGATGCGGTCGACTCGCGCCTTGAAAACGATTACGGAAAATTTACCCTCATTGATACCGCCGGTATCCGCCGTCAGTCCAAAATAAACGACAATATTGAAAAATACAGCGTTCTCCGCGCGCATATGGCGGTGGAAAGAGCCGACGTTTGTCTTATAATGATCGATGCTTCTGTGGGCATTACCGAGCAGGACGAAAAGATCGCGGGAATTGCGCACGATTCGGGCAAGGCAAGCATCATCGTTGTAAACAAGTGGGATTCCATAGAAAAGGACAACTCCACGGTCAATGAATTTACAAGAAGCATCCGCGAGCACCTGGCATATATGCCCTATGCTCCGATAATCTTCGTTTCAGCCAAAACAGGACAGCGCATCGACAACATTTACGAGCGCATAAATTACGTTCACAACCAGGCGAACACCAGAATCTCCACGGGTATGCTCAACGAGGTTCTCGGCGAGGCTACCATGCGTACTCAGCCTCCCACGGATAAGGGCAAACGCTTGAAGATCTATTATATGACTCAGATCAGCGTTGCTCCTCCTACATTTGTTATCTTCTGCAACAATGCAGAGCTCTTCCATTTCTCTTATCAGAGATATATTGAAAACTGCATGAGAGAGACCTTCGGCTTCTCCGGAACTCCCATAAAGCTCATTATCCGTGAGCGCGGAGAGGATAACGACAAGTAAAATCAAACCTATATCTCCAGAAAGGAGAGCGAAAACATGTTTATAGACAAAATAAAAATTTATATCAAGGCAGGAAACGGCGGAAACGGCGCGATTGCCTTTCACAGAGAAAAATACGTTGCGGCGGGCGGACCGTCCGGCGGTGACGGCGGAAACGGAGGAAATATAGTTTTCCGCGTTGATCCCGGCTCAAACACCCTGCTTGCATTCCGCTACAAGAGAAAATTTGTGGCAGGAAACGGCGGCGACGGAATGGGCTCAAAATTCCACGGAAAGACCGCGGACGACCTTGTGATACTTGTTCCCCCCGGAACGCTTATCAAAGACGTTGAGAGCGGTAAGATAATTCACGATATGTCACAGAACGACGGCGCGGACTATATTTGCTGCAAGGGCGGACGCGGCGGCTGGGGAAACAAGCATTTTGCCACCCCGACAAGACAAACGCCTATGTTTGCCAAGAACGGAACACTCGGCGAGGAGCGCGAGGTCATTCTGGAGCTTAAGATGATCGCGGACGTTGGTCTTATCGGTATGCCGAGCGTTGGAAAGTCCTCCATCCTCTCGGTCATATCATCAGCAAAGCCCAAAATAGCCGATTACCATTTCACCACCCTGTCCCCCAATCTCGGTGTTGTCTCTACGGGACCCGAGCGCGGATTCGTTGCGGCTGATATTCCGGGTCTTATTGAGGGCGCGGCTGACGGCGCGGGACTCGGACACTCGTTTTTGCGCCACGTTGACAGATGCAGACTCCTTTTGCACGTTGTTGATATTTCCGCATTTGAGGGCAGAGACCCCGTTGACGATATAATTACCATCAACCGCGAGCTTGAGCGTTACAGCGCTGAGCTTGCCACACGTCCGCAGATCATAATCGCGAACAAGGTGGATTCTCTTGATCGCGATATTGTTGACGTTGAAAAATTTGAGGCATTCGTTAAGGAAAACGGCTGGGAGATGATGTACATTTCCGCATACACCGGCGAAAATCTTGACGAAATGATAAAAATGGTTGAAAAGCGTCTGAACACACTTCCCCCCGTTGCCGTATATGACAGAGAATACGACGAAAGCGACTCGTTCGTATCGAGCGGCAAGGAAACAAATATCACATTTGAGGGCGGTAAATACTTTGTTGAGGGCGATTGGCTCTATAATCTTATGGGTCAGATCAACTTTGACAACTACGAGTCGCTTGATTATTTCCAAAAGGTACTCTCAAAGAGCGGAGTTTTCAAGGCTCTTGAGGAGAAGGGCTGTGGCGACGGAGATACCGTTTCTATGTACGGATTTGAGTTTGACTACGTCAAATAATCCGTATTTGATTACATAACAGAAAGGAAAGGCTATGAATATCTGGCACGATATTGCTCCCGAGGAGATCACTCCCGATAATTTTACCGCTGTGATCGAGATACCTAAGGATAGCAGCTGTAAATACGAGCTTGATAAGAAAACCGGGCTTTTGCGGCTTGACAGAGTCCTTTATACCGCGACTCACTATCCTGCAAACTATGGGTTTATTCCGCGAACCTTTGCTGACGACGGAGATCCGCTCGACGTTCTTGTTCTCTGCTCCGAGCAGATATTTCCGATGACTCTTGTACAGGTATATCCTATCGGTGCTATGCGAATGATCGACGGCGGAAAGCTCGACGATAAGATAATTGCCGTTCCGTTTTCCGATCCGACATACAAGGGCATCCGCTCAATAAACGAGCTTCCCGCTCACATTTTTGATGAGATCATGCATTTCTTTACGGTGTACAAGCAACTTGAAAATAAGCAAACAGCCGTCAAGGAACTGTATGATTACAAGGAAGCGATAGAGATTATTAAGGATTCAATCGTATCCTATGAAAAGCTGATGCAGAACGGTGAAATATAAGAAAACAACGATCCCCCGACAAGCGGTCGGGGGATCGTTGTTTTTAACGCTTATTTAATTTGTTATCACGCTTCCGTCTGTAGTGCTGACGGATATTCCCGCCTGCTCCCTGTTGGTTACAAGCATCGCGCTACTGTCACCGCTTGCGCTTGATATTTCCTCCCAAGTGTCGCAGAATGCAACACACGCGATGTCAAACGTATTTGTTCCTGTTTCGCTGGTGTACATATAGAATTTTTTGAGAATGTATTTTCCGTCGGTGTCGGGATTGAGCTTCATAATAGCATCCATATCATAAACTACCGTTACCCACTCATCCGCTTTTGTAACCGATTTGTGCAACGGGAGCGTTGTCGCGCTTCCGGAGCTTGTTGCGATAGAGAATACATATTCGTCGGTAATATCACTTACTCTTATCTTGAACATGATATATCGTGCGGATCTACCTATGTCTGTGGTGGGCGCTCCGTCAAGATTGACTATGTAGAAATGGTACGCTCCTCCTGTGTTGCTCCGGACTCGCGCGAAAACCTCTCCGCTTTCATCTGTGAGGAACGCTCTGCTTGAATTATATCCCGATGCAGATGCTAATGCGCTCGCAGAATAATATTTGGTGATATTTTCGGATACCGTCTTTGTTGTAAGTGTTTCCCCGCAGCTTGAGCAATTGTATGTGTATGTTCCGTTTGAAACGATCTCGTTCGGGATATGCGCCAGACATACACCGTCCTCTGCGGACACTTTTCCTCCGGCATTGGAGCTGTGAGTGATAAGAGTTGCCGTTTCATCCGCCACAATGGGTGCGACCTCTGTCCAATCATCGCACATCGCTATATACGCTATATCAACGTAATCTGCTCCAAGTGCCTGTGGGTAGAGGCGGAAATGCTTTATTTTGTAGCTTCCGTCGCTATTTGGCATGATTTTTGCGAGCTTATCCATGTCAAGAACGAGAGTTACCCACTCGCCCGATTTCATGGAGTTATTCAATCTTACCGACGTGCTTGCGCTTCCCATTTCAAATACTGCGTTCAGGTGCTTTGCAGCGTTGCTGACGCGTATTCTGAATACAAGATATCTGAATGCGCCTGCATCCGTTGCGGGAGCGCCCGAGCGGTCAACGAGGTAATACTCAAATGCGTCGCCGTTTTTGCCCGTGATCCTTGTAAATACAGTTCCGTCATCATCGATCATAATGTTGGTGACTGCGTTATATCCGCTTGCGGTTGAAAGATATTTCGGAGAATAGAACTTGTTTATTGTGCTTGGCGCGCTGAGGCTGTTGATCTCTGCATCGCAGTGTGTGCAGCTATACGAATAAACGCCGTTCTTGACGGTCTCTGTTATAACGTGCTGCTCTGTAGGAGTGGGCGTGGGGTCGGGAGTGGGCTCTGTTTTGGGGATCTCATCCTCGGGATTTGGCCCCTCTGCCTTGTCTACGGTATATCCGGTTCTCTCGCCCTTGGTACACTGCCAATAATACTCGGTTTCCTCAACAAGGCTTACCGCCTCGCTAAGCTCATCGCAGAATCCGATGTAAGCAATATCGGTATAATCCGTCGCGGTGGACAGGCCGCCGTAGAACAATCGGAGCTGCAAGAATTTCATTGTGTACGTGCCATCCTCCGAGGCGACGTATGTGCTTCCGCCGGAATTTCCTACCGAGAAGGAAAGGTTGATGATGGCGACATGCCACTGATTGTCCTCGGATACGGGGAGATAGAAGCCGTCCTTCTCGTCGGTAGCGCCGTTTCTTTGGGTGCTTGTATAGATTCTGATCTGGCTTTGTGTGTGATTGCTCTTTCCGTCTCCGAAATACTTAAGACTGTTGTCGGGAACTCTGTATTTTATAACGAGGTACTGACCTGTTACGGCTATGCCGTTTGAATATACGTTCCAGCTCTTTTTATCATCTGTGATCTTGTTACCGGATGCATCAAGGTCGCGTCCGTAAATTCTGGCGAAGGGCTCGCCGCCTTCCTCGTACATCAGCTCGCCGCCCGACCAACAGTTCGCATTGTCGGCATGCTTTGCTATATAGGAGGGAGAGAGGAATGTGTTTACTGCACTTGAAACCGTTTTAGATACGTCAAAGCTATATCCGCATTCGCATCCGTAGGAGTAAACGCCTGAAGCGACGCTCTCGGTTATCTTATGCTTTTCGTCTGTTACTGCCTCCATACCGCAATTTTCACATGCGGACATAGAGTGTGTTTGAGAATCATACTCGTAGCTGTGCTTGCAGAATGCCCCCTCTATTGTCGGAAAAGGATTCATCATTACGTTGTCGTAAATATAAAGCACCTCGTTCTCTCCCGCAAAGTCGCGAGCGTCATCCAGCGTTTCAACAACAGTAATGTATGAAATATCCATATATCCTTCTGCGGGGAGAGTTGTATTATCCGCAAGGTATATATCGAGAAGGCTTAAGTAATAGTCACCGCCGCCGTCCGGAACGTATCCCGTGGTTTTTCCGTTTCCTATCGCGGCCATATCAATGATTATCGTGCACCACTCCTCGGGTATCTCGCAGGGAGTGACAGATACGGATGATGCGGCATTGGCGGATTTTATAACGAGTCTTGCCGCGCTTCCGCCGCTCATTCTTGTCTTCATTACAAGGTATCTTCCCGAAACGTCCTCACACGCAGTGTCCTCATACGCATATATGATTCCCGCAGCTCCGCTTGACGTGAAGCGGGTAAATCCTACGTTATCCTCAAAATAGTACGCGCCGCTGTAGTTGTAGCAGCGTGTTGCCGCAAGGTCAGTTGGAGGAATATATACGTTTATATCGTAGGAAAGCTCCTGCTTGAATACCACAAAATCGCATATTGAACAGAGATATATGTATGCAAGACGGTCGCCCTGATCCTTGATCTTTTCGTATATTTCGTGATCCTGCACTTTACCTGCCTTTTTCCCGCACACGTCGCACGCGGGCTTCCAGTGCCCCTCTGCGCTTGCGGCGTAGGGATGCTCGCATCCCTCGGTTTCGGTCTCTGTATCGGTATCTGTGTCCGACTCTGATGATTCGGGCGCAGTCTGTGTCGGTTCGGTTTCTGTGTTGGTGGCTTTTGGGGTTTCCGATGATTGTGACGTATCACTGCCTCTATCGCAAGCGAACATGGAAACTGCCGTTATCAAAGCAATGATAAGAGCGCAAATTCTCTTTACGGTATATGCTTTCATTCTTGATCTCTCTGCAAATTATTTAGTATTGAAGGAATCCGCGAATGTCGTTGCCAAGACGTCGCATCTTTCGTTGTATGGGTGTCCGTTATGTCCGCGCACCCAAACGAAGCTCACCTTGTGTGTGTCAAGGAGCAAAATGAGCTTTTCCCAAAGATCAACGTTTTGGACAGGGCTCTTATCGCTTTTCTTCCAGCCCTTGCTCTGCCAGGAGTCAAGCCAACCCTTTTCTATCGCATTCACTACATACTGCGAGTCGGTCGTGAGAGTTACCTCACAGCTTTCCTTAAGCGCGGAAAGCGCCGCTATGACAGCAGAGAGCTCCATTCGGTTATTTGTAGTCATTTCTTCGCCGCCCGACAGCTCCTTTTCCTTTCCGCCGTAGACGAGGATCGCGCCCCATCCTCCGTGTCCAGGATTGTTTCTGCAGGCACCGTCGGTATATATATCAACGTGCTTCATTTAAACACCTCTTTTTCCTATTATTTTGATTATATTTTACCACATTTTATATTTCGTGTCAATCTGAAAATTTTAATTTACCCTTACGGTATATTGCAATGAGATCTGCAAAAATTGACGAAAATAGGTAAATTTCCGTAAATTGTTGACTTTTTAGAGAAAATAAGGTATAATCGTGTTATATTATGTTGAAAAACAAATTCATTTTAAGAAAAGAGACAGGTTGCATGAATAACGAGGTTAAAGATCAAGCGTCACAAATCAACGCCGAGACCGAAAGCCCCGTCATGGAAACGGGTGCAATTTCAAACGATTTTTCTTTAAAATCAAACGATGAGGCAAGCAAAAAAGCCAACAAGAAAAGAAAACGCCGCATTGGGGACAGACGCGAAGGAAGGCGCCTTCGCACTCTTGACGGACTCCACGTTGCGATGCCGTTTATTATGCGAGAGCGCGCGGACGCCTGCAATACCTTTGCGGACGAGATAGACATTACAAAGGCGGAGCTCATCGTTCGCGAGCAGATACAGTCGGGCAAGGAGAATTTTTCTATCCTGCACGTTATTATCGCGGCATACGTTCGCACTATTGCGGCTTACCCCTATCTTAACAGATTTGTAAGCGGACAGCGCATCTTCGCAAGACACAATATCGAGATAGCGATGACGGTCAAAAAGGAAATGACCATGAATGCTCCGGAGACCTGCATCAAGGTTCAATTTGATCCCCACGATTCGATATTTGATGTCTATGATAAATTCAATGCCGCAGTTACAAACATTGATGACACCGGAACAGACGGAGTGGCTAAATTTTTTAAGAAATTCCCTCGCCTTCCCTTCAGATGGACAGTCAAGATCATAGAATGGCTTGATTATTGGGGTATGTGCCCCAAGGCGCTCATGGATTCACTTCCCTTCTGGGGATCAATGATAATCACGAGCATGGGCTCTCTCGGAATAAGACCTATTTATCACCATCTCTACAACTTCGGTAATCTTCCGGTTTTTATTTCGTACGGAACCAAAAGAAGAGTTGTTGAGATAGATAAAAACGGTGACATACGCAAGAGGCGCGTGATAGACGTGAAGGTCGTTACCGACGAGCGCACCTGCGACGGATTCCAGTATGCAACGGCATTTAAGCATCTCAAGAGGCTTATAGAGCATCCCGATTCTCTCCTTGCTCCTCCCGACAAGGTAGAAGAAGATATAGACTAAAAAATATGCGCATCTGCATTTTAGCAGGTGCGCATAATTTTATTTCAATACAGCTTGACGAGTGCCGCGCCGTATTGGCTTATGTTAAGCAGCATTCGCTTCTTTGAGCCTGATATCGGGAGTGTGTCTGCCAAACTCATATTCTTGACTCCGTCCAGCATGTATATCTCTGCGGTATATACATCAGATGGGATGGAATCGAGTCTGAGGTCGACCATTCCGCATCCGTCAAAGGAGGAGATAAGCACATAATATGCTCCGTTGCCCTCCGCACCGATGGCGTACACGCCTGTGTGCGCATATCCGTCTGTCTGTTCGCTTACAGCCCAGATCTCTCTGCCCGCGCGATAAATGTCTCCGTACGCTTTGAATGCGTAAAAAGGCTTTTCTGGGTTTCCAAATCTGTCCGAGATCGCACACCAGGCGGAAAGATATGGCTGCGCATCGTAATAGCAAGCCATTTTTGCCTCGCGAATCTTTGCAAGCGCGATCATGAGCGAAAGCGCGTAGGCCGCACCCTTGACCGATCCTTGCTCCTCGAATATCCTTCGCTTCGCTTCCGCAAATCTTGAGTCTGATGACGACAACGCCTTCTCAAGCGGTATTTTTCCGATTGCATCCTTGTCAATGTAATTCCAAGCTCCGACGATAATCTCGGTCTCGTTAAATCCAAGATTGTGCAATATCGGTATGATATTCACTATTCTGCTCTCTACATCCGCGGGATCAGAGTCAAAGGACGACACGGTTATAAAATCAAGAGGAGCTCTCGACTTTCTGCAGTATTTTACAAATTCGCGCA
Source organism: Eubacteriales bacterium (assembly GCA_045638385.1). Classification (GTDB taxonomy): domain Bacteria; phylum Bacillota; class Clostridia; order Oscillospirales; family CAG-272; genus SVTX01. The sequence goes on from JAZUBI010000021.1 coordinate 27,081, forward strand.
AGGCGCTGTCCTCCGAAAAGCACATGCCGCCGACCTTGATATCACTGTCAATGAGCTTTACTGCCGTTGCCGTGCGTCTGTAGAGCTCAAGCGTCTTGCTCATATCACTGTCGCGCGCGGTATTCCCTGCGCTCCAGATCTCAAAATATTCGATGCCGTACGCATATCCGTTTGCCCAATAGTCGTTATAATGTCTTACAACATTTGCGCACACGTCAACAAAAAGATCAATATCCTCAGGCACTGACACCTGCTTGCCGGAGTGCATTCTGTCAACACTCTCGCCCAAGCGGAATATTACCCTTGCGCCGCAGTTGTGAGCCGCCGCAACATACCTGTCGGTATATGAAAAGTCATAGCTTTTCTCGTTTTGCGGGTCTGCGTGTATATCCTTGAAGATTCTCGATATGTCTATCGCGTAGGATGAGATCGCGGTGTCGGTCTCGTCAAATCTGACGTACGGAACACCGATCTCCTTGAAAAGAGGGGAAAGATCTGCTCCGTATGATACGGGTCCGTTGCACATTGCGTGCATAGGCTTGATTTCGCCCATCGGGATCGAAAAATCTACCTTTACGGTTGCATGCTGGGGCTTTGGCAATACTATCTTCGGCTTTTCGATCTCAGCTTGATTTGTAGCTGTGCTCGGAGCGGCATCAGTTATGTCCAAATTAACCTCAATGCCTGCCTTTGATTTCTTTTCTGCCCTCTCTGCCTCATAAAGCGCAACTCTTTCGCCTGCGCTTAATGCGTTTTTTGCTTTCGGCTTTCTTGGCATGCTCTTTCCTCCTTTCTTTTTTTATGGGATGCGCGTAGGGGGACTAAACAAGCTCCCTGCGCGCTCTCCAATCACAAATTAAAACGCCCAGAGACCGTTTTCGAAGATAACGAGCTCACTGCCGTCCTTCTTTACGCCGACTATTGAAAGATCCTTTGTTCCGATCATAAAGTCAACGTGAAGAGCCGAGTCATTGATGCCCATTTCCTTCATTTCCTCGTTTGTGTATTTATCGTAATTTACGATGGTGTTGGTAAATCCGCGACCGATTGCGAAATGGCAAGCGGCATTCTCGTCGAAGAGTGTTTCATAGAACATGATACCGCTCTCGCGAATGGGCGAATCGTAAGGAACAAATGCGCACTCTCCGAGCATTGAAGCGCCCTCGTCCATACTTACCATGGTCTTAAGAAGCTCCTCGTTCTTTTCAGCCTTTACCTCTACAACGCGGCCGTTTTCGAATCTCATAGAGAAGTTATCTATGATCTCGCCGCGCCATGAAAGAGGCATTGAGGAATAAACGATACCCTCTGCAACACCTGCCTTCGGAGAGGTGAAGATCTCCTCTGTGGGAATGTTGGGGTTGTAATATTCGCCGCCGAGCGTGTCTTCTCCGCCGCCCATAAAGCTTCCGTTTTCAATGAGACCGACTTTAAGATCCGTACCGTTAGACGCCTTGTAGCGAAGCTCGCAGAGCTCTGCCTTGTTGAGTATCTCACAACGGCGAAGGAAGCTCTTGTTGTGCTTATCCCACTCTGCTACGGGATCAAGGAGATTACCCTCCTTATCGATAACGCGAGAAGCCAAGAGTATTGCATTCCAAAGCTTTTCTACCGCCGTGCAGGTTCTCTCTCCGGGGAATACCTTTTTTGCCCATTCCTTACCCGGAACAGCCGCGATACACCACTTATATTTATTATCCATAGCATCGCGGTAGGGCTTGATGACCTTCATTTTTTCTGCCATGCTCTTTGCAAATCTTTCCTGATTGATGCCCTTAAGTCCGTCCGGATCATCCGAAACGATATGGAGCATTGCGGGGTTCTTTTCGAGTCTGTACTTAAGCTTTGCCTCCTCAAATTCCTCGACCTTGCCGAGAAGCTTTGAGCTCATATGATTTACGTTGAGCTTGGTAAGGGGGAGATATGACCACTCAACCATAACTCTTGCCGCCTTGGCGCGATAGCATTCCTCAACAACAGCTTTAACAAATTCGGGCTGATCAAGTCCTGCGTTTACAATGACAATGTCGCCCTTCTTTACTGCGATTCCGCATTTAACGAGCAGCTTTGCATATTCTCTTAAATAAGTTTTTTTCATTTCTTTATTCCTTTTTTTCGTATTTAGGCAAATTTTGCCTCTATTAAGCCTATTATAACATATTTTAATCGAAATGTAACCCTTTTTGCGCATTATTTTAAAAAAATGCTTTAAAAATAATCAAGGCGAGGAGTTTTTTTGCTCTTCGCCCTGATTTTGCGTTTATTTTGCGGCAAAAATTGCCTGGAAGCTGGTGCTTTCAAAGACGTCTCCGACCTCAAGTGTTCTGTTGACGAAGGGATCGACGTATATTTTTACCTTTCTGGGATTGTATGCCTGATAGCTGAAATGTCCGTACGGTGAGGTGGGAATGCCGTTTATCATATAATCATATGTGTTAAGATAAACGTCAAGAAGTCCTCTCATTCGAGCCTCGATAAGTCCCGTAGCGTTGCATTTGTTCATGTGAGTGTCAAATTGGCATATCTCTATCCACTGATTGCTTATATTATCCCAATGCTCTGTAACAAGTCCCTTGTACTCACCGAGGTTGGGGCATATTGCGATCATAGATGTTGCGGCGCGCTCAATAGAGATCCTTGCGACTGTTGAGAACTTATTTTTGATCTCTACTCCATCCTTTGTCCAAGTGTCAGTTTTAACTCTCTCAAAAACCTTCTCGTCCGAATCAACTCTGAAGAGAACAGATTCTACAACGGCTTTTACGCTGTCACATTCGGTGATAGGGTAATCCTTTGACATGTCAATCTCACTGCCGTCAATATAAACTGTGAGATTTGTCATGGTCTCGTCTCCGTGGTATCCGCCGATAAAATCAGAGGCTACCTTACCGTCCGCCAGCCTTTCGCGCAACGCGCCCTCGCACTCTGTTTCGCCGGGCTGGTTGGAATAGAGCATATTTAATTCGCTATCGCATATTTCTATGCGGTATATTCTCCAGCAATCGTATTTGGTGTAGGGGTTTACAATGCGGAGAAAGGCGTATTTTGTGAATTTATCCGTGAACGGAGAGGGCATGTATATGTACAGAGACTCTCCCTCTTTTGAATATAAGACCTTGTTTGTCATTTCGATTTCCTCACTTTCCGTTTCATAACGGTTTTTTTCATTATAACATATTTTTTTGAAAATGTCACAATATTTGGCGCATTTTTTAAAATTTTATCAAATAATCAAAACATGGCGGAAAGCACGAGGTTTTCCGCCATGTTTTTTAAAATGTTTAAATTATTCAGCCGCAAAAACGCTCTGGAAGCTGGTGCATTCGAACACGTCTCCAACCTCGAACGTGCGGTCATAGAAGGGCGCAAGATATATCTTAACACGCATGTTATCATCACTGAAATAATTGTAGCTGAAGTGTCCGCTGGGGTTGAGCGCCTGACTGTTAAAGGTACAATCGTACGCGCTGACGGAAACATTGAGAAGTCCTCTCATCTTGGCTTCGGTCATTCCTGCTGCGCTGTATCTTCCCGCGCTTTCGGTAAACTCGCCTATCTCGATCCACTCGTTGTGAACGTTATCCCAATGCTCGGTGATAAGTCCCTCGTATTCGCCGTAATCAAGCGAAATTGCGAGCATAGAGGTTTCGGGGCGGTAGATCGTGATCTTCGCGGTTGCGGTGTACTTGTTCTTTATCTCAAGTCCGTCCTTTGTCCAAGTATTTGTTCTGACTCTGTCGAATACCTTTTCGGTGGTGTCACATCTGTAAAGAGAGGACTCAACGATAGTTTGTACGCTTTCGCACGCAGTAAGGTCGTAATCCTTTGACATATCGATCTCGACACCGTCGATGAGCACGGAGATCTTTTTGAGCGTTTCGTCTCCGTGGTATCCGCCTATAAAGTCTGCGGCGAGACTTCCGTCTGCATATCTTTCCTGAAGCGCGCCCTCGCACTCGGTCGAGTCACCGACCATAGTATTGTAGAGCTTGTTAAGATTTGAATCGCATATCTCTAACGATTCAAGCTTCCAGGATGCAAACTTTCTGCTTTCATCCTCAATATAGATAAAGTCGTAGCGGGTGTATTTTTCGGCATCGGGAGAACGAAGGAATATCTGAAGCTTGTTGCCCGTCTTTGAGAAAATGACCTTTGCCGCATCGTCACCCTTGGTATCAACGGGAAGCTCGCCCTTGGACGAGAGCTTCTTATCACTTGTGCTGTTCTTCCAATCTGTTAAGATGACCTTTTCGTCACCTACCACGCTTTCTATCTCTTCCCAGCTATCGCAAACTGCGAAGTAAGCAATATCTAAGTAGGCATCCGTAACCGCACCGCCAAGATTGTGTCCGTACATGAAGCCTGCGGCGATCTTTGTAAGATCGGTGTTTCCTGCCGTGCCGTACGTAGTGATCCTGCTCTCAGCCTTCAGAAGTGCGGCAATATCAACGACATATACCGCCCACTCGCCCTCGGGCATAGCCTCTCTTCTTGCAAGATAGCTGCCGCTCGGGTCGGTGGCTGTGCCGCCATTGGTTGTTGCGGTAATACGCCATGCCAAAGCCTCAACGTTAACGGTTCTCATCTTAAAGACGAAATATCTTCCGTTTCCGCCCTTACTGTCAACAAGATATCCGTTTTTAACGTTTCCGCTTGTAACGAGCGGTATTGTTCCGCCGTGGTTAGTAATAGAGAATCTCTGATAGAGTACATCACCGTCGGCATATATTCTGTTGCTGACGGTAGCTGCCCATGCACTCGTATTGAACTGTCCAACCGCTGTGTAATAGTTGACATCATCGGAAAGTGTTATTTCATCGTACACGGTGTTGCAAACGTTGCACTGCCAGGTGTACTTGTTGCCGTTCTGTGTTACCTGAACATGGCACTTACTACATCCCTTATTAGGCTCTACTGCGGGAATGTTGAGCTTTTCTGTTTCTGTCTCGGTTTCTGTTTCTGTCTCGGTTTCTGTTTCCGTTTCAGGATCCTTTGGAGGATCGGTCTCCTCGCCGTCTGCAGGACTATCCGCGGTATTTCTTATCTCATTGACGGTATTTGACACCGACCATTCGTATGTGTCGCCTCCAACGAGCTTTGCTATGTCGGATAAGTTATCACATATAGCTATATACGCCAGATCGACGTATACGTCGTTTCTGCCGATAGCGGCTGTCTGCTTGTCTCCGAAAGGACGGATATATACAGTGCTCAAGTCGTAGCTGCCGTCCTTGAGATTGTATCCGCCCGCCGCAACGCGCGCGGGAAGGTCTACGACCACTGTATGCCATTCATTATCCTCACTTACAGCGATAGCGAATCCGGCATGACCGTAGTTCTGACCGCTTGCAAGGTTTGAGGGAGTGTAGAACTGCATGTAGGTTTGTCCAAGTCCGTTCTCTCCGACTCTTATCTTAATTATGAGATATTTCTCACCCGTTTTGCTTGCGTTGATACCCATCTGGCTTGATTCGGCGCGTATGTTTGTGAATCTGCTGAATTGAGGCCCGTTGAGCTCGAAGTGTGTGGTGTAATCTATCTTTCCGTTGATATTACTCCACGCGCCGAGATTTTCGGCATTCCAGAAGTTGAGCGCGGCGGTAGAATCCAGACCGTATGCGTATTTATATCCACAATCCTTTGTACAGATTATGACCCAATCGTTACCGGAGGTTTCTCTTTTATATTCGTGCTCGCAGGGAGCTTTATCGGTCTCGGTTTCGGTTTCCAATGCGGTGTTGCTATCGTCGGCGGTGTCGGTATCGGGGGTTGAATTGCCCTCTGTATGGGTTTCGTTGCCGCTTGAGGATTCGGTTGCCTTCGACGTTTCGGTCTCGGTATTTTTATCGGTTTCTGTGGTCGGCGTACTTTCAGTGCTCGGCGTACTTTCAGTGTTCGGTGTACTTTCGGTGTTCGGTGTACTTTCGGTGGTCGGTGTACTTTCGGTGGTCGACGCGCCTTCCGTGTTTGGTGAACTCTCCGTCAAGGTTTCAACGATTGTTACGCTTTCCGATTCGGAGCTGGCTTCTCCGCCCGCTCCGCATGCGGCAAGTGAAAGCAGCATAATGATTACTAAGATAAGGGAGTATAGCTTGAATAAATCTTTTTTCATGTTTTCCTCCTGGCTGAAATCAGCTTTAATTTTCCGATGACAGAAATCACGATATATGACATCAATTAATATATCTATTATGAATAGTATAAATTATCTAAAAGAAATGTTCAATGCAAAAAAAGATATAAAAATTATGATTTAAGACAATTTTTTATGTGTCAAATATCACATGTATTTTTTATCAAACGCATAGGAGATTGTCGACATTTGGCAATTTAAGGCGCGTAATTTAAGGATTTGCCACTATTAAAATCAGTCACCCCCCTTGAATTTTTTTCGCTTAAATGGTAAAATATAACAACAAGACGAAAAGGAGGTATGTATGCTTTACTCAATTCCAAAAACAAGAATGCTTACCGATGCGCAAAATAGCCTTTCCCCATTTGCAAAGCCAAGAAGCATTTTTTATGAAATACTTATATTCTTACTTGTTGCTATGATCGGAACGTCTGCCATAACTGTGGCACAGTCGATTTTAACTACCGTTATGATGTTTTTCGATGCGGGATATTATGAGGTTATTGATCAGACGGTGCAAAGCGGATCTGCCGATATGAGCGCTCTTACCGAATATCTTGATGCCTTTACCGCAAATCTTCCGGGCTATGCTTACGCCGCTTTCTTAGCCCTTTCTGCGTTTTATATTCTCGCCGCAATAATATACTGTAAACGGTTTGAAAAGAGAAGCAGATTCAGTATGGGATTTAATAAGAAGGGTATGATCCCCGAATATCTTTTTGGCGTTGCTATCGGCGCGGTCATGATATCTCTGCCTGCGCTTGTGTGCTTATTGACCGGAAGCATGAGCTTTTCATACGGTACGTCGTCTCCGGCAGTGATTATTTTCTTTTTCCTTGCCTTTATTTTGCAGGGAATGGGTGAAGAGGTGCTGTTCCGCGGATACCTGCTGATGTCGCTTACAAGGAGAAACAAGGAGTGGGTAGCGATTATTGTAAGCTCTGTTATGTTTTCTCTTTTCCATTTACCAAATTCGGGATTCAGCGCTATTGCATTTTTAAATATAACCTTATTTGGTGTCTTTGCGGCTGTGTTTATGCTCAAGCGCGGCAGTATTTGGGCGGCAAGTGCGATCCACACCGCCTGGAACTTCCTTCAGGGAAACGTTTTTGGAGTGAGCGTTAGCGGAAATCCGAAATTTGAGTCTGTCTTCAACTCTGTCAGCAACGACTACGGCGCTCTCTGGAACGGAGGAGCATTTGGACTTGAGGGCGGACTTGCCGCTACCACGGTTCTTCTTGTAGCCTTGCTCTTTGCACTTATGATGCCCGCGAAAAAAAGCGAGGTAGATACCGTGCAGATCAATTTTTAATCTCTAAGCAAAAAACATCCCACCGTATCGGAAAAAGCCCGAAACGGTGGGATCTTTGCGTTATTCTGAAAATTTAATTACTTTGCAGAACCGTTCTGAAGAGAGTTCTCGTAGGACTCGATCATCTTCTTAACCATCTGACCGCCGATGGAACCTGCCTGACGGGAGGTGAGATCACCGTTGTAGCCCTGGTTGAGGTTTACTCCTACTTCGCTTGCAGCCTGCATCTTAAACTGCTCAAGTGCCTTCTTAGCATTCTTGTTTGCCATAATTTTTCTCCTTAAGTCCGCTTCGATATGCGAAACGGTCTTTTTTCATATAATCTATATTGAATCGAGCCGCACCGCAAGCTTAAAGATCATGCAAGATCGCCTGCGGCGCGGGATTTACATTATCCTTATACCGTTCTCAAGCAATTTGCAAAATCAACTCGCTTTGCGTCTCTGATATTATTCTGCTCATTTGCACTTTTTATATGAATGGAAAAATGAGGATTTTTTTAACAAAGAGCATTTAATAATAAAATGAAAATCATTGATAAATCCCCCACGGATGCTTTTTCTTATTCGGTGCTTTTGATGATTACTCCGACCTGTTGTTATCTCTTTTGCGGTTGTTTTTTGCGAGAATAACGCTTTTTATGCTCATTTAAACGGCTATTACGCGCAAAAGGAAATAAAAGAGCAAAAAAACGGTAAAATATTTACAAAATATACATTGATTATCTGTGCGGCATATTTTAAAATGAATACAAATACCAAGATGATGCAGTGCCTCGGTTTTGCGGATTCTTGAATTGTTTTTGGAGGGAAAAGACATGAACAACAGATCCATTTTAAAGCTTGTTGTGCTTTTGGTTTGTATGGCTATGGTGCTTTCGCTTTTTGCGTGCAATACGCCGCCTGTAACTGAAGGACAGACCGAGGCTGCCTCTACTACCCCCGCAGACACAGACCCCATTGAGACAGATCCTTCGGATACTGATCCCGACGAGACGGATTCCATTGAAACCGACCCTCAAGATACGGGCTCTACAGAATCCGACTCTGTGACCACGGAGCCTATCAGCACGGGCTCTACAGAATCCGATTCTGTTACCACGGAGCCTATCGGTACGGGCTCTGCAGAATCCGACACCGTTACAACAGAGTCCACCGAATCCGGAACTGTTGAAACAGGTTCCACAGAGACAGATTCCAATGAAACCGATTCCGATGAGTCAAGCTCCGAGGAAACAGGGTCTGAAGAGACTCTCCCCGATGATCTTGAAATAAAGGAATATAAGAATTACGACCTTATGTCGTATATGGTTCCCTATTGGGATGGCAACGTTGTTTACAACGAGACCGTAATGTTCGTCGGTATTGGTGACACAGCACCTTTGATGTATGATGCCAAGAAAATAATCTCCGTCCGCTCATACGACCTTAAGACCGAGTATGTGCAGGGCGTTGATTATGACTACGTTGACGGAAAGCTTGTTTTGCTTGAGGGAACGAGAATTCCATATATTCCCGAGGAGCTTTACTACCAGGATACCTCGGTGAATATCAAACTCTTTACCGTCATGCCCGACGGAACAAAGAAGCCTACTATGGTTTCGAACGGCCCCCAGATGGCTAAGTACCAGGTTGCGGTTACATATGCTCACACGGACGAGTGGAGCGGATGCGAGATCCCTGCAATGACCGAAAGATTTGAGAGCTTTATTTCAAAGCTTGAAGCCGGAGAGGACGTTACCATCATCTTCTGCGGTGACAGTATTACGACAGGCGCTGAATCATCGTGGTATCACAATATTGGCCCGAATGTGCCCTGCTGGCCTATGCTCTTCACGCGCTATATTGCCTCTTATTACGGCTACTCTATTGAGGGCGTTGATGCAAGGACCGCGCTTGGCAACACAAGCATTGTCAGAACCATTCCCGATTGCTCATACGGCAACAGAGGAACAATTACTTACATAAACACCGCTATCGGCGGTTGGACAACCGAGCAGGGACGCGATAATGCCGAGGCTCATATCAATGATTTTGCGGAGCAATACGGCTGCGATCTTCTTGTGCTTGGCTTCGGCATGAACAACGGATATACGAAGGCGGATGCGCTTGCAGAAATTCTTAAGACGACCGTTATGGCTACCCGTACCGCAGCCCCCGATGCTGACGTGCTTCTTATCTCTACAATGCTTCCCAATATTCACGTTGAGGTCGCTGCAGGATACGGTGTTGCAACTCAGCACACCTTCGAGGCTGCAATGATTGAGCTTGCAAACAAGCTTTACACCGAAAACGGCATTGGATGCGCTGTTGCTCCTATGACGAGTGTTAGCGAATCTATTCTCAACGTTAAGCGCTACCGCGATACAAGCGCAAACAATATCAATCACCCCAATGACTTTATGTCCCGTGCATACGCACAGACCTTGATGCAGACGGTGTTCGGATATGATAACCTCGCTTCAATGGAGGCATCCCCCGAGCAGCCCGACAACACAAAGGAGCTTACCGCGCGCGAGCTTTCTATGATGGCGGGCATATACCATATGGTAACTCCGAGCTATGTAAGCGGAGTGAACGGAAAATATGCAAGCTTCTTAAGCAAGGCAGGCGAGCAAGCCGCCACCGCTCAGATCATTTACACAAGATTTATCACCCCCGAGGGAAATATGGGACCCGCCAAGCCTTTTGAGATCGGCAAGGCAAAATATATAGTTTTCAAGGCGAGATGCTCTGACCCGAGTCAGGCGTTCAGCGTTTGGTTCTCTACCGCAGACTCCACAATAACTAAGGTATCCGAGCTCGCCTCTATTCGCCTTACCCTTGATGACGAGTGGGTGACCTACGTTATAGATATTCAGTCGGCATTTGCTAAGGCATGCGCGGCAGATGCTGACGGAAATATTACCGTTATGACCTTCTACCTCCAGCTTGACAATATGGCTGCCGAAACTGTATTTGACGTTCAGTACGTTAATTTCTGCGATGATTGGACAGAGATTTCCGCTGTTGCAGATCAGGACAACGTGAAATTTGCAAGAACCTCTACCGACGTAAAGGACGTCAAGAAAAACGGTCAGTGCATCGGAGAGCATTCTATAGTTGAGACGGAAAAGGACGGCACTCTTGTATGGGCGTGCAGTGTTTGCGGCGCTGAGATAGCAGTAAAGCAGATCCCCGAAGCTGCAAACGTATACGCTTCCGCGGTTGATATATCCAATGCCGCAAGCTCCCGGTTCACGACGTCGGTGATCTGCGACGATGAGGAGGATTTCGCAAGAATTTACGGCACGGCAGACGCCGGCTTCAACCTTTACGCCAATGCTGAAGGCAACGTTGTTACCGGTCAGTATCTTGTTTTGAAATACAGAATCGCGGACAACGGAAACGGTCAGGCTCAGATAATCTTTTATGCAAGTACCCAAAATCCCTCTGCGGTCAATGAGAGAGACAGCTTGAAGCTTATGCCCGGAACAATTGAGGATCCGACTCTCAGCTGGAGGACTGCAGTCATTGACCTGAGTCAGGCTGTCGGTTGTAAGCAGGCGGATAAAGGAACCTTTACCGCAAACGGAAACGGTGAATATTGCGCTAAGTTCATTACTTTCCGTCCCTTCGCCACGGGAAGTAATATTGGCGCGGATGACTACATTGATATTTCCCACATGGCATTCTGTTCAAGCCTTGAGGACGCGATTTCGATGGTAGATACCGCAAGCTACGAATATTACACGAGCGAATATATACCCCAGACTATAAACGTTGAGCAGTAATTTTATTTAATACTCAAATCCCCCTTGATTCAGCTGAATCAAGGGGGATTTTTTAATAAAGAAAAGAAAAGAAAAGTATGGAAGCTTGTGGAAGAGTTATCTTCCGTAATAATTTTTGCTATTGTTTTTTATATTCTCTCTTTTTGATAAGAATAAACGTGAGAGGCACAAGTGCCGTAAACAGTAATGTTACTATAAAGAACATATTGCGGATTCCGAGCGAATCAGCAACGATTCCGCCAACGTATGATCCCAAGAATGTTCCTGCGCCGAATGAAACGACCACGTAAACACCTTGCGCAAATGCGTTGCTCTCTGCGGGCACAATGCTCTTGATATAGGGAGCGGCAGTTGCTCCGAGCAGAGCAAAGTACAGAGGATTAAAAAGAAATGAAAACGATGCGGCAAGAGGAGTCGGTGCGAGCGCGAGGATAATGCTCCGCCCTACTCCGCTCAAGGCTATGAGAATGAAGATAAGCCTTGAATCTGCTTTTTCGCTCCATTTGGCCAGCGCGATTATCAAGCCCCATTCCGCAAAGGATGAAACTCCGACCAAAATGCCGAATATGCCAACGTCTCCGCCAAGATGCGTCGTTCCTGTAAAGAAAACGCCGGTGAAGGTCGCAAGAATTGAAGATGAGAAGAACAAAATAAGGATGAAAATTGAAAACTTCAGAAAATCAATATTCAGCCCTCCTCTCTCGCTCTTTTTCTTGACGGTGACCAAATCCTCATCGCGATTGAAGAGAGCAAAGATAAGAGAGATCAGCGCAAGAATCGCGATATATACAAAGAAAAGTTTTGGATTGTCTGTTGGAACGAGTGCGATCAAAAGGCCTGCCGCGGCATAGCCCAAGGATGCGAATGAGCGGAAAAATGCAAACGAATGAGAGGTGTGCGTGTAATTTTCCGATGCTATGGTGTCAACAATAGGCTGATGCGACATATAGCAGCAGTAGAAAAGCGTTACGAAAACCATAAGCTTTCCGTATGTCATATCCTTTGCCAAGAATAGAAATGAGGTTGAAAAAACCAATCCGAGCGAAAGGGCGAGAAGACGTCCTTTTTTTCTTGCCCTGCCGCTTGCAAATGACCAAAGGAGCAAGGAAACTGCGGTTATGACAGCCCCAAGACCTGCGACCTCGCCCACCGTTTTTTCGGTGGCAAAATCAAGCGATGCTACGAAAAGCGGCATCAGATTATTGACAAAGCATTGCATTGCAAAGGGGAAAAGATAGATTGCCGAAAGGCAGACAGCGTTTCGCCTTTTCATTTGGTAACCTCGTATTTTTCCTCGTTATAGTCAACCGTGATCTTTGTGCCGTCCGAATATGTGGTGCAATAAACGCCCTCGGAGAGCTTTTCGTGGCGGATCATCTTTTCATATTGCAGATAATTAAGCGAACAATACTCGTCATAGACTGCCTTGAGCTTGTTGAGCGAGTTCTCAAGCATTTCATCGGTAGCGCAAAGAAGATCTGTCTCTCCCATCCAGTTTCCGCAACCGCCCTCGTCAACGTATTTGGAGTTGATATACATTGCGGGTCTGCCACCGTACTCGATGAATTTCAGGTGACATTTCTCGTCCTTAACGCAGTAATTTACGGTCTCGGCAGAGGGATTATACATAATAGAGCCGTGATAAACAATCTGCCAGAATGGTATCGTCTCGTCAAAGAGAGGGTGAGGATTGGTATAGAGATTGTAGCAGGTGTAGAGCGAGAAATCGAGAACGTCAGCCGCGAAATCAAAACCGCCCTCACTTTGGAATCCTCCGAAATCCTCGCGCGCCTTTCTTCCAAAGCTGCGGTAGATCTCGGCGGTATCCTCGGTTGTCAGAGGATGGAGGGGATTGAAGCAGGGGCGCGGTGAGAAGTTGGTAACAACGTCTATGTAATGGAGCCCCTTGAATCCCATCTCACGCAATATTCTGTAATGCTCCTCGGTGTGCTTTATGACACATTCGGGGCATATGTGATAAGGCCTTCCGCCTCCCCAGTTGATGGGGTCATATGAGTATTCGCCGTCACGCTTGATGATAACGTCATCCTTGTTCCAATATCTTGATATTTGATACATATCGGTGCTGTTTGTGTGAGCTACCATCTGGTAGCCGAGGCTCTGACCGTATTTGCAAACCTCGCGAAGAGCCTCCTCGCCTCCGATAGCCTCCTCAATAGGCAAAAGCTGCGGCCAGCGACCGTCGTGTCCCCTTGTCTCTATTCCGACAAGACAGACCTCGCATTTTTCAATGCCGTGCGACTTAAGTCCGTCAAGAATGTCCTTAAGACGCTCAAGAGTACATCCTATGATAACATCGGGCTCGTTTTCCTCGGTCTGACAAAGCACGGGTGAGGGTACGGGCTTCCAGCAAAGGCGAACGCGAAGCTCGGGCGACTCAAGAGCATAACGGACAGCGGGATATTCCTTCACCTTCTCACTAAGCGGCTTTGGATTCTTTATATACCGATAGAGCGCCGCCATGTCGTTATAGTCGCTTCCCACGGGAAAATCATAAAGATCGATCGCAATATCCTCAAAGCAGCTGTTGCCGTCAACGAAGAAGCGCGGATGAATATAATATTCTCCGCCCTTTACACCCATAACGATGCGATAATCGTATCTCATTCCCGTAACGATTGCGAAAAGGCATTTTTCATCGGTGCCAAAGCCGAATACGGGCATATAATTGCTGTCCGATATGTATTCGATATCATCTTCCCTCTCGTGGAATTTACAGAGCACTGTTCCACCCTCCTTGGTTCCTCTCGGAGCGAACATAAAGCCATTATCACAAGCCGTGGAGTGATAGGCATCGAATAAAAAGTCAACGTAATCACATTCTGCCGGCAAGGCTTCCTTTTTTAACGTAGCGACCGTGTGACCGTCACGCCACTCAACGGTTGCGGCTATGTCATAGTGACTTCCGTCACGCATAACGATTCTGCAATTCATAAATTTTTTCTCCTTTTGAGATTTTTTCTTGCAATTTTATTATAACCGTGCTATACTTGATTTACAATGAACAAAATTGACTGAAGATTGACTTTTTATTCCCTAAAGGAGATTTATATGATCATTACCGAGACAGTTGATTACATCTGCCGCAGAAATGAATCGATGCAGTTTTTATTTAATAACTTCAAATTGGAGCTTAAGGATCACAATATGGCATCGATACATCCGCATTTTATAAGCCGCACTCTTACCGACAGAGATTTTCAGCACACGATAAACTCGCTTCATTTTTTGATTGAGGGAGAGGCCGTGCTCGAATTTAACGGTAAAAAAAGCACATTGAGCGCAGGCGACGTTTTTCTTATAGGAAACCACGTCCGTTGCCAATGGGAGTATACGCGTGAGTCTCGCGAGATAACGCTCCTTTTTAACGCCTATATAGGGGACCTTGACGATGTGTTTTCAAACCTCGATCATCCGCTGATATTTCACGATAACAAAGAGGCGACAGAGGAGGCCGCACGGCTTTTCACCGACGGAAACGCGCTGGCTGTGCTTGCGCTGAGAAATCTGTGCCTTGATCAGGTGGTGCGTGCGATCGGTCAAAGCTCTGCGGATCTTGAATCGAAAATCGACATTGTAAAGAAATACGAGCGCGTATTTCGCGCGATAAGCGAGAATCTATCTATGCGGCTTACGCTTGAGGAGCTTGCGGCAATGACCCACTATTCCGTTGGCTTTTTCACGAAAAGCTTTCCGCGTGACAACGGAGTCACCGTCCGCGAATACATACACGACAAGATAATGTCGGAGGTTGAGCAGCTTCTTATTTATTCCGATCTTGGCGCAAATGAAATTTCGGAAAAATTTGATTTCTGCGAGCCTGCTTATTTTTCAAGATGGTTTAAAAGAAAGAAGGGCTGCACTCCCTCCGAATACCGCGCCGCGATACGCGCGATAACGGGGCGGGAGCAGATATAAAAATTTGACTTATCCTTACCTGTTATTTGATAAATCGATTAGATATTAAGAAAATTGTATATGTTTATTGACAATGCTTTTTTGGCATGTTAAAATGAAGCTGAGCTTGTATTTTTGAAAAACTTTGCTTTTTACGGAGGTTTATTATGGCTGAAATAAGACTTTCATTTAAAGAATATTCGAGTCTTTGCGAAAAGGGCGCGGTATGCCCAATCGATAACTATATAATTGAAGGCGACGTTGTCATAGACGGTGGCACCTGCCATAGCTTGCTTGGAGCTTCTGTGCTTGGATCGCTTCGAATTTGCGCTGACGCTAATGACGTTGCAATAGTAAAATGTGAGATAAGCGGCGAGGTTGTATCTTGCGCGGCAAGTGTTGTGATCAGAGATTGCTCGCTTGGCTCTGTATTGCTTGAAAGCGGCTCTCAAAACGTGCTCCTCGCGCGCAATACCGCAAAGCGCATTGAGATTCGCGGCGGATATAACTCTGCTGTGGTGCTCAACAGCACAGAAGAGATAAAAATCGAGGGCGGACAGAATATTTATGTGATCGAAAACAGCGTTTCCTCGCAAATACGCATGTCCTGCGTCAATTATCTCCTTTGCGACGGCAACAAGTGCGATAATGTAATTAACGATTCTTGCGACAATTACAACGGCGACAATTTGCGTGACGTTGACGCGAGAGCAGATGTCGGCGCAGACGAGGAGCTTTTGCCGCACGTCAATAAGGATCTCTTTATAGATATGCCCCGTAGGGATTTCATTTTTGATCCCGAGTGCGATGCTCCCATTACCTTTAACGATTACGTTTTGAAGGGCGCGGAGAGTGGAGACGTCGTTATAATTCCCCCCGGAGTATACCGCGCGACAAGTGAGCTGCAGCTTACCTCTATTCACGCAAATACTCGCGTGTACGCATACGGCGCAATGAGAGAAAACGTAGATTACGGACCTGCTATCAGCATGGATGCCGCAAACTATTTTGAATGGAGAGGCTTGACCATAGGATATGCCAAGCAGTCCTCGGGACAGATATA
This sequence comes from Eubacteriales bacterium, assembly GCA_045638385.1. Taxonomy (GTDB): domain Bacteria; phylum Bacillota; class Clostridia; order Oscillospirales; family CAG-272; genus SVTX01. Next base: position 43,279 of record JAZUBI010000021.1, read on the forward strand.
CGTCCTTGAAAAGCTGCCCGACTACAAGCTCCATGTGGTCAATGCCGCAGGCTATGATTACGGATACGCTATGACCGATCCTTCAAAATATTCGGGCTCTACCGAGGTGTTCCATCCGGGTAAATTCACAAACTGGGCAGTTTACGGACAACCCTATTTCCGCGTAACCGAGGAGAGAGACGATAAGACCTTCATCATCCAGATGATAAAGGACGAGGAGAAATATTGGAGCAAGATGCTCCCCGGCGAAATATGGTCCTGCAGAATGGCGGGACAGAATTCCCACACCTTCTATATCCACAATGCGGGTAATATCCTCTATAAGGATATTACCGTGTACGGATACGGTGCGGCTTTGGGACTTGTGGGCTACGGAACTCGCGAGAACGTGAACTTCGTTCGTGTTTGCAACACCTCCCGCTCACCGTTTATAATCAACAAGGAGACCTATGACAGATATAAGGCTCTTGAATCCGAGTACGGTGTTGATCTTGAGGTCGCAATAGATGCTCTTGGCCGCTATCGCGGCTCGATACCGAGAACAGGATCTGTTGACGCTATGCACATCAGCGCAGGCTTCTACGGTGTCAACGCGACATCTTGCCTCTTTGAGCACATGTGCGACGACGGTGCAAACCAGCACGGCGCATCCTCGCGTCTCCACCGCCTTATCGACAACGGAGACGGAACTACAACTCTTGTCTATAAGGGACTTTTGACAAACACAAGACAGTATCTCTATACGGTTTCAAAGTCGACCGAGGGTACCGGCACGAATACCGTTCCCTTTGGCAAGGGTGACAGAGTATTCTGCTATACCTCAAACGGTCGAGTTGTATGCGACGCAGAGGTAATAGAGGGCAATACGCTTTTCGAGGAGGAAAAATATCATCTTCTCACGTGGGATTATCCTTATAAGGACGAGACTGTAACGATCGTCTGCTCATGCTATTTGTACGGCATCAAAATAAGAACCGAGGACGCAAACTTTGCGGCTCTTGAGGGCTACGATCTTGACGATAACACCAGCGATCCCAAGAACCGCGTTATAGTTGATAACGTAAGCAGAACGAGTAGCTATTATACCTTTGATAACGTTCTTGTCCGCCACACTCGCGCTCGCGGAATAGCTGTAAAGGCAAGAAACGTGACCGCAAAAAACTGCACATTCAGAGACATCGGAAGTGCGGGAATTATGATATCCTGCGAGGAAAACTGGGCTGAAAACACCGTCGGAGTAAATACCACTGTTCAAAAATGTATTTTTGATAATACAAGCCAGAAGCTTGACCATATGAGTGATATGAAATTCGGCGCATTTGCCATCGAGGGCAACGGCGGACTTTCAAAGCTCGTAAAGCCTGCGGGAGACAGCTATCCCTGCACGAACGTGCTCGTTGAGGATTGCCTTTTCATAAATAACTCGCATGATTTTGACGTTGCGATATCCGAAGCGCAGGACGTAACCATCAGAAATAATACCTTCACCAATCACGTAAATGAAAATGGCGAGGAATTTCTCGGAGTGCCCGTAAAGGTAACTACCTGCCTTAACGTAAAATTTGAGGGCAATAAGTTTTCCAAGCTCTCCGAGGGCAACCCGGAAAAGATATTCGTGGTGGAGAATAGTACCAACATCACCTGCGACGGAAAGGTTATTTCTTGAATGCTCTGTAATAACGACAAATTCAAATTTTGATTTGTCGATCTGTTTAATTTGTATTTCATGGCTATAAATTTCCCTCACGTCACGCTTTGCGTTAGCCTTCCCTTGTGAGGGAAGGTGGCTCGGCGAAGCCGAGACGGATGAGTAGAACACTAACGATTTCAACCGTCTTTGCTCAGAAAGAAAGTCTTACGGTGTAAGGCATTGCTGCTCGCGCGTGTTTAACGATAGAC